>CAZHMJ010000196.1:0-8429 GCA_964533805.1 uncultured Anaerolineae bacterium | reverse complement strand
CGGCCCGGACGCCCAGCTCGACGTTCGACCAGTACGGGTGAATGGACTTGCCAATCACCACGATGGTGACATCTTCAGGGGCGACGGATGGCGCGGCGGCAGGGGCCACGAAGACGAAGGCGTCTTCAGGGGCGGTCCAGCCTTCGATCGACCATTCGTGCGGGATGTTGCGCTCGTCGAGGCTGGCGGCGTAGTCGGCCAGGTTGCCCGGGGTGACCACGTCCACGCCGGTGTCGATCACGCCGTCGACCGCGCCAGAGGCGGCGATGGCGGCGTCCACGCCCATCTGAGCCATGTTGTAGATCAACTCGACCGAGCGATAGCCCATGTCGTACTCGCGCTGGGCGACCGTGGCCTGGATCACGTTCGACTTGATGTAGTTGATGATGTCGGTCGTGGCGTCGAAGGCGACAACCTTGATGTCGCCGGCGCGACCGGCTTCATTGACGGCGGTGCCCCAGGCGGGGCCATTGTAGGCGTAGACGCCGAAGGCGCCGGCCAGGTCAGGATTGGCCGAGATTGTGGAGTTGGCCAGGTTGAGAGCGGTGGCCGAGTCCTCGCGGTCGTTGACCGGCTCGAGGGTGGTGATGGCGCTGCCTTCGAGGGCGGCCAGGAAGCCGTCCGTGCGCTGCAGGGCGTTGAGGGCGGTGTCGGAGCCGCGGCCGATGCCGACCAGGCCGCCATCGGGCAGGAGCTGCTTCATGGCTTCGCCCGCGATGGTGCCGGCGGTGTAGTTGTCGGTGCCGATGTAGACCAGCGAGACGCTGCCGTCAACCGGCGGCGTGTCGAGGGTGGTGACGAAGATCCCGGCTTCCGCCGCGCGGGCCATGACCGGCTCGAGGGCATTGGGGTCGGAGGGAGCGATGGCGATGCCGGTCACACCCTGGGCGATGTAGGTTTCCATGGCCTGGATCTGTGCAGCCACGTCTTCGCGCGGGGGCACGAAGAAGATCACATTTTCCGCGGGCAGGCCCAGGGCTTCCCCGGCGGCCCGGACGCCCAGCTCGACGTTCGACCAGTACGGGTGAATGGACTTGCCAATGACCACAATCGTGATGTCATCTTGAGCGCTGACCAGGCCGCCCGTGAACAGGCCGGCGATCAACACCACAACCAGGGCGAGCATGAGACTACGCTTCATTTTGGTGACTCCTCCTAAAACTGAGTGAAGGGCCTCTGTCGTGAGGAACAAAAACCTCGAATTCGACGAACAACGGTCCATGCAAGTGAGCGGCCCACCTCCTTTCGTTGGGTCATTCGCCGGTCGCCTCTGAGAAAGGTCAGCGGCTGGCTCTGCGCCGCAGGGTGTCATAGGTGACGGCGACGACGAGGACGATTCCCAGGATAACTTCCTGCAAATAGGATGAAGTGTTCAGCAGAACCATGCCGTTTTGCATGACTCCGATGATGGCGGCGCCGACCATCGCCCCCAGGATGGTGCCTTCGCCGCCGAGGAGACTGGTTCCGCCAATGACTGCCGCGGCGATTGCCCACAGCTCATACGACGCGCCGACGGTGGGTGTGCCCTGGCCCAGGCGGGAGGCCAGCAGGACGCCAGTCAGCGCGGCCATCGCGCCGCTGGTGCCGTAGCAGAACATCCGCACGCGATCCACGTTGATACCCGACAGGCGGGAGGCTTCCAGGTTGCCGCCGACGGCGTAGACCCGGTAGCCGAGCTTGGTGTAGCTCAGGATGATCCAGGCGATCGCGGCCATGACCAGGAAGATCAGGAACGAGATAGGCACATCCCCCACGCTGCCCTGGCCGAGGGTCAGGAACGGGTCTCCCATCTCGAACACGATCGGGTAACCGCGTGTGATGACGGCTGCCAGACCGTGGGCAATCAGCCAGGTGCCCAGGGTGATGATGAACGGCGGGATGCGCATCTTGGTGACGAAGAAGCCGTGCCACAGCCCGGCCAGGATGCCCATGACCATCGCGATCAGGATGGCCGGGATCATCCCCACCGGCGGTATGCCCAGCGTTTCGATGCCGTTGAGCATCATCCAGGCGCAGGTCACGCCGGTCAGCGCGGTGAGCGATCCAATGCTGAGGTCAATGCCGCCTGTGATGATGATGAAGACCTCGCCGATGGCCAGCATGCCGAAGGTGGCGACGAAACGCATGATGACGGCAACGTTCTGGGGTTTGAGGAAGGTATCGGGGCGTTGGACATAGAAGAAGAGGCACAACAACAAGAAGGCAATAAGGACATTGAACTCACGAAATTGGATGAACCGTTTTATTCCAGACTTGGCTTGGATTGTGGCAGGGGCAGTGGTCATTGCATTTGCTCCATCGACGAGTAGAAAAAACACCAGTCGGTATTTCAGTCTCAGGCGGCGGCGAAATCTGCATTCGACCCACCTGCCGCCGGGCTTTACGGCAGGGCATTGCACAGACTATCTTGCAGCAAAAACAACTGAACGCCCGATGCTCCGGGTTCAGACACGGGTGGAATTGGGAGCCGTCAACCCAAACCAGCCAGATCAGTCGTTTCGTCCAGGTCCGGGCTGAAAATGTTGATAATCAGGCCAAAAGCCCTCGCTCCGGCCCGTTCTTGCCGGGTCAATTCTATGAAATTCGGCCAATTTCTGCGTTTTCAGGCGCGACTCCCCATGAGCAAGGGGTGTAATTGTTGAAAACATCTACAAAATAGCGTACTGTCATTCAGATTGTATGTCAAGCATTCAGCCGCAGGCCCGCCCAGCGATTTGACTCTGATCGCACAATTTGACCAGGCTCGCGCCGGATATCCCGCCCGGCTCGGTCGATCTTGGCGTGCTCAACACATCCATCCGTTTCGCACCAACTCCCGGCGTGCCGGAAAGCGCTCCCAACGTGTGCAGGATTTTCGTCCAGGCGTGCCTGACCCTGTTCTGTCCGGTCTTGCAAGCGCTTGCAGATCGGTTGTAGACTTAGTTTACGATGTAAATGTAATGGCCGTCAACTCTGCTGGTTTGTTGAGACGCTGATTGGGGACTGTTCGGGCAGTGGGAGGCTCCAAAGGCAGGCAAAGACTCCCGATGGAGGTAGGCTTACCACCTGAAGATCAGGCAATCGCTGCGGGATGAGAAGAGCGCATGGGTAAACCCTGCAAGATCGACAGCGTGACTATCATGGACATCGCCCGCGAGGTTGGAGTTTCCTACTCGACCGTGTCGCGCGTGATCAACGACTACCCGTACGTCCACCCGGAGACACGCGAGAAGGTGCTGGCGGCCATTGCGCGGCTGGGCTACATCGCCAACCAGCAGGCGCGGAGCCTGGCCGGGGGGCGATCGCGGGTGATCGGCCTGCTCGTGCCTGAGCTTGGCAATACCTATATCGGCATGATCATGCGCGGCATCGACGCGGAGCTGGCCGCGGCCCAGTACGATCTGATGCTGTACACGACCCATCATCGCCAGATGAAGGAGTCACGCTATGTCGCAGCCCTGACCCGCGGTATGACCGATGGCCTGCTCCTGCTGGTGCCCCGAAACTCGGAAGCTTACGTGGAGTCACTCTATCAAAGCCGATTCCCGTATGTCGTCATCGATCATCAGGGCTTTGATGATTACAGTCCTGCCGTGGTGGGCACAAACTGGCAGGGCGCCTTTGACGCAACTGAGTATTTGCTCAGTCTCGGACACCGCCGGATCGCCCATATCGCGGGCGACCAACGCCTGAGCGCCGGCATCGACCGGCTGAGCGGCTATCGGGCTGCTTTGGAGAAGCATGGCGTCCCTTTCGATTCCAATCTGGTGCGCGAGGGCTTCTTCGATGAGGTGGAGAGCTGCGAGGCCGCGCGGGTGCTGCTCGATCGGGCAGTGCGGCCGACGGCCATTTTCGCGGCCAATGATGCAGGCGCCTTTGCTGCAATGGATGTGATCCGCGGCCAAGGCTTGCGGGTTCCGGAGGATATCTCCGTCATCGGGTTCGACGACATCCCGGAAGCGGCTCATGTGCATCCCGCGCTGACCACGATCCGCCAGCCGTTGGTTGAGATGGGTCGCATGGCGACCCGCATGCTACTGCAGGCAATTGACGCAGGCAAGCTGCTGTCGGAACGGACGATTCTCCAGACTGAGCTGATCGTGCGCCAGTCCTGCCAGCCGCTGCACGCCGGTTCCCTTTCCCCCGCTTCGTAGAACAACCTATTCCTCTGACTCTCACGTCAGGTTGTCCCCTCGCGGCGGGCCGGCGGCCTGAAGTGGCCCTGTAGATCAGACCTCCTTTGTATATTTATCTGAATTATTCACGAATTCTTTATGTGTCGACAATGAAAATGCGGTATCATAATCAAGAGTTGAGATTTCAAGTGTTCCGTACATTTGGAATCACGTACGCTTATTCCTACGTCAAGGCAACGCCCGGTATCCGCCAAGTCTAGCAGAATGGAAGAATGCGAGCATGAAACCAACCAAACGCCTCCTCCTTGCCGTCACTATCCTGATGCTTGCCGCATCGGGGAGTGTTTTTGCCCAGGGAACCGAAGACTATGTGGTTGCCAACCTTCTCTGGTACAGCGGCCAGGGTTTCCTGGATCAGATGGCCGAACTCGGCTACATCGAGGGTGAGAATGTCACCTATCTGTCTCTGACCTATGAAGGTTATGACACGATGACCCCGGAAGAGTGGGAGGTCGAGTGGCAGAATCGGATCCAGGCCATTGTAGACGCACACCCGGATATCGTCGTCACCAACACCGATACGGATGCCGTCAACTACGCCGAGACTTTTCCCGGTGTGCCGATCGTATTCGCCCGCGCCGACGACCCCGTAGCGACCGGGGCTGTGGCCGACCTTGTCCGCCCCGGCGGTATGCTGACCGGCTCTGTCACCAACCGGCCTCACGAGCGCCGCTTGCAGGTCCTGACCGAGATCAACCCGGCCACGGACAAGGTGTACTTCATGTACAACCCGCTTGCTCTTGAGGGCGATACTGTCCTGAACCAGGTGCTCGTCGTCGGTGAGGATCTTGGGCTGGAAGTCATCCCCGTGCCGATCTCCGACACGGAGACGGGCCTGGCCGCGCTGGCCAACATTCCCGAAGGTGTCGACTGGCTGTTCCTGACGCCCTATGTGATGTACGACTTCACGTTTCTCGCGGAATTGAACACCGTGTCGATGGAGCAGAAAATCCCGATCGCCGGGATTATGGATACGCCCACGCAAGGCTACCTGATGGGCTACGGGCCGAGCATCTACGAAAGTGACGCGGAAGCCGCACGCATCGTGGACCGGATTTTCCGCGGCGCGGACCCAGCGGAACTGCCGGTTCAGACCATCGAGAATGTGCTGACCATCAACCTCGAGGCGGCCGAGGATCTGGGGATGGAGATTCCCGCCGGCATCCTGCGGCAGGCTGATCTGATCGTTCGGCGTGGTTACTTCGATGCCCTGAACAGCGAGGGTGGGTAAGCACAAGGCTGTGAATCCTTCGCACATGATCGGTAAGGGTAAGGGGTGGTGATGTTATGTTCAACAGCCTGCGCGTCCGTTTGACCCTGTTGTTTCTCGGCCTGACCATCATACCGCTCGTGATCGTGGGGGCGCTTGTCTCTTCGCGGGGGACCGACACGCTCCAGCAGCAGTCGGTCAACTTGCAGCACCAGCTCGCGCGGCAGACCGCGATCAGTCTGGGCGCCTTCTTCAATGAGCGCCAGAACGAACTGCGCGTCCTGACCCAGGTCTACGGTTTTGACACCCTGGACCCGGAAGATCAGAAGAATGTGCTCCTGACCATGCTCAGCCATGAACCGGCCTATTACCAGTTTTCCCTGGTCAACGCCGCCGGGCAGGAGTTGATCCGCGTGACCCGTGGCGAAATCGTAACCTCAAACGATCTGGGCACGTTTGGGGCTGAGCCGCAGTTCCAGCGCACTGTCGATACCAATACGATCACGTTCAGCAATGTGTACTTTGATGAGATGGCACGCGATCGGATGATTACGATCGACATTCCCATCGAGGACCTGTATACTGGCGAGGTCGGGTATGTACTCGTCGCTGACGTGCGCTTCCAGAACATTGAAGAAGAAATCCTCCGCGGGCTGAACCTCACGGAAGGCGAGGATGTCTACATCGTTGACAGCAACGACGTAGTGATCGCCCATCGCAACCCGAGTTACGTGCTCAACGAAACCGTTTTCGGCCTGCCCGACTCCGAGGGCCGGCATACCGGGCTGGCCGGTGGCGACGTGATCCTGGCGATGGACACGCTGCAACTGGAGGACCTGAAACTCACGATCGTGGCGGAGACCGCGTATGGGAACGCGACGCGACTGGCTTCGGACCTGAGCCGGTTGGCCGCCAACATCACGATCGCCACCCTGGTCATCGCCGGGGCGATCGTGGTCTGGAACGTGCGGCGCGTGGTCAAGCCCATCGTCCAGATGTCGCATGTCGCGGAAGCCATCCAGGCGGGCGACCTCTCGGCCCAGGCGAACGAATCCGGCAACGACGAGATCGCCCTGCTGGGCCGTACCTTCAACAAGATGACAGGGCAGTTGGAGCAGACCTTGAAGGGCCTCCAGGACAACGTGGAGCAGCTCGAAAACGCCCGCGTCGAGCGCGAGAAGCTGATCGAGGACCTGCTGGCAGCCAAGCGTATCGCCGAGGAAAACTCGCGTCTCAAGTCCGAGTTCCTATCAACGATGTCGCACGAGCTGCGCACGCCGCTGAATGCGATCGAAGGCTTCACGAGTATCATGCTGAGCGGCATGGGGATCGATCTCAGCCCGCGCGCCGAGGACATGATCCGGCGTGTGAGCGCCAACAGCAAGCGCCTGCTTCAGTTGATCAATGACTTCCTCGACCTGTCCCGGATCGAAGCCGGGCGGTTGGAACTGGTCAAGGATCGCGTTTCGCCGGAATCGCTCGCGGAAAAGTGGCGGCGCGAGATCGGCGTGCTGGCGGAGGAGAAGGGCATCGAGTTCGTTGTAACCGTCGACCCCGATCTGCCATCTGAATTACTGGCGGATGAAGACGCGCTTTCGAAGGTTGCCGCGAACTTGCTGAGCAATGCCTTCAAATTCACTCATAAGGGGCGGGTCACGCTCGATCTGGAACAGGTCAATGAAGCAAGCTGGGCGATCAGCGTGAGTGACACCGGGATCGGTATTCCGCCGCACGCCCGCGAGTACATCTTCGATGAATTCCGCCAGGTGGACAGTTCTTCCAAGCGCCTGTATGGCGGGACCGGCCTGGGCCTCTCGCTGGTTCAGAAGCTGACCCGCGCCATGGGGGGGACGGTCTCCTTGCGGAGTGAAGTGGGGAAGGGCAGTACGTTCACGGTCACACTACCATTGGACACAGTTGAAGAGCCTGAAGGAGCAATCGCATGAGCCATATACCTCCCGATCTGCTAAAAGACTGGGATGTGGTTGTCATCGACGACGAGCCGGATAGCCTGGAGGTGGCCCGCTACATTCTCGACTTCTATGGCGCGAATGTGCATACGGCGACCAATGGCAAGGAAGGCGTCAATCTGGTGAAGAAGGTCAAGCCACGGTTTGTCATTTCGGACCTTTCGATGCCGGAAATGGACGGCTGGGAATTCTTGCGCGAGTTGAAATCCACAGTCTATACGGATAACATCCCAGTGATTGCCCTCACCGCGCATGCCATGAAGGGCGACCGTGAACGGGCCATTGGCGCCGGATTCCATAACTACCTGACCAAACCCCTGACCGCCAACACGTTCATGGATGAACTACTCACACTGCTGCTGGATATTCCCCAGCTCAGCGACTACCTGCGGCTCTAGGTCCTAGGAGGAGATCATGAAAAAGCCAATTCTGATCGTCGAAGATGATCCGGATGGACAGAAGCTGGTTTCTCATGTCATCGGCTATCTGAATATCCCGAACGAAGTCGTTGGAGATGCGGAGAAGGCAGCCCACAACCTGTTTGAGTTGGGGAAGAGTTATCAGGCGGTGATCATCGACCTGGCCCTGCCAGGGAAAGACGGCTGGGAACTGCTGTCGGAGATTCGGTCGCATGCCGAGACCCAGAACCTGACCTGTGTGGCGGTGACTGCCTTCCACACCTCGAAGACGCGAGAGCAGGCGCTGCGCGCCGGATTCGATGCGTATTTCTCCAAACCGTTGGATGCGACGCATTTTGCCCGTGAGCTGGAGTCCTTGCTCTAAGTGTTCGCGAGACTGAAACGAGAAGACGCGATGGCTTACAATCTATCGTGGCAAGTCCCCAACAAAGTGCTGTTTCTCTCGATTTCGGGGGACTACACGCTGGAAGACGCAGGTACGGTCAACCGGCTCATCACAAAGGAACTTGACCAGTGTGAAGCGCCGCTCTCCATCTTGATCGATGTGAGGGACATGAATCGCCCTGTCAACTTCGTCAATATTCGGGCGACGCAAACCTTCATGGATCATCGCAAACTGCAACATATCTACGTGGCCGCCAGTGATCGCCTGGTG
>CAZHMJ010000195.1:0-9953 GCA_964533805.1 uncultured Anaerolineae bacterium | reverse complement strand
CAGCCTTGTGGTTACACTGATTGGCGTGGCGATAACGGACTGCAAGAGGATTTGAACCGTTTTCTGCGGTCACATCGCGTGCTGACCGTGCATCGGGAGTTCGTCGCGCAGGGCGACAACTCATTCTGGGCGCTGGCCACCCTCACGCCGCCATCCGCACCGTGACCCGCGCCCGCACGCGCAGTCCAGGATCACGGCCTCGTCGCGCGGCTCGATCCACTCAAAAATTGTCTGGACGCGGCGTTTGAACGCCATGTCGGCTTCGTTGCGAGTCATGTGCCGCAAGACGGCCTGGTCGATCATGAATCACGCCCTCGTCCGTGGACGCGCATTGGCGCGGAGACAGCGCTCGTAGCGATTCACCGTATCCTCAAAGCTGAAGATCTTCTCGATTTCCTCCCGGGGGCGCTGGTACGCATCCCGGTGGTGCAACACATCCAGCACCGCCTCCCCAATCAGGCGCGCATCACCGGGCGGCACAATCTTACCCATCCCCGTGGCCTGGACGACCACCCGCGCGCCGGGGATATTGGTCATCACAACGGGCGTGCCACACAGCATCGCTTCCACCTGCACCAGGCCGAAGCACTCCGTCCCGCTGGGCAGGACCAGCACATCACACGCCGCATAGAAGTCAGCCATGGCCTGCATGTCGGTCAGCAAGCCCAGAAATAGCAACTGGTCGCGATAGCGGTTGACCAAGGCCTGCTGCCGCTGCCAGGTTTCCTCGTATTTGATGTCGTATTCACCCGCAAACACGATCCGGGCATTCGGGTAGCGGTCGTTGATAGTGTCCAGCGCCTGGATCAGCAGATCGGGGCGCTTCTCCTCCACGAACCGGCCAGCATACCCGATCAGCGGACCGCCGTCCAGCGACCACTGCGCCCGCAACTGGGCCACTCGGGCCGGGTTTGGCCGCGGGATGGTCACCGGGGGATAGATCGCCGTGACCCGATCCCGGAACGGCATCAGATAGTAGGAATGGTCGGCGTAGTCATCGCTATAGGCGGTGATCGCCCCGGCGCGCTCCGCCATGTAGTAGTACAACGCGTACATGATCCGGGTGATGGCCGCATTGAACATGCCACGCGGCAGCACCAGATCGCCATGATGGGTCACCACCACGCGCTTGCCCAGTCGTTCCGCCAGGAAAGCCACGAGAGCCGTCTCTAGCTGCGGCGTGCCAAACCAGATCACGTCGTGTTCCTGAATCAGCCGGGTGACAGCCAGGGGATAAGCCGGCATGATCATGCCCCGGCTCATCCGCAGCATGGCCCGCAGTCGCACGATCTTGACGCCGTTGATCTCGTCTTCCGGCGCGAGGTCGGGCTTATAGCGGGCTGTCAGAACCGTCACAGCATGCCCGCGCCGCACCAGTTCCTCGGCCACGCGCTGGATGTGCAGCGGCACGCCGGTCCGGTGAGGCAGGTAGTAAAGCTGGGGAACCAGTATTCTCAGGCGATCGAGTCCCTCGCCACGCTCCATAAGTCGGCCGGAATCCTTTTGAGTCCTGTCCACGAAACCAGTCAATGTCAGTCCACCGGTGCCGGAGCCGGTTTAATCTTTCGCGCGCCCTGAGCCACCTGCCCCAGCGTGACGCCTTCCAGCAGCAGACCAATCACACCCATCACCACATACACACCCAGGTTGGTCGCGTGCAGCACGATGGCGAACGCCACGGCTGCGCCCTCTGGCCGGTCAAAGCCGGTCAGGTTGAGGGCCATCACGACCCCGGCCTCGTACGGGCCAACGGCTCCAGGCGCATACGGCACGGAGACAGCCAGCGAGGCCATGACGATAAACAACAAGGTGGCGGTCCAGGTTGGCGCCGGAAAAAGGGCATACATCAGAATATACCCGGCCACTACCGAAAGCCCCCAGGAAACCGCCGACCAGAACACGGCAATCAGCATCCCACGCCACGAGGCCAGCGGCTGGATGCCATCCAGAAAGCGTCCCGCGAGGTCGGTCAGATACAAGCGCGCCAACCAGCCCACCCGCTGCTGGATACTTTGCAACAAGCCCAGGGTCCAGGCGCGCCGCCGGGCAATGACTACCAGGACAATCACACCCAGCACCGCCCCAAGACCAAGCGTCAGTCCGGCCGTCATGATAAACGCCGGGACGGGGAGCATGGTCAGCACCAGCCCCAGCAAGCCAATCACTGTCAGCATATCCAGCAGGCGCTCGGCCACGATCGTGCTCAGCGTGGTCGGGGCTGGAATCGGCTCCGGCAGGCGGGTAACGAGGAAAATCCGGGCCAACTCACCCAGCCGGAAAGGCAGCGCGCCGTTGAACAGGTAACTGATGTTGAGGATATGAAACGCGTGCGTCAAAGGCAGCCGGCCGCCCAACAAGGCCCGCCAGCGCAGGGCGCGCGTCCCCATCCCGATCACCAGCAAGCCAAAGGCCGGCAGCGCCATCCGGTAGTCCGCACGAGCCAGCGCACCCTCGACCCGCTGAAGATCGACCCCATTCAACACCAGGGCCAGCAGGACCAGGCTCACCAACACACCAATCAAGAGCGCGTAACGCGATTTCATATCCGATACCCTGTCACACAAAACGAGGGTGGATTATAGCATGCTGGAGCCGCGCCCAATATATCACTTTTGTCCGGCGCTTACACCTTTCCCGCGGACTGCATTCCGACGGAACACTCTCTTGACAGCCCCCAGCCCCCGACCTATAATCCAAAACATAACAACGCGGGTATAGTTCAGTGGTAGAACGTCAGCTTCCCAAGTTGAATGTCAGGGGTTCGAGTCCCCTTACCCGCTCTAAACACAGCCACCCTTCACCGGGTGGCTGTTCTTTTCAGGGCTGTGGACAAAGCCTGGGCAATCGGCTACCATCGGACGCCGGGTATCCGTGTTTGAACAATCAACCGGGACCTGGAACGCGGGAGGTGATGGCCTGTCAGTGAATCCCTCAGGCCGGGTGAAATCGAGGTGGCAGCGTGCAGCTTTCGGTGGTCGTGCCGGTGTATAACGAAGAAGCCGTGATCGGGGAAATTCTGGAGCAGCTCAAACAGCTGGACAACATCGACGAGATCATTGTGGTCAACGATGGTTCCCAGGATCGCACCGCCGAGATCGTCCAGCAATATGACGGCGTTCGGCTGATCAACCACCCCTACAACATCGGCAACGGCGCGGCGGTCAAAAGCGGCATCCGGGCGGCGACCGGCACCCATGTCCTGCTGATGGATGGCGACGGCCAGCATCCCCCCAGCATCATTCCCAGCCTGGTCGAGCCGCTCGATCATTACGATATGGTGGTTGGCGCACGAACCAGCGCCTCGGATAGCGCCGTCTCGCGCGACCTGGCCAATCAGGTCTTTAACACCTACGCCTCGTACATCGTCGGCCGTGCCGTGCCGGATCTGACATCCGGCTTTCGGGTACTGCGGACCGATATCGCACGCAGTTTTCTCTACCTGCTGCCCAACGGCTACTCCTACCCCACCACCCTGACGATCGCGCTGTTTCGGGCAGGCTACGCCGTCAAATACGTGCCCTTCGCCGCGCCGGCCCGCGTCGGCAAAAGCAAGGTCCGCCCGCTCAAAGACGGGCTGCGCTTCCTGCTGACCATCACCCGCCTGGCGACCCTCTTCGTCCCGCTGAAGATTTTCCTGCCGGTCAGTTTGTTCCTTCTCCTGACCGGGGGCGGCTACACGCTCGGCCAGCTTATCCTGGCCAACCGGTTCAGCGGCTTTGGCGGGCTGGTCTTCACGCTTGGGATGCTGGTCTTTCTCCTGGGACTGATCTCGGAGCAGATCGCCCTGCTCCGCTTCGTCAACAGCGAACGCTGAGCCAGCCCTCCCCTAACACAAACACAAGGCGGATCACCGCCGGCGGGCGTACGTTGGCACGAGTTCGGTGATGAAATCCGTGACGTTGACCAACTCGGCCAGCATTCGCTGGCGTTTGGCCTGCCACAGCGCCGGGGTCTGCGGATCTTCCAGCAGCGCGCGGGCCTGCTCCAACGCGCGCGGCAGATCTCGCTCCGGATCGAGGAAGTAGTACACCATCTCGTAGCGCCCCTGAAGCTCGTCGATGTTGCCAAACGAGAACGGGGCCACGAAAATCGCCGGAGTGCCGAACATGGCGCATTCCGCCGCCATCGTGGCGCTCTCTCCAAAGTACAACCGGGCGAAAGCTTGCAGATGCAGCATGTTCTGGCGCGGCCCCTTCAGGGCCAGCCCATGCAGATCGGGCGGCAGGCCCGCCTCCGAAGTCAGGATGACCTTCCCATAGGGTTTAAACGTGTCCACCACATCCCGCAAATTCTGAATGCCATGCCGGCCGATATCGTGACTGGCCCGCCAGCTCACCATCCGCACGATCGAGAACGGCTCGCCCGGCTCCAGGCCCTCCAGAGCCAGCACCGACGAGTCGGGCGTGAACACGTCGGGATGGGTATAGGCCGTTTCCTGAAAGCCTGCGTAACGCACGTGTTTCTTGCCAATCGAATCGCGATAGGCGCGCGGAGTCACGACCGCAGTCGCCAGGGGATAGGTGATCGTGTTGGAGATTCGGGCGGACTCCGAGTCGTAGAACACCACGGTCGGCACGCGGTAAGGCAAACATCCGTAAACGATGAAGGTGCCCGCGACGGCCGTGGCGACATCCGGCTTGAACTCGCGCACCACTTTGCCCAGCCCCCAGGCCCGCTCCGCCAGGTCGAGGCCAAGACCGACAACCCCGTGGCGCGCCTTGCCGATCTCGATGTGCTCGTAGCCGAATTCAGTCAGAAGTTGGCCGGTGATATCTTTCCTCCGGCTGGTGATACAAACCTCGTAGCCCGCCGACCGCCAGTTCCGAATAGCGTAACGGTAAAAATGAGCGTGCGCAGGGTGAGTGATGTCCACCAGAATCCGCATCGAAGCCAAACCCTACCTCTCTCGCCAGCCTGCCGAACGGTTCACAGGCTTGACACACCCGGAAGCAGACCTACAATCTCACAATGCCGCCGGCCCATTTTGCCACGGACAGTCTGGAGCCAGCCACATGCACATTCTCTTCATCCCATCCTGGTTCATCACCGCGGATGACCCGGTGCGGGGCAGCTTCTTTCGCGATCAGGCGCTGGCCCTGCTCAAGGCAGGTCACCGGGTAGGGCTACTGGTTCCCCCGGACCGCCTGCGAACCCAACACGGCCTGCGCCAGACAGCCCACAACTGGCGGCGCGCCAGCCACGATCTCCAGGTCGAGCAGGATTCAGGCCTGACCATCTACCGGATACCCTGGTGGGGCTGGGACGGCAGCCTGTTGCGTTCCAGGCGCGACAAACTGGCGCTTGCCGCGTTCGACCGTTACTGCGCCGAGCAGGGCCGGCCCGATATCGTTCACGGCCACAGTCTGCTCTATGGCGGCTACCTGGCCGCCGTCATCAAAGCACAGCGCGGAATCCCGGCCGTGGCGACCGAGCACTCCTCGGTCTACATCCACGGCCCCGTCTGGCCGGATCAGAAGCCGGCGATCCGGTTCACCATCGCCCACCTCGACCGGCTGACGGCGGTATCCGATCGTCTCGCCGAGAGCATGGGCCGGTATTTCTTTCGCTCGGATGTCACGGTACTGCCCAACATCGTCGATCTCGAGTTTTTCCAGCCCGCCCAAACGCCGCCCGGATCGCCCTTCAGCCTGAGTCTCATCGCCCGCCTGGACGCCAACAAAGCGCCGGAGTTAGCATTATCGGCCTTCGCCAGAGCATTCGGCCAGGGCAACGCCCACCTGACGATCGCCGGAAAAGGCCCCAGGCGCGCCGGGTTGGTTCGTCTGGCGACAACGCTCCACCTCCAGGACAGAATCTCATTTCCCGGCTGGCTGTCTCGCGAAAAACTCCGCGAGTTGATCCAGTCCAGCCATTGTGTCGTCTCGACCAGCCGGGTCGAAACCTTCGGCCTCACCCTGATCGAGGCCATGGCCTGCGGCAAGCCCGTGATCGCCACCCGATCCGGCGGGCCAGACTCCTTCGTGACGGAAACCACCGGCCTGCTCGTCCCAACCGGTGATGTCGACGCCCTGGCCGCCGCCATGCGCCAGATGGCGGACACCTACGACCGCTACGATCCGGCGGCCATTCGCGCCTACTGCGTCGATCGCTTCAGCGAGGCGGCATTCGTCCGGAACGTCGAACGCCTCTACTCCGAGGTCACGGGCGGATAGCCTCTCAAAGCTCTGGGAAGCAAGCCAGATCGAAAGAGTATCGAAGCGGTGCGGCCTCCGGATCAAAATCGACCATTGTCCCCGTACGAAAAATCAGCGCAAACACCGTGTAACCCAGTCGTTTCAGCAGGGCAAAGGCCTCCTGGGAGATGGCCGGGTCGGTCGCGTAATCGTACTCCAGGGTCACCAGCGGCCTGGACTGTGTCAACACATTTGCCGCCCCCAACAGGACGCTGCAATCCCGGCCTTCTACGTCGATCTTGATGGCATCGACCCGTGGCCAGCCAGCCGATGCCACGTAATCATCCAGGGTGATGATATCGACATCGAGGACTCGCTGCGCGTCGGAGACGACGTTGAGGGATGAGTACAACGGATTCTCGCTGATGTAGAAGCGCTCCCGCCCGACCCGCCGATCGACAGCCTTGCCGACGATATCCACGTGCTCAAATCCATTCAGCCGGACATTCTGCGCGATGCGGGCTGCCATCGCCGGATTCGGCTCGAAGGCGGCCACCCGGCCGGTCGGCCCCGTCCAGTGAGCCAGCTTGAGCGTGTAGAAGCCCACATTAGCGCCAACATCCAGGCAAAAGGCACCCGGTTTGACATGCCGACGCAGCACCGAAGTCAGCACCCGGTGAAAATCACCGACAAAGAAGATGCTCCGCTCGATCGTACTGGCCGTATTGACCTGAAACCGCAACCCATCGTCGAGCCGCACGACACCCTCGTAGACAGGAAGATGGTGACTGAGCCAGTTGGCAACCCGGGTGAAACCGAGTGGCCTGCGCGGGCTGAGCGTCTGCAATCCCCGCATAGCGCCCGCGACCGTCTGGATCACCCAATGGCTCTCTGAGTTATTGCTCATGGTGTCGATAGCCCAGCACGATCTTGAGCACTGTCCGGGTCACGTTTGTCGCCAAATACTCTGGCGGCGGCGTCCAATCCGGGGGCTGAGCAAGAACCGTCTTCACGCAGCGCAGGATGTCCTCTGCGTCCGCGCCGCTCAGCATGTTGCTGCCCACCTCGACCGTCTCCGGCCGTTCGGTCACGTCCCGCAGCGTGACGTTGGGCACGCCGAAGATGCAGCATTCCTCCTGCACCGTGCCGCTGTCGCTCAGGACGCATCGGGCCTGTTTCTCCAGCGCCACGAAATCGAAGAAACCCTGCGGCTCGATCACCCGCACCTGGCCTCCCGCCATTTCTTTGGCGTGCTTCTCAAGCTGGGAGCGCGTCCGGGGATGCAGGCTGCAAATCAGAGGGAGGCCGTACTCTGTCCCCAGCCGGTGCAGGGCCTGGATGAACTGATCCAGCCGGGCCGGATCGTCCACGTTCTCGGCCCGGTGCAGCGTCACCAGGAAGTACTGCCCCGGTTCCACACCCAGATCGGCCAGGGCCGGACTGCTTTCGATCCGGCCAGCATAATGATCCAGGACTTCCTTGATCGGATTCCCGGTCACAAAAACGCGCTGCCCGGCGATCCCCTCCCGCAGCAGGTTGGCCCGGCTGCGCTCGGTATAGGGCATCAGGACGTCGCTGCTGTGATCGATGATCCGGCGGTTGACCTCCTCCGGCACGCGGTCGTCATAGCAGCGGTTGCCCGCTTCCATGTGGAAAACTGGAATCCCCATCCGCTTGGCGATCACGGCGGCCAGACCGCTGTTGGTGTCGCCCAGGATCAGCAGGCGATCCGGCTGTTCGGCCCGGATCACTTTCTCGGTCTCGATCAGGATTTGCCCGACGATCTCGGCGAAGTTGCTGCCCCGCACGCCCAGGTAATGGTCAGGCGAACGCACGCCCAGATCGTCAAAGAAGATGTCACTCAGGCGCGTATCGAAGTTCTGCCCGGTATGGACCAGCACATGCTCGGCCAGCGCGTCCAACTCAGGGATGATCCGGCTCAGGCGGATGATCTCCGGCCGCGTGCCGAGCACCGTCATGATCTTCATCGGAGGAGTTCCCCTTCGGGCGGCCGGGCAGCGCCATCCTTGAGCAGCAAATCACGCGCTTCCAGCAGGTCGCGCAGTTCATGCGCGGTCATCAGACCATCGGCCGAACTGTATTCGTGCGTCAGGGAGCGCGGCTCGTCCGGGCCGGTCTGGAGTTCGGGCAGCACCGGCAGGATCACGTAGTAGTTCCCGCGCTCGACGGTACGGTAAATCTCCTCCTCGGAGACCAGGATTTCGTGGAGCTTCTCGCCGGGCCGCACGCCGGTGACCTTGATCTCGATCGGCCGCCCATCGATCAGCACCTCGGCCAGATCGGTGATCCGGGCCGATGGCACGCGCGGGATGAAGGTCTCGCCGCGCTGGCCGCCCCGCACCGCCGCGAAGATGATGTCCACCGCGTCGTCCAGACTGAGTAGGAAGCGCGTCATGTCCGGCGTGGTGATGGTCAGCGGACCACCGCCGCGAATCTGATCGTGAAACAGCGGGATGACCGAGCCGCGCGAGGCCAGGACATTCCCATACCGGACGCACATGAAGCGCGTCTGCGGGCAATCCAGATTGGCCTGGATGAAGACCCGTTCCTGGATGGCCTTGGTCATGCCCATCACGTTGACGGGCTTGCAAGCCTTGTCGGTCGAAATGCCGACCACGGTCTCGATCGGTAGGTGAAGCTCGCGGATGGCCCGCACGATGTTCTCCGGCCCGCCGATGTTGGTCTGAACCGCCTCGTACGGGAAGTATTCGCAGGTTGGCACCTGCTTGAGTGCCGCCGCGTTGAAGACCACGTCGATGTCGCGCAGAGCGGACGCCACGCTGTGAAAATCGCGCACGTCGCCGATCCGGAAGGTCAGCAGTTCCTGAGAGTTGCGGTAGATGACCTCGTCGGTCGCCGCGCCGCGCTGGAGATATTCCAGCCGCATGAAGTGCTGCTTGGCCTCGTCTCGGGAGAAGACCACGATCTGCCGCGGCCGGCCCATTTCGCCCGCCAGCAGCCGCCGGACGAGCACCTTGCCCAGCGATCCCGTCCCGCCCGTCACCAGAATTCGTTTGTCACGCAGAGGTTGGTTGTTCGTCATGATTTCCACTCGTCATAAGGAATAGTCTCGGCCGCCAGTCCGTCGATCATCGTCGTCCAGGAGGGCGGAACAAACCCGGTTTCGGCGCGAAAGCGGCTGGAGTCGAGGCTGCGATCGATCGTCACAGAGTCATCCGGCAAAATCTCGATCTGCCGTCCAAAGGCCGTTTTGACCCTCTGGAGCAGATCGTACTTATCGATGGGTTCAGCAGAAACATGATACAGGCCGTGCAAGCCGGGTCGCGGCAGAATCACGTCACGCAGGAAGTCGGCAATCGTCGCCGTCGTGAAGCCGCTGAAAATGGCTTTCCGGAAGCCCTTGACCGCCCCCGACTGCCCCAGAAACCACTCCAGCAGCCCATAGCGCGTCCACAGCTCGCGCCCGATGATCGAGGTGCGGATCGTCAGGGCGTGGTCCGCGTGGACCACCTCGCCCAACGCTTTGGAGCGTCCATACACATCCTGCGCGTCGACCGGGTCGCTTTCGGTATACATGCCCTTCGTCCCGGCGAAAACGCAATCCGTGCTGATGTGGATCAGGCGCGCGCCGGATGCGGCGCAGAGCGTCGCCACCTGATGCGGAAAGCGTGCGTTGAGATCGATGCTCGGCAGGGCTTCTTTGGCCCGCTTCTGCTGTTTGATCAGTCCGATGCAGTTGATCACCACGTCCGGCCGCGCCTCGCCAAAGGCGCGCATCACGCTCTCGAACTGGAGCGCCTCCACCCCTTCGATGGCCCGGCCCCGATCGATGCCGGG
>CAZHMJ010000194.1:0-9982 GCA_964533805.1 uncultured Anaerolineae bacterium | reverse complement strand
CTCTTGACTCCTTTTGGCAATTTGATAGAATTATTTCGACAACTATCGAATTAGTTTTATCGGAGTGAGTGGAAATGGATATCTCGGAACAATCCCAGGAGTTGCTGGACTTCTTCAAGGCGCTCGGCGACGCCAACCGGCTCAAGATCGTCGGGCTGCTGGCCGCTGAGGAACGTTCCGTCGAGCAGCTTGCCGCGCTGCTCGACCTGCGCCCCTCGACCGTGTCGCATCACCTGGCGCGGCTGAGCGAGGCGGGCCTGGTCAGCGCCCGGCCGGAGAGCTACTACAACCTCTACCGCCTGGAGACGGGCGCGCTGGAGGCGATGGCGCGCCGCCTGCTGACCCCGGCCGCGCTGCAAGACGCCGCGGCGGAGGTCGACCTGGATGCCTACGACCGCAAGGTGATCAAGAACTACCTGGGGCCGGACGGGCGCTTCAAGCAGCTTCCCGTCCAGTTCAAGAAGTTGCAGGCCGTGCTGCGCTACGTGGTCAACGTCTTCGAGCCGGGGCGACGGTACACGGAGAAAGAGGTCAACGAGCTGCTGGGCCAGTATCACGAGGACACCGCCCAGTTGCGCCGCGAGCTGGTGGAGCAGGGCCTGATGGCCCGCGAAGGCGGCGGAGGCAAGTACTGGCGGGTGTGAGGTGCGGCTGTGGCGGCGGAATCGCGATTCCGGCGCTACGTCGTCCCCTCCACGAGGCGGATTTCCTCGTCGGTGAGGCCGTACAGTTCGTACACCAGCGCGTCGATCCGATGGTCGGTCGCCTCGATCTGACGCTGCAATAGGGTCTTCTCTTGCGGGGTGCGGGCGGCGGGCAGGCGCCTGTGCAGGTCGAGCATCCCCTCCACCAGGGCCACCATCCGGTCGTGCCGCGCCCGGTCGGCGGGATTGCTGAAGTCGATCGTGCGGATGGGGAGTTGTTCGATGAACTGTGTGAAGTAGCGGAAAAATCCTCCACGCATGGTTGTGCTAATGCTTTTCAGGTACAAGTCCAATAATCTGCTATTCAATAGACCGAGCACGTACTTTATCGACTCGGCCTTCTCATTTTTGAGCGTAATTCCATATCCGCTTGTGAACGCATAGTCACCGTTTTCATCGAGTCCAAAGGAAGCTCGATTAGCAATGTCAGGTACAAGAATCTTGCATTTGCTCATTACGTCGATATTCTTCGGATAAACGTACGCGTACCAATTTCCACCGCCCATCCTTCCCCGTTCACGCTCTTCCAAATAGCTTCGGTTTTTTGAGAGATACTCAAAAGTTCTCGGAAAACATCCTCGCATCTCTTGTTCGTCGATTAATCTGATGTGACTGTTTTCAATCCGATATGGAATGATCACTACTTTCCCAGATGGCATGATCCGGTACGGCTTTATTTCCCGGCCTTGTAAGAAAAGGCTGGTTACTCCACGTTCAAGCACAACATCAAGGTTCAGCTGCTTTGAATGAGCTGTAATAAGGTCGCCATCTGACGAAACCAAATCCAATACATAGACTTCATTGGCGCTGGTACGGATTCCCTGCGCCATTCGGTCAGCCACGTCTCCCAGTTTGACAGGTATCTGACGAAGGCGGTCGAACAGGGCCGCGCTCCGGCCTACCACGAAATTCCACTCTTTCGCCGTCACGCTCTGCGTGGGGATCGTCCCACTGGCTGCGTTCTGGGCCTGGGTTCTCCATGCGGCCAGGTCGTCCACCTTGACCATTTCGCAGGCTTCCACGCCCGCCTTCTTCAAGAACAGCAGGCAGGTGTAGGTCGTCGCGCCCTTGAAGACCTGCTGATCGCCAAAATGCACGACCCCGGCCAGGTGGCGGCCCTCGGCGATCAGGCCGCGCAATGGCTCCCCGTATTGGGCGTTGAAGAACTTGTGCGGCAGGATGAATCCCAGCCGCCCGCGCCCGTTGAGCAGGCTCAGACCCTTCTCCACGAAGACCACGTAAATATCGTAGTTGCCCTTGCCGGCGGCGCGGTACGCCTGCTTGTAGAACTCGACCTCGACCGGGGCCCATTCCTTGAGGGCCTGGATGCGGATGTAGGGCGGGTTGCCGATCACGGCGTCGAAGCCGCCGCGCGCCATGATTTTCGGGAAGGCCGCGTGCCAGTCGAAGGCATTGATGCGGTGCATCTCCTCCGCGTCCCCAAAGAGGCCAAGCTGCTGGGGGGTGGCCGCGTAGAAGTCCGGGCCGATCAGCGAATTGCCGCACTTGATGTTGCCGTCCAGGTCGGGCAGCAGGCGCTCCGTGGTCAGCAGGGCGATCTGCCCCGCGCCCGCCGCTTCGCCTTCCAGCACCTTGAGCAGCAGGGAGAGCTTGGTCACTTCCACGGCCTGGGAGTCGATGTCCACGCCGTGGATGTGGTCGAGCAGGATGCGCTTCTTCTCGTCGATCGTCAGCTTCCAGTCGCCGTCCTGGGTCTGGACGAGGCGCGGCTGGCGGCCCCTGGCGTGTTTCTCGGGGCCATCGGCCAGGTACTGGTCGCGGTGCCAGTCCAGCAGGTACTGGTACGCGCCGATCAGGAACGAGCCGCTGCCGCAGGCCGGGTCGAGGACGCGCAGGTCGGCGGCGCTGGCGGGCGTCTGGCCTTCCAGCAGCCTGCCCACCGTGTTTTTGACGATGTAGTCCACGATGTAGGTCGGGGTGTAGTAGACTCCGCCCGCCTTGCGCACTTCGGGCTTGTCCTCTACCGTGGCGCGGTGGCCCTTGGTCAGACGGATCACCTTGCCCAGGAAGCGCTCGTACACCTGGCCGAGGATATCGGGCGGAATCTGGGAGAAGACATAGGGGCTTTCCGGGTAGTACAGCCGCCGGATGATTTTTTGCAGGGTGTCGTCATCGACGCTCAGCCCCGGCGTCAGGGCGTCAAAGTCCGCGCGGCCTTGCTCCGCGTGGAAGTGAAACAGGCCGGAGTTGTACTTCTGGTCGGCCCGCTCGAAGAGCACGCGCAGTCCGTCGTAGAGGCCCTTGCCCCTGGACAGGTTGCGCAGTTGCTCGGCGGGTTCGATGCCCCGGTCCTCGGCGATGCGCAGGAAGATGATCCGGTCGATGATCATCTGCACGGCGAAGTTCAGTTCGCGTTGGGTCAGGTCGGCGTTGCGCAGGGCCAGGTTGCGGGCCAGCAGGAGCCGCCACTCGTCCATCTCGGCCAGGAAGGCGTCGTCCACCTCGGCGGTGCCGCGCTTCTTGGATGACTCCGCGTAACGGTCGAACGCGCCCTTGAGGATCGCCTCGCGGGAGAAGATCGCGGCGATCTCGTCCCATTTTTCGGTGTAATCCCGGTAGGTCAGGTACAAGATGCGGGCGGTGGAGGCTTTATCGGCCTTGTTGGGCTGGATACGGCAGTCGTAGACGGCGAATTCCTCGAAGTCGGTCAGGATGCTCAGGGGCAGCTTGGCCGACCAGGCGTAGCGCCGCAACTGGTAGGCGGGATGGATATCCTCCTTGACGTTGACGGCGGGCTTTTTGGTCTCCACGAAGAAGCGGCGCGCGCCCCCGATCCGAAAGGCATAGTCCGGGGCCTTGACGCTGTCGGCCACGCGGATCGCGTCCTCGTGGATCACGTCCTTGTAGCGTTCCGCGTAGCCCTGCTCGTTGTCGATGTCCCAGCCGAGGGCCTTGAAGAAAGGATCGACGAATTCGCGTCGAACCTGGGTTTCATTGTAGTGGCCGGAACGATAGTCGGCCAAATTGGCTTCGAAACGCGCGATCAGGTCAAGGATGGTCTGCGGGGCGGGCATGAGGGTCTCCTCTACACGGACAACAAAAGCGCGACTCGGCCAGAGTCGCGCTGATGTTATCACCGATCGATTTAGAGGGCCAGCCGTCTCAGCCCGTCTGCAGAACCAGGTCTTCGTGCTCCCAGGTCCACAGGTGGCGGCGGACGGTGGGGTCGTTTTCGAGCGTGACTTCCTCGGTCCAGAAACTCGAGTCGGGCAGGTCGGGGGCGCTCACCTCGACGCGGTGGATGGTGTACTGGCCCAGCAGGCCAGGGTACGACCACGAGGTGCGCATCTCCTGGCTGGAAGTGTGCGTCTCCGGCAGGATTTCGACCCCATCCAGGGTCAGGCCCAGCTCTTCGGTCAGGCAGCGCCGCGCGGCGTCGATGTAACTTTCGCCGGGCAGCATCTTTTCCGCGGGCGGGATGTTGCGGGCGCGGCGGCGGCCATCGTAAAAGACCTGTTCGGCCTCGATCAGGATGCGATCGCCGCGCCGGATGATGACCTGGACCACGCCGGTCAGGACGCGGCGGAAGGGTTTGTCTTTGAGTTCGATCTCTCCGGTCGCGATTTCTTCCAGGAGACTTTCGACCGTCTTGGCGCTGCCCGTGCCCCACAGCGAGATGTCCACGCGGCGGGCGCGGAGCAGGGCCTTCAACGCATCCACCGTGGCGATGGCCCGGAGCGGAATGTCTTCATTGGGGGTGGACCGGGGGGAATTGGCGCTGAACATCATTGGGTGTGCCTTCTTATCCGGCTCAGGGCCTGCAAGGAACTCAACCCCCTTGGTCAGGGGCGGGCCTGCGGCACATGAGCCTTTTGCTTACGTACTTACTGTAGTCGAATTGCCGGGCCTGTCAACTGGTCGTCCGGCCAATCCGATAGGCTTGTAAGTCGTCGTCTAACATGCTCAACGGGCCATCAGGTGTCCGGATGGCCCGCCATTCAAGATATTATACGTCGTTTACCGCCGGATGTTTCGCTTGCGGGCCGTTTCTAATGTGATTCTTACATTCGCCCGGTTGGAGAACCCGCCGCGCATTCCCCCAAAAGCTGTTCAGGCGGGGCATCAAAAACGGGGACGACCGCGCCGGCCGTCCCCGTTGAGTGGCTTACACCACGATGTTGACCATCCCGCGGGCCGGGATGTAGATCACTTTCTTGGGCGGCTTGCCCTCCATGTGGCGCTGGGCGCCTTCGGTCGCCAGGGCCGCGGCCTTGGCCGCTTCCTCGCTGATGTCCGCCGCGACCTCGATCCGGTCGCGCACTTTGCCGTTGATCTGCACGACCAGGGTGATCTTGTGCTCGGCGGCGGCGGATTCGTCGTATTCCGGCCAGGGCTGGGTGTGAATGCTGTATGCCCCGCCGGTGCGGCCCCACAGTTCCTCCGCGATGTGCGGGGTGAAGGGGGCCATCAGGCGCAGATAGATGCTGGTCGCTTCCTGCCAGGCCGGGCTGTGGGCCACGGCCGTCTTGCGGGCAGCCTGCATGGCGTTCTTCAGCTCCATCAGTCCGGCGATGGCCGTGTTGAACGTGAAGCCGTCCAGCCCATCCGTGACCTGCTTGATGGTCTGGTGCGCTTTGCGGCGCAGGGCGGCCTCGGCCTCGGCGTCGGGCTTGCCGGAGGCGCTGGCCGGTTCCGCGAACAGGGTCCAGGTATCGTTCAACCAGCGGATGATGCCCTGAATGCCCTGGTTATCCCACGGGCCGCCCTGATCCCAGCGGAAGGCGAACATCAGGTAGCCGCGCACGGTATCCGCGCCATAGCGGGCCACCAGGTCGTCCGGGTCGATCACGTTGCCGCGCGACTTGCTCATCTTTTCGCGGTCTTCGCCCAGGATCATGCCCTGGTTGAACAGGGCCGCCATTGGCTCGTCGAACGCGCGCTCCGGATCGCGGCCCAGACGGCGCATGGCCGCCAGGGTCGGCTCGAAGATGCCGCAGTCGCGCATGGCCTTGGTGAAGAAACGCGTGTACATCAGGTGCATGGTGGCGTGTTCGATCCCGCCGGTGTACTGGTCGACGGGCAGCCAGTAAGCCGCCTGGGCCGGGTCGAAGGGGCCTTGATCGTAGTGCGGACTCAGGTAGCGGTACTGGTACCACGATGAGCACATGAAGGTGTCCATCGTGTCGGTTTCGCGTTCCGCCGGGCCGCCGCAGGACGGACAGGTTGTGTTGCGGAAGCCCGCGTGGAACTTCAGCGGCGACTCGCCGGTCGGCATGAACTCCACGTCGTCGGGCAGCAGCACGGGCAGATCGGATTCCGGCACGGGCACCGTCCCGCACTTGGGGCAGTAGATCATCGGGATCGGCGCGCCCCAGTAGCGCTGGCGGCTGATCAGCCAGTCGCGCAGGCGGTAGTTCACCGCCAGGTGGCCGATGCCCTGCTGCTCCAGCCAGCCGGTGACGGCCTTGATGGCCGGGTTGGCGCTGCCCTTGTCCTCGGTGGCTTCGCTGCCGTTGAACGCGCCGCTGTTGGCCATCACGCCGGGGCCGGTGTAGGCCAGGTTGACCGTGTTCAGCAGCCAGTCGATGTCGATCGCCGCGATGCGCGGATGGGGGCTGTGCGCCCCGCCGCGCTTGCCGAACAGGGCATCAGCCTCGTCAAAGGTCAGAACCGCGCCCGCTTTTTCGGCGGCGGCGATCAGTTCATCCAGGTTCTTCTCGGTTTCGCCGATGTAGTGATCGACGACCTGGGCCAGGTCGGGCTGGATCACGCCGCGAATCGCCAGATCGTACTTGCGCGCGAAGTCGAAGTCGCGCTGGTCGTGGGCGGGCACGGCCATGATCGCGCCGCTGCCATAAGTGATCAGCACGTAGTCGGCCACCCAGATCGGGATGCGCGCCCCGTTGACCGGGTTGATCGCGTACGCGCCGGTGAAGACGCCGGTCTTTTCCTTGCCCTCGGCCGTGCGGTCGATCTCGGACTTGCGGGCCGCGGCCTGGGCGTAGGCTTCGACCGCGGGGCGCTGGGTTTCGGTGGTGATCTTCTTGACCAGCGGATGCTCCGGGGCCAGGACCATGAAGGTCGCGCCCCACAGCGTGTCCGGCCGGGTGGTGAAGACCTCGATCGGGTCTTCGGACTCGGTATGGAAGACGACGTGCGCGCCTTCACTGCGGCCGATCCAGTTCTTCTGCATCACCTGGACGCGCTCCGGCCAGTCGATCTGGCTGTGATCCAGCAGCTCTTCGGCGTACTGCGTGATGCGGAAGAACCACTGGGTCAGGTCTTTCTTGATCACCGGGGTGCCACAGCGCTCGCAGTGGCGGTCTTCGCCCCAGACCTGCTCGCGGGCCAGGGTGGTGTTGCACTTCGGGCAGAAGTCGACTGCGGCTTCGGCGCGGTAGGCCAGGTCGTGCTTGTAGAACTGCAGGAAGAACCACTGCGTCCATTTGTAGTATTCCGGGTCGCTGGAGACGGCTTCGCGCTGCCAGTCGAACATCGCGCCCATGCTGCGCAGTTGCTTGCGCATGTTCTCGATGTTAGCGTAGGTCCACTTCTTGGGGTGGATGCCGCGCTTGATCGCCGCGTTTTCCGCGGGCAGCCCGAACGCGTCGAAGCCCATCGGGAACATCACGTTGTAGCCCTTCATTCGCTTGTAACGAGCGCGCGCGTCCGAGGGCGACATGGCGTACCAATGCCCGATGTGCAGGTTGCCGCTGGGGTAGGGCAGCATGGTCAGCGCGTAATACTTAGGCCGGTTCTGATCCACCGTCTGGCGGTACAGCTCGTCGGCCGCCCACCGCGCCTGCCAGCGGGCTTCAATCTCCTGAGGGTTATACTTGTCTGCCATCCCTGTCTATTTTTCTCCTTAGTCAAGCCGCTGTCCAAAAGGACAGCCATGATCGCATCGAGGCCAGATCAAAACGGTTTGTGTGCGGGCTGAAGGGGCCGGGGGAGGGCGAGAAGGCAGCGTACACTGTACGGCCAGCGTGCGCGATCCGTGTGCTCGTTCATGCGGCTTCCTCCTTGCCCTCGGATGAGGGCTGCTTCAGCCGGCGCCCACCTTGCCTGCGGGCACGGTGAAGTATACCGGGAAAGAGACAAACAAAAAGGCCGGTAAGCGCCTGGGGTGCTTACCGGCCGGTATGCTAAAGTGAAGGGACGGTCTTAGCGGCGGTCGCGCGGGTCGCGCCGAACGCGAACCGGCACCGGCACAGGCGCGGGTTTAGGTTGCGGGCCAAGAAGGAGGCGCTCCAGCTCCGCCAGGAAATCCCGGAAACGTTCCTGCCAGGAATTCTGCCGTTTGTCTGCCATTGCCTGCTGCTCCTCTTGTTCCAACGCTGATGACCGTTCCACCGCCCGTAATACCAGTAAAACAAGGAATCTTGGGCCAACAATAGCACAGATACCGTGGGTTGCCAATAGACCTGTCGTACCGCATTCCAACGACTGTAAAGCCTGTGCGTTTGATTGTCCTCAGTATATCCTGACCGGATTGAAAAAACATGAGTATCGTGTAAGAACCGTATAAAAACGCAAAACGCCTTCATCCTGAGTGACGAAGGCGTTGTCCATGGTACCACCCTGATAGGTGGCGGTGTGGACCTGAAGGGGTTCGAACCCTTGACCTCCACAATGCCATTGTGGCGCTCTCCCAATTGAGCTACAGGCCCGTGTCCGGTTGTGTTGGTCAACTGTGTTCGCATTGTAGCGGCGGGTGGGGGGATTGTCAAGAGGAAATCAGTTATTAGTTCTCGGTTATTAGTTTGTAGTTGTTGGTTCGAGATGGAGCATGGGGGCGACATGGGCTGCTCTGCCCAGCCTGGAGGCACAGCGCCAGTCCACCGCGTTTGACCACCAACCATGAACCACCACCACGAACCACGAACCACTCACCGCCTTTCCCCGATGTCAGCGATCTATCAGATTTCTGAGAGGTTAGGTGGGATCGGCATGTTATAATCACAAATGTATCGGGGAGAATAGGGTTTACTGACCAGGATAACTACAGCGGATCGCAACCCCGGACGCGCCTGGAGCGTAAACAGGATCAAAGGCGACCGCATTTTTGCCAAAAGAGGAGGCACTTTCAATGGGTATCAGTGGCGCTTTAGGCTTCGTGGCGCTGGCCGGATGGGTGGCGGTCATCGCCGGCATCGGGCTGGCGATTACCGCCGCTTCGCAGAATCGCTCATCCCGGACCGGCGTGACGCTGGCGATCGTCGGCCTGATCGTCGGCATCCTGTTCGGGGTGATCAGCCAGGGCATCATCATCGTCCAGCCGCAGGAAGTCGCGGTCGTGTTCGATACGGTCAGCGGTCAGTTGTTGGAGCCGCGCGGCCCCGGCATCAGCATCGTCGTCCCGGTGATCCAGCAGGCCACCATCTACTCCGTGGCGCAGCGCGAATACACCATGTCAGGCTCAACCGCGGCGGGTGCCGCCCAGGGTGACGACGCCGTGGTTGGTCGTACCGCTGACGGGCAGGAAGTCCGCATCGATGCGACCATCATCTACAACATCGAAACCACCACGGCCAACCTCATCCACCAGCGCTGGCAGCAGCGCTTTGAGGGAAGCCTGGTCCGGCCGACCGTGCGCGGCATCATCCGCGACGAAGTCGCCCGCTACAACGTGGAAGAGGTCTACAGCACCCAGCGCGAAGCGCTCCGGATCGGGATCGAGGAATTGATTCGCACGCGCTTCGCCCAGGAAGGCCTGTCGGTCACGGACTTCCTGATCCGCGATGTCCGCTTCACCGATGAATACGCCCAGTCGATCGAGCAGAAGCAGATCGCCGAGCAGAACCGGCTGCGCGCCCAGCAGGAAGCCGACCGGCTGCGCGTGGAAGCCCAGGGCCAGCGTGACGCGGCCGTCTTCCAGGCCGAAGGCGAGCGTCTGTCCGCGGTCGAGCGGGCCAACGGTGAGGCTGACGCGCTGCGCCTGCGCGCCCAGGCCGAGGCCGACGCCATCCTGCTGCGCGCTCAGGCGGACGCCCAGGCTCTGGCCCTGATCAACGAACAGATCAGCCAGAACCCCGATCTGATCCAGTGGCGCTACGTCGATACGCTGGCGGACAACATCGAGATCATGCTGCTGCCCAGCAACAGTCCGTTCGTCTTCGACTTCCAGAGCCTCACCGGTGGGGACGCCGCCTCGACTCCGGTCGTTCCGTCGGCCCCGGCGGCGGCTGAGAAGCCGGTCCCGGCGGCGGATGCCGCTGCCGAAGGCGAGTAAGGCTCACCTGAGTTTGTCCTCGAGCCGGGCTTCCACGCGAAGCCCGGCTTTTTGTTTGGCAGCGCCCAGGTTAAAGGTTTATAAG
>CAZHMJ010000193.1:0-10039 GCA_964533805.1 uncultured Anaerolineae bacterium | reverse complement strand
CAGGGCGAGCAGCTTCGCCATCCTGCTCTCACTAATCGTGATCATCCCTTACGCGGCCACGACCCTGCGCGAGATCGATACCAGCGGCCTGGCCGCCATGCGCGCTGCCCTGTCGCCCACCAACCCCATCCAGGCCGCGCTGACCGGCCTGACCGCGATCTTCGTGGGCGGCGATTCCAGCCCGATCTTCAACCTGCCGGGCCGCCCCCTGCTCGACCCCGTGACCGGCCTGCTGGTGTTCGGCGGCCTGCTCTACGGGCTGCGCCACTGGCGGCGTCCGGCGGCCTTCCTGCCTGCTCTGATGACCCTGATCGCCCTGATCCCGGCCCTGCTGAGCACAGCGCCCGGCTCGTTCGTGAGCTACGCCGGGGTTCTGCCCGTCCTGTACATCCTGGCCGCTATCGCCGCCGACCGCCTGCTGGACTGGCTGGCCGACCTCCGCCCATCCCTGGCCCGGCCGGCCCTGGCTCTGGCCGTGCTTCTGGTGGCTGGCAACCTGGTCTGGACGGTGAGCGACCTGTTCGGCCGGTGGCCGCAGCGCCACGACGTCCAGACGGCCTACAATGCCTCGCGCGCCAACCTGGCCCGCTACCTGGAGCGCACGGCGACCGCCCTCCCGACCGTGGTGTGCAGCCCCAGCCTGCTCGATACGGAGGAGCAGCCCGGCGATCCGCGCCTGCTCGACCTGATGATCCACCGCGACAACACGCCGATCCGCTACGTCGACTGCGCCAACGGGCTGGTCATCGCCCAGGGCGGCGAAGCCCAGCAGTTCGCCTTCACCGACCGGGCGATCTACGACCGGATGCAGCCCGACCTGCGCGTCTGGCTGGACGATCAGGCGGCGCTCGCCGTGGAGGGGATGGCCGAGGGCAGCGTCCTGATGCTGGATGTCCAGAGCCGGGTGGAGGATGCGGTCGGCCGCCTGCTGACCACGTCGCCCAGCGGTTGGGCGCCTGAAGCGCCCGGCGGCTCCGGGCCGGTCAGCCTGCCCGCCCAGTTCGGCCGCAACCTGACCTTCCTGGGCTACGAAATCGACGCCACCCGGAGCTACCGGGGCGGCGACATCGTGCCGGTGATCACCTACTGGCGCGTCGACGGACCGCTGCCGCACGACCTGCGTATCTTTGCCCACCTGCTGTCCGACCCGGCGGCGATCGTCACGCAGAGCATCGCCATGAACACCTGGGCGTCCAGCCTGCTCAACCGCGACCTGTTCATCCAGGTGAATTACCTCATCCTGCCGGAGAGCATCCCAGAGGGCAGCTACGACATCTCGATCGGCGCGTTCCTGGCCGAAAGCGAACGGCGGCTGCCGATCTACGATGGCGCGGTCGAGCGCGGCAACCGGCTGTTCCTGCAACAAATCACCGTGAGCGAGGGGTAGCCCCTTCATGTTCGAAATCATCTTCCTTGGGACGTCCGCCTCCGCGCCCTCGGTGCGGCGGGGCCTCTCCGCCCAGGTGGTGCTGGCCGGAGAATACCGCTTCCTGATCGACTGCGGCGAAGGCACCCAGCGCCAAATCCTCAAAAGCGGCCTCGGCTTCAAGCGCCTCAACCGCATCCTGCTGACCCACGGTCACCTGGATCACATTCTGGGCCTGGGCGGATTGCTCTCGACCTTCATGCGTTGGGAGAGTATCGAATCGCTCGAGATCTGGGGGGGCAAACAAACCCTCGACCGGGTGCAGGACCTGGTGTATGGGGTGGTTTTGCGCGGGGTCCAGCCGCCCATGCCGCTTCACCTGATCGACCTCAAACCAGGCGTCTTTTTCGAAAGCAAGAAATTCACGCTCGAGGCCTTCAACGTCACCCACCGCGGTCCTGGCAACTTCGGCTTCCTGTTTGCCGAGCGCGCGCATCGTCCCTTCCTGGCCGAGCAAGCCGACGCGCTGGGCGTCCCAATCGGGCCGGAGCGCGGCCAGCTCACTCGCGGCGAAGCGATCACCCTGGCCGATGGCCGGGTCATCCACCCCGACGAGGTGCTGGGCGAGACCGTACCCGGCGCGCGGCTGGTCACCATCGGCGATATCGCCCGCACCGACAACCTGCCGGAGTCGATCCGGGGGGCCGACGCGCTGGTGATGGAAGCCACCTATCTTTCTGAAGAAACCGAACACGCCGACAGCTTCGGCCATATGACCGCCCGCCGGGCGGCGGAATTCGCCCTGGCGATGGATGTCCGGACGCTGATCCTGACCCACCTCTCCCGCCGCAACCGCGAACGGGACGTGATCGAGGAAGCGCGGGCGATCTTCCCGGCGACCTTCGTGGCCCGCGACTTCGACCACTTCAGCATTGTCAAAGGCAAGCCGGTCACCCGCCTGGAGCCTGCGCTGGCCCAGGACGAATAACCGGGAGTCCGTGTGCCACACAAAAAAACAAGGGGCTTGAAGCCCCTTGTTTTGTCCCCTCGCCCCCAAAGACCAGCGATGAATTCAAGCGATCAGGCCGGCTGAGACACGCTCTGAAGGTCCGCCTGGCGCTTGAGCAGGTGATCGAACGTGGTGTTTTCCAGACGAGAAACCAGGTCCTTCTGCACCTCACACCAGACCTCGTGCACCGGGCAGACAGCCGTGGTCGGGCAGGCGTCGGCATTCAGCACGCAGCGATTGAGCGAGATTTCGCCGTCGATGGCCTCGATCACTTCCCGCAACGAAATCTCATCCGGCGTCCGCGCCAGCCGGACCCCACCACTGGCCCCGCGCATCGCATCCAGGATGCCCTTCACGGAAAGCTGTGATACAATTTTCGCGAGAAACGGCAGAGGAATATTCTCCTCTTCGGCGATGACAGAGGTCGCAAGTCGCTCGCCTTCTGCGAGTTGAGCAACATGCAGGACAGCACGGACGGCGTAGTCAGCTTGACGAGTGATTTGCATTGCTCAGGCTCCCGGATGGCATTGATTCTTGCCACAACCTATCCATTTTACATATCTGCAATATTAGTGAAGCACGGGAATTCTCTCAAGTGACAGTCGTCATATGACCTGACGACAATACGCCAAACTCCAATATTTCTTATCGTTAAAAGCAAAATTCATGCCCGGCTTATAGTCTTGTATGTAAACAAATGGCTTTCCCCTAAGGAATCCCGCATGTCCGTCCCGTTCTGCCACCTGTGCGAATCCAACCCCGGCGACGCCCGCAGCCACCACCCCAATGCCCTGCAAGAGGGCGAGTACTGTCCGGTCTGCCTGCGTCCAACCTGCCGGCGCCACCTGAGCACTGTCCGCTGGCGTTGGAAGTCCAACGGCGCGCTGGATGCCGCCCTGGTCTGCCTGGAATGCAAGAACGCCTACCGCCACCGCGCCTGGGACCCCGTCCACCGCGATTGGATCAGTTGAGCAGCCCACGACCTGAGACAACGGTTCCCTTTGCAACAAAAAGCGGACGGCCTTCTTCAGCCGTCCGCCAACACACACTGGATCAAAAAGGAACTGCCGGTCGCTAGGGGCGCGGGCGAAGCCAGCACTCCCTGACGGACTGTGCTCTATTCCCCTGCCTCACTGGCTTCGCCCTGTTCCCCTGTCTCGCCGACCTCGCCCCCTTCCCGACCACCCAGGGTAGCCTCCACACCGGCAATGAACTGGGCCTTCTGCTCCTCGGTGAAGCGCGCTTCAGGATGAAGCAGCAGATAGTCCCAGCGGGGCATAGTGCCGCTTTCAACCTGTCCGATGATGTCCTCGGCTTCAAGCTCCCCACTGCTCGTGGAGAAGTTCAGCGCGGCCCGCCCCTCGCTCACGTGATCGGCCAACAGCCAGGACATGGGAGCCAGATAGCCGTACCACGGCCAGCGGGTTTCATTGCTGTGACAGTCATAACAGGCCGTACGAGCCAGGGCTTCCGTCTCCGGGGAATCCCAGGTCACCGGGTTGGTTACGGCGGGATTCGTCCGCCCATTCACCGGCACCAATTGGATGGCGATCAGCAAAACAATCAGCACACCAACAACTACAAAAAGCGGTTTGCGCAGTGCAGACATACCTATCTCCTCAAAAAGCGTTCCAGAACGCGGCCAGACATTGTAGACCCGTTATAGCGGGATGGTATGGCAAAAGCGCACAAAAAACGCCTGAGCAGACTCAGGCGTCACCGAATAACCTGGAATCCCCAGAGTCAATCCTCAGGGGCTGGGCTTGCGGAAGCTCCCGCGATGCGGCCGGTACGCAACGCCACGATCTTACGGCGGGCATCCTGCAGAGAGCTGGCGGTCATCAGGCCCCGCCCTTCATGCCGGTAGACTTCGGCGTACGTCCGGACCAGGGCTGCGATGAACAGGTTGGTGGCCGTGATCACGATCATCCCCAGGTTGGGTGGAGCCAGTTCCTGGGCACGCTTGAAATGCCCGAAGACCCCCACGGGCGGATCGTCGCCCTCCTCGAAGTTAGCGATCAGGTCGACCGTGTGCGGCGTCGCCCGCACCCAGGCGTGCATGGTCGCTTCCGCAGCCTGAAAATCCGCCCACGACCAGCGCCGTCCATAGTCATAACGCAGAATCGTATGCGCTTCATTGTCCCACACAACACGGATACCCACTTAACGCCCCCCAGCCTGCCTACCCCTGGTCTGCCGGCAGATCGCCGGGGCCGTAAATCTGGCCGGGTATGATCACGCCCGGCGCGCCGGTCTCGACCGTCCCTGTCAGGTCGTAGACCATGGCGCCATCGATCCGGACCGGCACGATCTGCCCGACCGGCAGTTCGCCCGCCACGAACACATAGCCATCGATCTCCGGGGCGTCGCGGTAGCTGCGCCCCACGCTGATCACTTCGTCGAGCGGGTTGCCATCTTCGTCCTCGGCCTGGCCGTGGCCCTCCACCAGCACGTCGAGCGTGCGACCCACCTGAGCCTGGTTGCGAGCCAGGGAGATGCCCTGCTGGAGCGTCATCAGGCGCTCGTGGCGCTCCGCCATGACCTCGGCGGGCACATGGTCCGGCTGTTCGGCGCTGGGCGTGCCGGCCTCGAATGAATAGGTGAAGGCCCCTACCCGGTCGAATTCCAGATCAGACACGAACTGGAGCAGCCCCTCGAACTCCTCCTCGGTCTCGCCCGGATAGCCAACGATGAACGTCGTCCGGATGGCGAGATCGGGGATCCTATCGCGCATTGCGCCCAGGGTGCGGTACACCCAGTCCAGGTTGGCCGGGCGGCGCATGCGCAGCAGAGTCTCGCGGTGGCCGTGCTGGAGCGGGATATCCAGGTAGGGCAAAATCTGGCGGGAACCGGCCATCAGGTCGATCAGGCGCGGCGTCACCGCGCCGGGATAGGCGTACATCAGCCGGATCCAGGGCAAATCGGGCACCGCCTGGGTCATCGCCTCGAGAAGCTGGGCCAGCCCGTCCTTGAGGCCCAGATCGTGGCCGTAGTCGGTCAAATCCTGGGCGATCAGGATCAGCTCCCGCACGCCGCCATCGCGCAGCCGGCGCGCCTCGTCCAGGATCGCCGCCATCGGGCGGCTGACCGCGGTGCCCTTGATGGCCGGAATGGCGCAGAACGCGCACGGGCGGCGGCAGCCATCCGCGATCTTGAGGTAGGCGCTGGCCCCTTCCCGCGCCGCGCGGAGCGCGCCATGTTCGTCCCGGCCGACGGTCTGGGCTTCGGTCGGCAGGTGGTAAATCGGCTCCGGGTGGCGGCGCGCGCGCAGGCGGCCGACCAGATCGAGGATGTCCATCCAGCGCCGGGTGCCGATCACGCCGTCCAGGCCGGGCACATCCTGGACCAGCCCGGCCCCGGCCCGCTGCGACAGACAGCCCGCCGCGATCAAAAGCTGGCCCTTACGCTTGCTGCGGGCCAGTTCCTGCAGGGCTTCGATCGACTCGCGCCGGGCGCTCTCGATAAAGCCGCAGGTGTTGACGATCAACACCCCGGCCCGGTCAGGATCAGTCTCCCCCTGAAACCCGGCCCCGTTGAGCAACTGGGCCATGCTCTCCGAGTCAACTGTATTCTTGGCGCATCCCAAGCTGAGAAGGAAATAGGATTGGCTGCGATGAGTCATGCGTGATTGGGTTTCTCTATGTGCTCGCGGACAGGTCAGGGCTTCTCCGGCACGGGGGTACTGGTCTGGCGCGGAGGCAGAATCGGTGTCGGGGACGGGGTCGTCGTGGGCGACGGCGTCAGCGTCAGGGTCGGAGTCGGGGTCCAGGTCGCGGACGGCAGGGGCGAGGGCTGCTCTGGCAGCGATTCGGTCGTGGGCGGCAGGCCGCCCGGCAGCGTAGCGCTGACCGCTTCACCGCCAGCATTGAGGCCACCCGCTGATGTCGCGGTCGGGACGCCCGGAATCGGCAGCGGCGTCGGACCGGTCGACCCGCCCACCTCGGCGCCATCCGGCACCGGGAGCGCGGTCGGCCCTTCGCCGGCCGGCAGGACCGCGCCCTCGACCGGCTGCGGCGTGGCCGTCGGCTGGGGAAGCGCGGTCGGAGTCAGGGCCAGGTCCGGCGTAAAGGTGCGGACCACCGCCTCGCCGCGCCCGCCCAACGGGCCGAGCGCCAGATTATTGAACAGCACTTCCAATCCGGCCGCATTGCCAGCTTCGAGGACGATCTCCGTCTGGGCCTGGTAGGGCAGCGTCGTGCCCGGCGTGACCATGCCTTCGAACAGCAGGGTGCCGTCCGCCGTCACGCGCAGGAAGGTGCGCTGCACGACGGTCAGATCGAGCACCACCCGGTCGGTGATCACCGGGCCGGCGGCGACCGCCTGCCCCGGCAGGGGTGTCGCGGAGGGCATGAAGGTCAGGCTGGGAGTGAGCGTCGGCGCGGTGGGCAGCACGCCCTGCAAGCTGACTCCGCCCGAATTGGCCTGATCGCTTAAGACCTGGTTGAGGACGATCACCCCACCGCCGCACAGCGCGCCAGCCAGGATCAGGCTCAGACCCACCGTGAGCACCATCCGCAGCGGGCTGCGCCGCGGCGCGACCGCCGCGAATTCCCCTGTCGCCCGCGCGGCGGGCACATCCGCGACCGAAACCGGCCCCCGGGCCGCGGCCGGGGCCAGCTCCCACGGCCAGCCGTCCCTGGCGCGAGTGCCAATCGAATCAAAGCGGGCCAGGACTGTGTCTTCGTCCAGGTTCAGCAGACGCGCATAATTACGCAAAAAGCCGCGAGCCTGAACGGCTCCCGGCAAATCCTCGTATGCGCCGCTTTCGAAGGCCGCCAGAAACCTGGCCCGGATGCGGAGCGCCTGCTCCACATCCTCCAGGGTCATCTCGCGGGCTTCGCGCGCGTCGCGCAGTTGTTGCCCCAGATTCTCGGCTTCCTGCCTGTCAGCGCTCATGCAGACCTGCCGCCTGTTTAGTCTGGTTCACCACGGAAGCGGAAACACGCGCGGGTCAGGACAGATCGTCCAGCAAACCACGCAGATCACCATTGAAACCGGCCAGATACCGGCTCCAATCGGCGACCTCATCCCGATCCGGAGGCTCCTGCAACCCGGCGCTTATCTCGTCCATCGAGGCCCGTATCAGGCACTCCACGCCACAGGAAGTACAGTAAGCGACCAGCGTCCAGGTATCGTCGTCCTGCGCGATGACGTGCACCTCGCGCGTCTCATACGCCTCGCCACACTGGCTGCACGGCACGGCATCGATGAGTTGCTGAATCAACATCTCCTGATCGAAGTCAGGATCAGTTGGCTCCATGCGCGCTTACGCTTCCGCCTCTTCGACGGGGGTTTCCAGCGACTGGGTGTTGGCTTCGGCTTCTTCGATCAACTGCGTGATCTTGTCACCGGCCAGCTCAGGCGCGGTCTCAGGGATCACGGTCTCCTCGACCACATCACCCTTGAGGTAGGCATCCAGCTCTTCTTCGCGCATCACCAGCACGTGGAGGGCCGGGGTGAATTCGCTGCCCAGGCGCACCGGGACATCGTAATCGCCCAGCTCGCGGATGGCCTGCTGGCTGATCCGGCGGCGGTTGATGTCAATGCCGGTTTTGGCCAGCAGCGCCTCGGCGATTTCCTGGGTCGTGACCGAGCCATACAGCTTACCCTGGGCGCCGGCGCGGCGGCCAAAGACCAGCTCAACCCCATCGATCTGGCGGGCCAGCTCGTTGAGCTGATTCTCAACCTGGGCGCGGCGGGCCTTGGACGACTCGCGTAGCTTGGTGCTCTGCTTCATCGCGCCGGGGGTCGCCTGCACGGCCAGGCCGCGCGGGATCAGGTAATTACGTGCAAAGCCGTCGCTGACGGACACGACCTCGCCCGCAACCCCGTGCTTGTAAACATCAGACGTGAGAATGACTTTCATCTCCGCGAATTCCTTCGATAAGGTGCAATGGACGAACCGGTATCATACCTTAATCAGAGGGTTGCGGCAAGAGTTTATTTGGCGCGCGCCTGCCGAACGGCCGGTCACGCCGGTTCTTACGAAAACCCTATGGCGAAGCTCACGAATGCCGCTATAGTAGCACTTTCGCCCTGTCGAAATGGGGGGCTTTCGTTTACACTTGTTCCCTGCCTTGCCCGGAAAGCCGGCCCGGTCGGACGGCCTGTTCAAGGATTGCGGATGAAGATTGGTCTTGACTTCGGAACAACGAACTCCAGTGCCGCTCTTTATCGGAATGACAGACTGACGATTGCCCGCTCACCGGCGGCGGACCCTTCTGGCGTCCTCCCTTCGCTGATCTACATCACCCGCCAGCACGAGGCCATCCTGGGCCGCGCCGCCGCCGAGCGCTACCTGCGGGAAGACACCGGCCGTCCGGCCGAATGGGAAACTCGCCCGGCGGGCATCCTCGAATTCTGGAGCGGGATGCCGGACGGCGAATCGGAGTTCATCGCCCAGGAAATCCTGGTCGATGAAGATACCGGCGCGAAAGGGCGGCTGCTTCAATCGATCAAAACTGCCCTGCGCACGCCGTCCTACGCCGGCACGCGCATTTTCAAGCGCTTCTATACCCTGGAAGAGCTGATCACCCTGGTCCTGGTCGAACTGCGCCACGCGGCCGAGCAAACCCTGGGCGAGCCGGTGCGGGCCGTCCTGCTGGGCCGCCCGGTTTACTTCTCCGACCGGCCCGGCGCGGACAACCACGGTGAAACCATCCTGCGCGCCGCGGCGGACCTGGCCGGGTTCGAGCAGGTCGACTTCCTGCCGGAACCGATCGCAGCCGCCTACTCCTACCACATCCGGCTGGATCGCCGCCAGACGACCCTGGTCTTCGACTTTGGCGGCGGCACGCTCGACCTGTCCGTGATCCGGATCGGTGGCCGCGCCCGGCCGGACGTCCTGGCGACGCACGGCCTGTCCCTCGGCGGCGACAACTTCGACCGGCGCATCATGGAAAAATACCTCTGGAAGCGCTTCGGCTACGGCAAGCCGCACGAAGGCGACCGCCGCCTGTCCTACGAAATTTACGACTACCTGCTGGACTGGGCGCGCCACCCGGTCCTGACCCGGCTGGACTACTTCCGCGACATCAAACGCGCGGCCACGGTCAACAAGGCCGGGCCGGAGTTCACGGCGCTCTACAACCTGATCGAGAACAAGTACGGCTTCAAACTGTTCGAAACGATCGAGAAAGCCAAGATCGCCCTCTCCGCCCAGGAGGACGTGACCCTGGCCTTCCACGAGCCGGGCATCGACATCGACCAGCCGATCAGCCGCGCCTCGTTTTCGCGCGGCATCCAGGACTACTGCGACCAGATCGAAGACGCCGTCGAGCAGGTCATCGCCACCGCCGGGGTCGGAGTCGACCAGATCGACCTGGTGCTGTGCACTGGGGGATCGTCGGCCGTGCCCGCCGTGTTGGAGCGCCTGCAAGCCCTCTTCGGCGCGGAGCGGATCGTCCAGCACGAGCGTTTCCTGAGCGTCTCCTCGGGCCTGGCGATCGCCGCGTCAATGAATGGGAATGGAAGTTCCTGGTAAGGGGTGGGTAGTTTGGGGTTGATGGCTAAATGGTGCATCCGACAAGTAAGCATCGCAAAGAACAGGCATCTGATGAGATTTGACGAACAAGATCGGTAAGCAGGTATCCCTACAACCTCACCCCCCGGCCCCCTCTCCGCATGCGGAGAGGGGGAGTCGAGCAAGGCGAGACGGGGGTGAG
>CAZHMJ010000192.1:0-10078 GCA_964533805.1 uncultured Anaerolineae bacterium | reverse complement strand
TTAACCCGCGCTGACTGGGGTTGCCCTTTTTTCCACGGCTCGTATAATCCGCCAGAGTTCGACCATTCCCAGGAGTAACGGCATGACGAATCAGAACTTGATCGGCCAGCGAGTCGATGTGCTGGATAAAGGCTGGATTGAGTTACAGGATGTGATGGGCGACGATCTGGCCATCGTCAATGCGGCCAGGGCCAGTTTTTTGGGCGAAAGCAAGGGGGCCGAGAAAGACAAGAAGCTCCTGTTCTACCTGATGGAGCACCGCCACACCACCCCCTTCGAGATGGTGGAGTTCAAATTCCGGGTACGCGCCCCGCTGGTGACGTGGTGGCAATGGGTTCGTCATCGAACGGCCAGTTACAACTCACAGAGTGGCCGTTATACCCCCTTCGCCGAGGAGGATTTCTACGTCCCCTCGGAGTGGCGGCTCCAGGCGACGGACAACAAACAGGCCAGTGAGGGAGTCCTCACCGGCCCGGAGGGCGAGCAATTGACGGCCGATCTGGTCGCCCATTATGCTCGCAGCTTTGAGCTATACGACCGGGCCATCTCGCAAGGGGTCGCCCGTGAGATGGCCCGGTTGTTCCTGCCCGGCTTCGCCGTGTACTACACGTGGATCGTCAAGACGGACGCCCACAACCTGATGCACTTTCTTCATCTGCGTATGGCTCAGGATGCCCAGTACGAGATCCGCGTCTACGCCCAGGCAATTTTTGACCACTTCTTTAAACCCGCCCTGCCCTGGACGTCCGAAGCGTTCGAGCGCTTCGTGCTCCAACTACGCTAGATGACAGCTTCACCGGACAGCCCTGGACGCTCAGCCCAGGTCTGTCTGATGACGATCTATTCGGCCGACTGCACGGGGATCAACTCCCCTCCGGCCGAGGGGCAATACTGCGCCTGCTGGCCGTCCACCGGGGTGACCTCCCAGCCAAAGACCAGCATCACCCCCGTCCCCATCGCCTGCTCGTCCACCGCGAGCACCTCTGCCGGGATGGCGTACTCGCTCGAATCGCCGGGCACATAGGTCACCCACACCGGCTCGCCCTCTGGGTCGAACACCTCAACCCGGTACTCCGGCGCGCCTTCGACAGGCTCCCAATACAGCACCGGAGAGCTGCCCACAACAAAGGTATCCCCGATCCGATCGTAGTCTGCCCGGAAGCTGGTGCAATCGGCAGGCAGCGTGGCCGTAGGGTTGGGTGTGATCGGCAGCCGCGTCGCCGTGGCAGGCCCGCCACTCTCACGGGCAGCCCCGCCCGGCGTCCAGGTCGGCGGCAACGGCTGGCGGGTGGGGATGACCAGGGGCGTTTCGGAAGGTGCCAGCGGCGTGTCTGTCGCGACGGCAACCGGCGTCGGGGTTGGAGTCGGCTGCGGGCTACAGGCGGCCACCAGCAGCATACCGATAAGGAAAACCAGCAGGACAGGGCGTTTCATTCCGGTTTCTCCTCGCTACAAGGGGATTTCAGGCGGTAAGAGCGCGATAACCAGGCTGATCACCAACCAGATCAGCAGGGCCAGTCCAGCTAGCCCACCTACGATCACGTAATTGACCGCGCGTGCGCCCAGCGTTGGATGCGCCTCCCGGTTAAAACCCACCAGGAACCAGTATCCCAGGACATAGGCAACCAGACCGGTTCCGACCGCGACCGCCAGGACCAGCATCGCCGCGTCCATGTTCTGAAGCGCCGCATTGCCAATAAGCAACAGAAGCAGCATCGACACCGCGGCGGCCAGTGTCAGCGCGATGACCACGGTCAGGAGCACGCGGGCCAGGCGCGGCCAACGCGACAGCCGGTCCGCCCAAAGCGCCGTATGCGAGGGTTGTTCAGCCATGTTTCCCCACCCGCTTTCCAAGAAGAGACTCCCTGCGGAAGTGGCCTTCCAACCCATTCCCGTTACGGGCAGCCTGCCCGGTTGCGTCCATGGGCCAGAGACCGCGCTTACTGTATCACAATCCCGCAGGCCGGGCCACAGAACACGACGGGCGGTCAGGGCTATCGCATCGGATCGCGATAGCCCAATTTTGAATGTTCAGTGTTTAATTTTGAATTCATTCTCACTGCGGTCAAGAGAACGGAGCTATGAGTTGTTACTCTTATAGTTGCAGCCTCCGGCGACCTGGCGTATTTACCCTGCTCAAGTTGAGCGGGTGGTAGATGATTCAAAATTCAGGATTCAACGTTGGCCGTCGCAGCATGCGTTTGCTGCGATTGCCCTGGACGGGCAGCCAAACGCCAAGCTGGTGGTGGACTTTTGTGCCCGAACGTGTACAATTTCCTGCTGCTGACTTTTCCGTCTCAGAAAATGAAAGAATCGCATTCCGGAGACTGCATCCACAGAAGGAGCGTTACCGATGAGCTTGTTCCGGCGCCAGGCCTGGCTGGGCCTGTTGGCTATTGCCCTGCTGCTTGCCCCCCTGGGTGTCTTCGCTCAGGATGATGCCGTCCGCATCGACGGCTCTCGGATTGTTGCCAATATTGTTGAGCCTGTCAGTGCGGCCTACAGTGCGGAGAGTGGGTCCCCCGTCAACGTCGAGATTTCCGGGACCAACACCGGGCTGACCCGGCTGTGCGGCGGCGAGATTGACATCGCGGCCGCGGCCCGGCCCATCACCCGGGCAGAAGAGCAGGCCTGCGCCGAGGGTGGCGTCAACTGGGTTGAAGTGCTCCTGGGTTACGACGCCCTGGCCGTGATCACCAATCCTACCAATACCTTCGCCCAGTGCCTCAGCCTGACCGAGCTGAGCACCCTGTATGGCCCGGCGGCCACCAACGCGATCCAGAACTGGAGCCAGGTCAATACGAGCTGGGAAGCCGTCTCCTTCGTGCTGTACGCGCCGCCCCCCGACAGCACCGTCGTAAACCTGCTGGACGAGCTGCTGCCCGGTGATGGTCTGCGCAGCGACTCGGCCGCCCAGGCCGACGCGGCGGCCGTAGTCAGCGCCGTGGCGGACGACGTGGCCGGGCTGGGCTTCGCGCCCCTAAGCGCGATCAACGCCAGTGAGGCGGAACTGCAAAAAATCAGTCTGGATGACCTGAGTGGCAATGGCTGTGTGGAACCCACCCAGGAAGCGATTGAGGCCAGCCAGTATCCTGGCGCGCGTGGCCTCTACCTGTATGTCAATGCCGACAGCCTTGCGCGTGAGAGCGTTTCCGGCCTGATTGCCAGTCTGCTGGGCGATCAAGGCAAGGCCGCCGTGGCCGAGAACGGGTTCCTGGCCCCCAGTGACGAGTTGGCCGCGCGAGTCGCGGACAACGTGAGCAGCGGCGTGACCGGCCGGGCCTTCTCGGTCGGCGAGCCGCTGTACACGATCGCGCTCGACGTTGCCGGCACGGTCACGACCGAGAATTCAGCCCTCGGCTTTGGCGTGTTGGAAGACATCACGACCGATTTCTCCGAGCGCTACTCCGGCGTGACCGTCACCTCGACCGGTCTCGGCAACGCCGCCGCCTACCGTAAGTTGTGCAACGGCACAGCCGATCTGGCAATGGTGACGCGGACGCCCACCGCCGAGGAATCCACCGTCTGCACCGATCAGAACGTCACCCTGGATGAGTTCGCGCTGGGCCAGCAGGCCCTGGTGCTGGTCGTCCCCGCCGCGGCGGAGTATGCCGCCTGCCTGACCACCGACCAGATCGTGCAGCTCTGGCAGGATCAGGGCGAGAACACCGTAACTAACTGGAGCCAGCTCGGCGAGTCCTTCCCGGACCTGGCCGTGACTCTCTTCCTGCCGACCGATACCCGCGGCCAGACAGATACCCTCCTGGCGATGGCCGGCGGCGCAATGCTCAACCCGCGCCGCGACGCCCTGGAGAGCCGGGTCGATCCGCTCTACCGGGCTGCCGCGACCGCGAACATTGAAGGCGCGATCACCTATATGTCCTTCAGCGACTTCGAGAAAGTCGAATCCGAGGTGATGCCGGTCGCCGTCGATGCAGGGAATGGCTGCATCGCCCCCTCCGCTGAAACCATCGCGGATGGGAGCTATGCCCTGTCGATCCCGATGAGCGCCGTCTTCAACCGCCAGGCGCTGGCCCGGCCCGAAGTGCAGGCCCTGGCCTGGAGTATCGTCCGGCTCAGCAACCGTGAGACGCTGGCCGACGCGGGCCTGATCCCGCTGGCTGAGGCTGCGTTCACCGACTACGAGGAACGGATCGTGGCCCTATTTGCAGAAGCGGAAGCGGCTCCGGCCGTGGAGCCGACCGTCGAAGCGACCGCGACCGAAGAACCAACTGTCGAAGCCACGGTGGAAGCGACCGCGACCGAAGAACCAACTGTCGAAGCCACGGTGGAAGCCACCGCGACCGAAGAACCAACTGTCGAAGCCACGACTGAAGAAGTAACTGCAACCCCGACGTCGGGCGGCTAACCTGAAGCGCGGGATACACAGAAAACAGTACGGGGCGGCCTGAGGCCGCCCCGTCTCGTTTTGGGGCTTGAGCTGGATGGTTAGCGAGACAGGCGGATTTCCGTCGTTAGCGTGCCCTGGATGATCTGACCGGACGCCGCGGCGAGATCGTCGGTCCGCTGAAAAACCGCGCCGGGCTGGAACGCCAGGGTATAGGGCTGGGCGCGCAGGGCAGTCAGCGCCGGCCACAGGGTCTGCTGCTCGAACTCGGCCGGTTCGGTGAAGGTATTGCAGTCGAGCAGGTAGCGCTCCCGGCGGGCAGGATCCTCCGGCTGAAGCGCGAAGACTATCTCCACCCCGGACGGCCCTTGCTGGAGATGCCCCTCGAACACGGTCCTGATTACGCCATCCTCAAGCACGCTGGCGGCGCAGCCCGGATGGCTGACCGCGGTCGTCAGCATCCCCTGCCCATCGACCGAACCGTCCGCCTTGACCCGTAGGTTATAGCCGCCCACGAATCGAATCTGGGCGATCATCGGGCCGCCATCGAACTGGTAGCGGAAATTCAGCCGCCAATCGCCCAGGTAAGGGCTGACATCGAAGGACACGCTGGGGGTCGGAGTCTCCTGAATGATAGGCGGACGGGTCACGATGATCACCGCCGCCGTGGGAGGCACCACCGGTGGTGCTGGCACGGGCGTCGGTTCAGGCGGCGGTACGCAGGCCGCCAGCAGCAGGATCAGGCCCAACAGACCCAACAACCAGAAGTGACGCATGGGGAACATCCCTCTTGTTCAGTCTTGCTTTCGCCTGTTGCGCAGTGTATCACAACATGTGCCAGCCTGCTTCAAGAAGACATGCGAAAACTCATCCTTCATATCATCCCAAGATTACGGTACACTACGCTCTTCCCGTGATGAAAGGATGGTCGGCGTGCGTCGCTGGCGACAGTCTCTCTCTCCTCGCATCACCCTGGCGATCATTGGCCTGGGTGTAGCGCTCTCCCTGGCCGGAGATTCGACGCTGTACGTGGTGCTGGCCACCCACACCACGGCGGCGGGCATCCTGCTGACCGACGTGGGCCTGATGCTGTCAGCCAACCGGCTGGTCCGGCTGCCCATCAACACCCCGGTCGGTCTGCTGCTCGAACGCCTGCCGCGCCGCGGGGTGCTGGTTCCCGCCCTCTTCCTTGGCGGCTTCTCGACACTGCTGTACACCATCCCCGGCTTCTGGACGCTGCTTCTAGGCAGGCTGCTGTGGGGCCTCGCCTGGGCGGGCGTCTGGCTGGGGGCCAGCACAGCCGTGCTCGACCTGACCGACGAGACCAACCGCGGGCAGTTCAGCGGCCAGCTCCAGAGCTGGTTCTTTCTGGGCGTGGGGCTGTCCTCGATCCTGGGCGGCCTGCTCACCGACCAACTCGGCTATTCGACCGCCCTGCTCATCTGTGCCGGACTGACCCTGTCCGCCGCCCTGATCTGGCTGATCGTCCTCCCAGAAACCCGACCGGCCGGCCAACCCGGCGAGTCCACCGCGCGGGAACACTCACCTGCCCATCCCCTGCAAGCCCAGCCGGAGCAAGGCGGGGCAACGCGAACTCTTTTCACCGCGATTGGCGTTCTGGGGCTGAACTGGCTGATCTTCATGGGGCTGATCGGGGCCACCCTGCCTCTCCTGCTCCAGGAGCGAATTGGCGACAGTCTGCTCCTGTTCAGCCTGACAATCCCGCTTTCGACCCTGACCAGGACATTGACCGCCGCCAGCCAGGGGATCGGGCTGCTGGCGGCCCCGGCCGCGGGCTGGCTCAGCGACCGCAGCAGCCGGCGCTGGGGGTTGATCCTGATGGCGTGTGTGGCCGGAGTCCTGGCCCTGGTCCTGATCGCGGTCGGTGGACCGGGGATCGTGATCGCCGCCGTCCTGCTCGGCGCGAGCGCGACCAGCGTCATGCAGACCCAGGTCATGACCCTGATCGGCGATCGGGCCGGCGCCCGGCGCGGCCGCCTGCTGGGCATCACCAACACCATCGGCGATCTGGGCAGCGCGCTCGCCCCTCTCCTGGCCTACATGCTGCTGCCGGGGATCGGTCTGTCCGGCCTGTTCTGGCTGGCAGCCGCGCTGCTGGTCTGTGCCCTGCCGCTCATCGCCAGGGCCAGCCAGACGGAATGGCGTCCGGCACAGCCGGTCCAGTCCGCGGCCGATTGAGCCGAGCCAAACATTTGTTCGCATGATCCCGGCCGGTATGGTATACTCCGTCCGCCCTCTTTATGCAGGTGGCCCACCCCTGGGCGCTAGAATCTGGAGCAAGGTATGCGGGGCGAGATTGTCGCCATTGACCTCGAAACCACCGGTCTCGATCCGCTGAACGATGCCATCGTCGAAATCGGCCTGGCACGCTTCGCGGAAGGCAAGATCATCGAGACTTTTTCGACCCTGGTCGACCCGGAGCGTGAACTCCCGGTGGCAATCACCCACCTGACCGGCATCCGGCCGGAAGACCTGGTGGGCGCGCCGCGCCTGCGCCAGGTGCTTCGCCGCGTGGCCGATTTCGTCGGTGATGCGCCCGTCCTGGGCCACTACGTCCAGTTCGACCTGGCTTTCCTGCGCCGCCAGGGCATCCTGCTGGACAACCTGTCGCTGGACACGTACGAGCTAGCCTCGGTCGTCCTTCCCACCGCGCCGCGCTACAACCTGACCAGCCTCACCCAACAGCTTTCCATCGTCCTGGAGAACGCCCACCGCGCTCTGGCCGACGCCACCGCGACCGCACATCTCTATTGGGCGCTCTGGCAGCGCGTGCTGGACATCCCCCTGACCACCCTTCAGGAGATCGTGGATGCCTCCCGCGTCCTGCCGGAATGGGAAGCCGGCCCGGTCTTCCAGGCCGCCTACGCGGAGCGGATCAAGACCGCCTTCGACGAACCACCGCGCGTCAGCAAAGGCCGTGATCCGATCGCGCCCGCCGGGGCTTTTGATCCGATTCAAGGGGCCTGGGAACCACTGCGTCCCAACGCCGCGACCGCGCTGTTGGACGCCGATCGCGCGGCGGCCGTCCTGGGCGAAAATGGCCCGCTGGCCCAAACGCCAGGTTACGAGTACCGCCCCCAACAGATCGAAATGCTGCGCGCCGTGACCGAAGCCTTCAACCGCAGCAAACACCTGATGGTCGAGGCCGGTACGGGCACCGGCAAGTCGCTGGCTTACCTGATCCCGGCCATCCTGTGGGCCAAACAGAATAATGAGCGCGTGGTTATCTCCACCAACACCATCAACCTGCAAGACCAGTTGATCACCAAGGACATCCCCTTGCTACGCGAAGTCATGGGGGTGGACTTCCAGGCCGCGGTGGTCAAGGGCCGTGGCAATTACCTCTGCCCGCGCCGGCTGGCCACGATGCGCCGCCGCCTGCCGACAACCGTGGACGAGATGCGCGTCTTCGCCAAGGTGCTGATCTGGCTGCTCGAATCGGCAACCGGCGACCGGAGCGAGATCAACCTGCGTGGTGCCTCGGAAATTGGCGCCTGGATGCACCTGAGCGCCGAGGATGACGGCTGCACGCTCGATCGTTGCCACACCCAACTGGACGACACCTGCCCGTTCTACAAGGCTCGCCGCGCCGCCGAAGCCGCTCACATCCTGATCGTCAACCACGCCCTGCTGCTGGCCGACGTGGCAGTCGGCAGTCGTGTCCTGCCGGATTACAAGTACCTGATCCTGGACGAAGCCCACCACCTCGAAGAAGCCACCACCAACGGCTTGAGCTTCCGCCTGGATCAGATCGCGCTACGCCGCCAGCTTGCCGAACTGGGCGGCCGCCGCACCGGCATCCTGGGCGACCTGCTCAACAGCGCCCGCAACGCCATCCCGGACTCGCACCTGGAACAGCTCACCGAATATGTCCAGAGCGTCGAGGAAGTCACCGAGGCAATGGAGTACCACGTCAACACCCTGTTCGACGTCCTGCTCCAGTTCCTGAACGGAGAACGCCTGCTCCGGCCGGGTGAATACGTCAACCAAGTGCGGATTGTTGAGGCTATTCGCGGCAAGCCCGGCTTTGCCCAGATTCGGGCTGTGTGGGATACCCTCAGCCAGTTCACAACCGGCATTTCGGCCGCCATGAGCCGCCTGGCCCTGGCTCTCAACCGCCTGTCGGATTACGCCATCCCGGACTACGACGACATCGTCAACAACGTCGGCACTTCGGCCCGCCACATGGAAGAAATCCACCACCAGTTGGACGCCTTCGTGCGCAATCCGTCCGACAACACGATCTACTGGGTCGAGGTCGGCCAGGATCAGCGACGGATGTCGATCCACAGCGCCCCGCTCCACGTGGGGCCGCTGATCGAACAGCACCTGTGGTCCTCCAAGGAATCGGTCGTGATGACCAGCGCCACGCTCCAGACCGCCGGGACGTTCGACTACGTCAGGGACCGGCTGAATGCCTTCGAGGTGAGCACGCTGGATGTGGGATCGCCCTTCAACTACAAGGAGTCGACGCTGCTTCTGCTGCCGGTCGACATGCCAGAGCCGAACGATCGCAACCGCTACCAGCGCGCCGTCGAGGAGGCCATCATCCAGCTTGCCGTTGCGACCGATGGCCGGCTGCTGGGGCTGTTCACCAGCTATACCCAACTCCGCCAGACCGCCCAGAGCATTGCCCCGCGCCTCGCGCTGGGCAATATCACGGTCTTCGACCAGAGCGACGGCACCAGCCGCCAGGCGTTGGTCGAGGGTTTCAAGAGCACGGCCCAATCGGTCCTGCTCGGCACGCGCAGCTTCTGGGAAGGGGTGGATATCCCCGGCGACGATCTGAGCGTGCTCGTGATCAGCCGCCTGCCCTTCGCCGTGCCCAGCGATCCCATCTTCGCGGCCCGTTCGGAAACGTTCGAGAACTCCTTCACCCAGTACGCGGTGCCGGATGCGATTCTGCGCTTCCGGCAGGGATTCGGCCGGCTGATCCGCACCCGTTCGGATCGAGGCGTCGTGGTGATCCTGGATCATCGCGTCCTGGGCAAAGGCTATGGCCAGCAGTTTCTCGATTCCCTGCCCTCGTGCACGATCGTGCGCAAGCCGCTGGCCGACCTGCCGGCCCTGGCCCGGGACTGGCTCGCCAAAAATCCGGCGACAGGCAAGTAGCCTCTGCTAACGGCAAAGGGTTGGCAGGCGAACTCGATCCACCAACAGGCCTGATCGGTTGTCGTTTTTGAGTGGCTGCTGATGGCTAATTTCCGGCTGCGGTTTTCCGCGTCTGACTGCCTTGCCCGGAAGCCAGCAAGGGGGCTGACAGACGCCCGATCGTTCGCTATAATCCTCGTCGAAGCCAAACTCTGTTGAAGGACAAGAAAGCGCGATGATCGACGTTAATGACCTCCGAAAAGGCGTAAACTTCACCCTCGATGGTGAGCTATTCAAAGTGCTGGACTATCAGCACAATAAGTCAGGGCGCGGAAACGCATCCATCCGGACAACGCTCCGCAACCTGCGCACGGGCGCGACCGTCTCGAAAACCTTCATCTCGGGCGACCGGGTTCAGGATGTCCGGTTGGAAAGCCGCGAGGTGGAATACCTCTACACCGACGACCAGTTCCTGACGTTCATGGACCTCGAAACCTACGAGCAACCCATCATCCGCCGCGACACCTTCGGCGATGATCTGAAGTACCTCCGGGAAGGACTCCAGCTCAAGCTGCTCAAGTACGAAGACGAGATCATCCGCCGCAAGCACGCCGCCGA
>CAZHMJ010000191.1:7585-10109 GCA_964533805.1 uncultured Anaerolineae bacterium | reverse complement strand
TCCCCCGCGATCTCCCTGGCAACCTGCCGATACAGAAGCGCGATCCCCAGCGCGACCCCGCTGTTGACTTTCGTCAGGAGCCAGGCGTGTTCGTGACAATAGCCGCGCGACTGGCTCAGCGCAGCCCGGACGCCGTGATCGTTGACATTCTCGTACAGGATGCCGGTCAGATAGTGGTCAATGACGTTGGCTTCCAAACGACACACCGGACAACCCGGCTGCGCGCAGGCGTCCAATAAATCGAAGTAACTGGATGGGGGTGTGTCGGGTTGGTCATGGCAAGAAAAAAGCCTCTACTAGGAACACACGTCCTTAGTAGAGGCTATCAGCCAACAAAGTCGGCGGGTCGGCTTAAATGAACACTGCCAGGTGAGCCTCATCACTCACGAGAGATTGTAGCCAGCGTATGGATCGGTGTCAAAATTGACTTGCCCTAGCCGCCGATCCGGGAACCCCACAGGATCAGCCCAAGGAAGACAGGTCACGACCGTAGAAAACGGGAGAAGCCCGGCCGGGCGATCCTCCCCCGCCGGGGTTTTGATCGGGGTGGATCAGGTATGGTATAATTTCATAGATTATGAATTTATGAAAAGGAGGCGCGTGATGGTCGCCAGGAAGATATACACCATCCAGGAGAACGGGCAGGTCACCCTGCCCCTAGACTTCCGCAAGAAGTATGGGTTGAAAAAGGGCGATGTCGTGGTGTTCAAGGAGACGGACGCCGGGCTGCTGATCGATATCAAAGAGACGCTGGCCCTGAGTCTCATGGATCAACTGGGTGACGCCCTGCAAGCCAGAGGGATCACCCTGGATGAACTGATCGAATCGGGCCAGGAAATCCGGCAGGCGATCCGCGACGAGAAATATGCCCAGGATAGATGAGCCGATCCGGGTCTTTTTCGATGCCAGTGTCATTTTTGCCGCCATCTACTCGAAAAGCGGCCATGCCCGCGATCTGCTGACCCTGACCCTCCGGGGGCAGATTGTGGGGGTCGTCAGCCAGGATGTGCTGGATGAGGTCGAACGGAACCTGTCCAAAAAAGCCCCGGAAATCATCGCCCTATACCACCAACTGCTGGCGCTCCTCCAGCTCGAAGTCATCGACGATCCCACCGTGGCCGAGGTCACCGCCGCTGAAGACTACGTGGCTTCAAAAGATGCGGCGATCATCGCAGCGGCAATCAATGCCGCGCCCGACTATTTCGTCACCTACGACCGGAAGCACCTGCTCGACCCGGACGAGGTCGCCCGGCGATCAGGGCTGACCATCACCGTCCCGGCGACCGTGGTCGCCCGCCTCCAGGACAGCGCGTCGGAAGAGTCGTAGCCTCATCGCTTTGCCAGCGGAGATACGCATGAAAAGCCCGGCGGACGCATCTCGCACCCGCCGGGCCTGCTTTTCCTGTCTACTGTGAACTGAAAACTGTCAACTGACGACTATCAACTGCCTCTAGTACTCCAGCTTGCTCTCCGTGGTCAACCGCTTCCTGAACACCCAGTACGTCCAGCCCTGGTAGAGCAGCACCAGGGGGACGAAGATCAGCGCCACCACGGTCATGATCGACAGCGTGTAGTCGCTCGCCGCCGCGTTGGTCACGGTCAGGCTGTAGGCCGCGTCGGTCGTGGAGATCATCACCCGCGGGAACATGCCCCGGAAGACGGTCACGATCGTCAGCAGGATGTACAGCGAGGTCATGGCGAAGCTCCAGCCGTAGCGCTTCTCGCGCACGAACCAGCCGGTCGCCAGCAGCGCGCCGCCCGCCCCGAAGGCCGTGATCGGCGGCACGACGCCCTGGGTCGTCAGGATGTCGGTCTCGGCGTAGGTGAACACGATCAGCAGCAGGACGAGCACGGTCGCGGCCGGGCCGATGCGCCGGATCGCGGCTTCCGCCCGTTCCTTCACGGGGCCATCGACCTTGAGCGCCAGGAAGATCGCGCCGTGGGTCAGGAAGATCGCCACCGCCGCCACCCCGCCCAGCAGCCCGTACGGGTTGAGCAGGGTCAGCAAGTCGCCGGTGAACATCATGTTGGCGTCGATCGGCATGCCGCGCACGAAGTTGGCCAGGGCCACGCCCCACAGCAGGGCCGGCAGGAAGCTGCCCACGAAGATCGCGCGGTCCCACCAGCGCCGCCAGGTGATCCCCGGCTGCTTGCTGCGGAACTCGAAGGCCACCCCGCGCAGGATCAGGGCCAGGAGCATCAGCACCAGGGCCAGGTAGAAGCCGCTGAACAGGGTGGCGTACCACTGCGGGAAGGCCGCGAACATCGCGCCGCCGGCCGTGATCATCCACACCTCGTTGCCGTCCCACACCGGGCCGATCGTGTTGATGATCACCCGGCGCTCGCGGTCGTTCTTGCCCAGGAAGGGCAGCAGCATCCCCACGCCGTAATCGAAGCCTTCCAGGAAGAAGAAGCCGATGAACAGGACGGCAATCAGCCCAAACCACAGGTCTTGCAGTTCCATCGTTGTTTCCCCCCTTTACCTGGCCGCTGCCAGGGCAGAGACAGACTCGCCGGGCGCGTC
>CAZHMJ010000191.1:0-7575 GCA_964533805.1 uncultured Anaerolineae bacterium | reverse complement strand
AGCAGCATCCCGACGCCGTAGTCGAAGCCTTCCAGGATGAAGAAGCCCGTGAACAGCACCGCAATCAACAGGAACCACAGTTCATTGAGGGTCATCGTCGGTCTCTCCTAGAAGGCCATCTCAGGGTTGGCGGCTTCCACATCTTCGGAGACGAAGACGTGCTCCGGCCGGCGGGCGTAATAACGCAGCAGGAAGATGTCGGCGATCATCAGCCCGGCGTAGATCGCGGTGAAGGCGATCAGCGAGAAGAGCACCATCCCGGTCGAGACGTTGGGCGAGACGGCGTCCTCCACGCGCAGCAGCCCGAAGACGATCCAGGGCTGGCGGCCCAGCTCGGTCAGCAGCCAGCCGGTCGAGGTCGCCAGGTAGGGCAGCAGGATCGCGTAGGGCAGTACCTTCAGCAGGCGGTTGGCCGACTCGAAGCTGTTCTTGTAGACCCGCCACAGGGCGTAGGCCGCCAGCAGGAACATCAGGATGCCCGCCCCGACCATCGCCCGGAAGCTCCAGTAGTTGAGCACGATCGACGGGGTGTAGTTCTGGCCCTCCCCATAGGTCGCCTCGTATTCGGCCTGCAAATCCCGAATGCCCTTCACCTCGCCTTCCAGGCTGTTGAACGAGAGCAGGCTGAGCAGGTACGGAATGCGGATCGAAAAGACCTCGGTCTTCTGGTCAAGGCTGCCGATCGTGATCAGGGACAGGCCGGCCGGGTTTTCGGTCTCGAACAGCCCCTCCGCCGCGGCGACCTTCATCGGCTGGACGCGGACCATGTGCTGCATCTGGCTGTGGCCGACCAGCATCACGGCCAGCGTGCCGATCACGCCGTAGACCGCCGCCCAGCGGAACGAGCGCCGGAACAGTTCCTGGTAATCGCCCTGCTTGCGCAGCAAGTGCCAAGCGCTGATGCCCAGCACGAACATGGCCGCCGTGGTCATGCCGGAGGTCAGGACGTGCGGGAACTGGACCCAGACGTTGGGGTTGGTGATCAGCGCGCCGAAGTCGGTCATCAGCGCCCGGCCGCCCTCGATGGCGTAACCGGCCGGCTGCTGCATGAACGAGTTGGCGATCAGAATCCACAGGGCCGAGAGGTTGGAGCCGATCGCGACCGCCCAGATCGCGCCCAGGTGGACGCGCTTGGGCAGCCGGTCCCAGCCGAAAATCCACACGCCCAGGAAAACCGACTCCAGGAAGAAGGCCAGCAGGGCCTCGATCGCCAGCGGCGCGCCGAAGATGTCGCCCATGAAGCGGGCGTACTCCGACCAGTTCATGCCGAACTGGAATTCCTGGACGATACCCGTGACCACGCCCATCGCGAAGTTGATCACGAACAGCTTGCCCCAGAATTTGGTCATGCTCTTGTAGGTCTCGTCGCCGGTGCGCACGTAGGCGGTTTCCATCAGCGCGACCAGGATCGCGAGGCCCAGGGTCAGGGGCACAAAAAAGAAGTGGTACACCGTGGTGACAGCAAATTGCAGCCGAGCGAGGGTCAACGCATCCATCCGGGTGTTCGCCTCCTCATCAGGTATAAAAAGACTGCACCAAAACAGATTATTCGGACCGCACGCGCGCGGGGGAAAGAACGGCACCGCAGTTTTTCGGCGTTTCCATGCGGGAAAACGTGGGCGCGTGCTGCCTGTATTAAGCCATGTTTTGGATTCTACTTCAATCACTAAATATGTCGTCAATGCCGGATTACAGAGGGCGTCGTGACAAATGTCATATTGGCGATAAGCTTTGTCAGAAGGCGGGCGGCGATGCATTGCATCGTGACCCGTCCGGTTGCGCGGCACTTGCGGTTTCGCTCCTGGGCGTGGCGCGATAAATTTGATACAATATATCATGTTTATTATTGTGCGGGCACCGAGGATTTTCCCATGACTGAGCGCTACGCCCCCCTGACCGCCGATCAAATCCACGCCCGGCTGGGCGACCTGCCCGGCTGGAGCGCCGAGGGTGGGATTCTGAGCAAGACCTTCCGGGTGGAGAGCACCATCGCCGGGGCGGCCTTCGCCGCCGCGATCGCCACGATCTGCGAGGGTCTCAACCACCATCCCGACCGGCTGTGCATCGGCTGGAAGCAGGTCGAGGTGAGCTTCACCACCCACGACCGGGGGAACGTCCTGACCCCGGCCGATTTCGAAGTCGCCGCCGCGATCGAGGCGCTGCCGCTCAAGGGGTGAGGCCGGAGGCCAGGAGGCCAGAAAAAGCGTCAGAGCGGCAAGCGTCCAGGCGCAAAGCAAAGACCGGCGGGCGGATCGCTGCGCCTGCCGGTCTTGTTTTTCCTGACGACTGTAAACTGTCTACTGTCCACTAGGCCTTCCGCCAGCGCGGCACGAACTTCGGCACGCGGGCAGCGTATTCCCGCCACGCCTCGCCGAAGGTCGCGGCCAGGGCCTCCTCCTCGCGCCGGGCGCGGCCGACCATCGCGGCCAGCATCAGCGCCAGCAGGAGCAGCGGCGTCCAGGTGCGATAGACGATCAGCAGCCCAGCCAGCAGCAGCCAATAGCTCAGGTACATCGGGTGGCGGACGTGAGCATACGGCCCGGCCTGGATCAGGCGGTGCGCGGCCTGGAGCTGGACCGCCGCGGCCGTGCTGAGACCCATCATCGCGCCCAGCGCCCGGCGCGACCAGAACCACAGCCCGACCCCGGCCCCGATCAGTGGCAGTCCGGTCAGGCGCAGGGCCAGGACCAGCCCATCCGTCACCGTCTCGAAAAGGGTTGCCGCTTGCCTCGACACCTCCCTGGGGCGCTCACGCTGCCCTGGTTGTACGCGCAAATCACCCTCGGCGGAGAATCAAACGCCCCCGGCTCGTCAGCGGGGGCGTTCGCGTCTTTGCCCAGGCCAGCCGGGGGGAAGCCGGCTCAGGCAGGAGATTGGTTCAGGTAATCCTTCAGATCGGCCAGCAGCGCGTCGGGAGCCTCGATGCCCTTGTTGCGCATCAGATCACCCAGCGGACCCCAGTAGGCCTCGCCGCACACGATGCAGATCACGCCGCGCCCGGCCAGGAAGCCCGCCGCCTGCGGATAGACCTCCACAAGCTGTTCGACCGGTGTCTCCAGGCTGACTTCGAGCAACATCGAAGCCTCCCGTCCGCTACGCGCCGGTGATGCGGGCCAGGACGTCGGCCTCGTCCATCAGCAGGTAGGTCTTGCCCTCGATCTTGATCTCAGTCCCGCTGTACTTCGGGAAGAGCACCTTGTCGCCGACCTTGAGGTCCGTGGTCATGTCCTCGCTGGTGCTGACGGCTTCCACGGTGCCCTGCTGGGGTTTTTCCTTGGCGGTTTCGGGCAGGTAGATGCCGGAACTGGTCTGATCTTCGCCCTCGTCGGGCAGGATCAGGACGCGCGCGCCCAGGGGTTCAATTTTGACGGTCATCGCGAAGTCTCCTTCAGGCAATCATCCACTGTGCAGGCCAGGTTCAGCCCTGGCGATTCTTGATGTTGAGCAGTTCGTCAATCTTGGGCCGGTCGAAGCCGCGCACGATCTGGCCGCCGATGTCCAGCACCGGGACGCCCATCGACCCGGCCCGGCGCAGCATGTCGCGGGCGGCGGCCGCGTCGCGGCTGACGTCCACCTCGCGGAACCGGATGTTGTTCTGGCGCAGGTAGCGCTTGGCCGCGGTGCAGTAGGTGCAGGTCGGCGTGGTGAACATAATCACGCGCGGTTGTTTCTTGAGTGCGTCGTGGGTTGGCATGGCAGTCTCAGCTTTCAGCACTCAGCAATCAGCGGTCAGCGAACAGCCAGGACAAAAGCAGTGAGCGAGTCGCATCCGGCTTCGCCTGGACGCTTCGACGCCTGCCGTATTGTTCTGGCTGACCGCTGAAAGCTGATCGCTGACCGCTTCCCTTTCAGTTCTTCAGCGCTTCGCGGACCTTGGCGAGCAGCATCGATTCAGGCGCGGCGCCCTCGATGAAGGTCGCTTCGTTGATCACCGTGCGCGGCACGCCCATCACGTTGTACTTCATCGATAGGTGCGGGAACTCGTTGGCCTCGACCATGTCGGCCCGGACTTTGGCGGAGGCGAAGGCGAGCTGGTGGGCCAGGATCACGGCGCGCGGGCAGTACGGGCAGGTCGGCGTCACGAAGACCTGGAGGTGCAGGTCACCTTCCAGGGCATCCAGGGCGCGCAGCGTCTCGGCGGAGAGTTGCAGCGCCCCGGTGGAAACCAGCTTGATCGCCTCCAGCAGGGACATGAACTCGTAGCCGGAGGGGATGCCGTAAAAGCGGATGCCGTAGTCGTGGTCGTCCGCGCCCAGAATGGCGATGGCCGGGATTTTGTCGACGTTCAAACCCTGGGCCTGGGCCTCGTCGGCCACGAAGTCACGCACCTCGACGCTGATTTTGTCGGAAAGCGCGGCGACTTCCTCGCAGATCTGGCGCGTCTCCGCGCACATCTGGCACTCGAACTGCTGGCTGAAGACCAGCAGCTTGACCGGGCCGGTCAGGCCGGAAAGCATCTCGCGGACCTGTTCGCGGGTGTTATCATCCATGAGTGGCATGGGGTGGCTCCTTGTGGTCACATCAGTCGGTGGACTGTGAATTTCCGGGCGTTCTACCCACTTGGATGCAACCCTCGCGCTGGAAGTTACAGCCGAGATAGGTTAGAGGTGTGCAAGAAAAGCATCTCACCGCAGAGAACGCAAAGAACGCAGAGGAAAAAGGAGTTTGGAAGAGGTGCGGTGTCAAACGGCGCGCGATCCTGATTCGACTGCCGGGTCGAACAGGCAAACGCTTCGAATTCCTCCTCTGCTTTTCTCCGCGTTCTCCGCGCCCTCCGCGGTGAAAATGCCTTTTGGCTTAGATCGGAATCCGTTCAAAGACAGGAGTGCAGCCTGTGACCCTTACATTTCGCCCGGTGAACCGGGACAACTTCTACCAGGTGATCTGCCTCGACGTGCGGGCGGATCAGAAGACGTTCGTGGCGTCCAACGCCGTCTCCATCGCCGAGACGACGATCCACCCGGACTGGGAGGCGCTGGCGATCTACGCGGACGAGACGCTGGTCGGCTTCACGATGTGGGGCAAGGATGACCAGTACCCGGTCGAGGAGTGGTGGATCATCCGCCTGATGATCGACCAGGCCCAACAGGGCAAGGGCTACGGCCGGGCCGCGATGGAGGCCCTCATCCCGCGCATCCAGGCCCGGACGGGCGGCAAGGCGATCTTCCTGAGCTTCGAGCCGGAAAACGCCGTGGCCGAGGCCCTGTACCGCAGCCTGGGCTTCCAGCCCACCGGGCGTGTCGAAGGCGGCGAAATCGTCTACCGGCTGGCGGCGGTCGGGGAATAAAACAGAAGGGGCAGGAGACAAGAGGCCAGAAAAAGCAGAGACCGCGCAGCTTCGCCGCGCCGAGGCCAGAGACCGGAAAAAGCAACGGCAGCAGGAAGCGTGTAGGGACGGGTCAGCGACCCGTCCGCCGTGTGCCAAGCGCACCCGCTGGCTGTCATTTTCTCAATGGGCAACCGGGGCGTTCCCGGCGACGAGGGGCTCCGTCGTCGCGGGCGACGCCGCTACAAAAGCACGCCGGGGCAATCCCCCTGGCTCAGACGCAACCGTCCAGCGGCAGGCGATCGCCCTCCAGCACCAGCACGTAGCCCGGCGACAGGTCGACATCCATCGTCACGCCGTGATGCACGGCCAGCGGATCGGGCGTGCCCCACACCCCCTGCACGTCGATCTGCGAGCCGCCCAGTTGCACCTGCCCGCCCTGGTGGCGGCCCATGTCCATATTGGCGATGAAGGTCAGCGATCGCCCGTTACGCCGCCGGCTGAAGACCAGCAGGTACGGGTTCTCGGAATGGCCCATGTACCAGGTCGCCGGGTCGTTGGCGGCCAGCAGGTCCTTGTAGCGGCGGCGCAGATCGAGGGCGTAACGCACGCCCTCCACCAGGTGATCGGGGTTGGTCCAGTTGAAGGCGTATTCGCTGAACAGCGGCAGTTTTTCCGCCGGGTAGCGGGCCAGCATCTCGTTGGAAAAGCCCAGCCCGGTGTTGATCGGCTGGGTTTCGGCCAGTTCGAAGCCGCTGTGGATGAACGGGATGCCCGGCATGGCGATGCACAGCGGCAGGGTGAAATAGTTGTAGATCCGCCCGTTGCGGACGCGGGAGGCGGCGCGCGGCGTGTTGTGATTCTCCGCCGCCGCGAAGAACGGAATCGGCACGGGTTCCATCGCCCAACGGTTGACGAAGAAGCGCAGGCCCTCCATATCGTGCATGGCCAGGACCATGTAACCCATCACGGCGTTGTAGCCTTCGCGCCGGCTGGCCTCGCTGATGTCGAAGTTCTCCTCCCAGAAGGCAAACTCCGTATTGAAGGCGTGCGCTTCCTGGACGATGCGCCGCTTGAGGCCCATCGGCAGGGCATGGCCCATGTCGAGCATGATGCCGTCGATGCCAAATTCGCGCTGGTAGTGGGGCACGATCCCGGCGATGGCGTCCCACAGCGGGCGGTTGATGTTTTCCTCGTGAGCCAGGCGCGGGTCGTACATCCGGACCGTGTTGTAGGCGATGTAGTTGAAGTCGGGGTGATCGTACAGGCGCAGGTAGGTCACGTCCGACCAGGCCGGCTGGTTATCGTCCGGCGGCCAGTCGGTGAAGGCCCCGGCGACCCGAACGCGCGTGCCGTCGTCCAGCGTGCCGATCCAGCGCCCGTCCTGCATGACGACTCGCTCGGCGCGCGGCGGCGGGGTGAACATGGCGCGGTGACTGTCCGGCGGGGCGGGCAGGTTGTAGAAGTCCCCGGCGTAGACCTTACCCCGGATCAGGCCCAGCGTCCCGCCATCGAACAGGGGCATCCCGTACAGCCGCGAGTCATCGCTGCCGGCCGGCCGGTCGGGGATGTCCGCCCGAATCCAGTAGAACCAGTCCGGGTGCTCGGCAATCCAGTCGCCATCCTTGGCGGCCGTGCGCAGCACGAATTCCATCACCACGCGCAGGCCCAGGTGATGGGCGGCCTCGACGAAGGCCATGAACAGCGCCTCGGCGCTGAAGTCCAGGGCCGGCTCGGCCAGGTTTTCGTCCAGCAGGTAGGGGTTGCGGATGGCGTACGGCGAGCCGAGCGTGCCCTTGCGGCCGTCGCGACCGACCGCCGTCAGCGGCAGCAGATGCACGGTGTTGAAGCCCATGTTCTTGATGTAGGGCAGCAGGCAGATCGCCTTGAGCAGCGTGCCGGTATCCCGCCAGCCATCGGAGCGCGGGGCGATCTGGATCTTGCCGTCGTCGGCGTGGCTGAAGGCGGTCGTCACGCGCGGCAGCATGTTGTAGACGATCGCCTGTTCGGACCAGTGGCCGCCGTGCTCGCCCCGCACCAGGTCGTCCGGCGGGGTATTCAGGATGTCCTGGATGCGGCGGGCGTAATACTGGTAGGGGTTGACGGCCTGCTTGGTGACGCTCTTGCCATCGACCCACAGCCCCGGCACAAGATAAGGCCGGGCCAGCGGTCGCTGGAGGGTTTTGAGGGCTTCGACGATCCGGTGCAAAGTCGACATGAACTGCGGGTACTCCTCGGCCTGCCGCCGATCGTTGAAATCATCGACAAATTCAGACCCAAAAACGGGGGCCAATGGGTTGGCCCCGGCC
>CAZHMJ010000190.1:6425-10120 GCA_964533805.1 uncultured Anaerolineae bacterium | reverse complement strand
GATCCCGGCCTTCTCGGCGGCAATCTGGGCCAGGGTATTGCCCAACAGATGCATATGATCGTAACTCAGGCTCGTGATCACGGACACAAGGGGAGTGACCACGTTGGTGGCATCCAATCGCCCGCCCAGCCCAACTTCCAGAACGACCGCGTCGACCTGCTGGCGAGCAAAATGCAGGAGCGCCAGCACGGTAATCAGTTCAAACCAGGTCAGCCCTTCGATCCTGTCGGCAAACGGCTTGACCTCCGCCAGCAGGGCCGTGAGCGTCTCCGGATCGATCATCGACTCATTGATGCGAAAGCGCTCGCGGAAGTCTTGCAGATGAGGCGAGGAATACAGCCCAGTGCGCAATCCAGCCACCTGCAACGCAGCCAGACAATAGGCGCCAACCGAGCCTTTACCTTTCGTTCCGGTGATATGGATAATCGGGTATTCGTGGTGTGGATTGTCCAGTTGGTCAAGCAGGGCAACCGGACGATCCAGGTTCATCACTTCAGGTGCATACCGGATTTCGCGCCGGATTTCATAGTTTACGAAACTGTATAGATAGTCGAGAGCTTCTTCGTAGCTCCACATGTAGGCGGGTGGCTCCAAAAGTTGGCGAATGGGAAATGCCGGTGCACGGCCTAAGACGGCCTATACTACCCTCCCCTGAGCCACCCGACAAGTCACAATTCGCGGGTTTCGTCGTGAGGATGCACGTCCACGTCCGTCGAGTCATCGACCGGGGCTATCTGCCCGGCAACCAGATCATCTTCCTCGGTCACATAGAACACACGCAACCGCAGGCTCCCCAGGCTGATCTCGCTGGCATTGGTCAGCGGGTGGCGCTCATTGGGGTTGAGCTTGGCGCCATCCACGCGCGTGCCATTACTGCTCCCCAGGTCTTCGATCGAGAAGCCTTCCGCATCCCGATAGAGCGCCGCGTGGACCCTGGACACCCCGGCTTCGAACGCGCCATAGCGATCCAGGTCGACATGCGGGCGAGGCACGTACCCGCTGCCTCGCCGCCCGATCGTGATCCGGTCGGGCACGACCACGGCCAGCGGCTCATCATATCCGGCCACGAACAGCACCAGCGCATCGCGGCGCACCTCGGCAGGCATGGCGCGCAAGGTATCCGTCCCGTCCAGATGCTTGGTACGCATGAACAGGGTGCGCGCCTCGTTCCACTGGATCAGGGACGCCACCACGCGCACCAATTCCCGTATACTGACCGGCTTGCCGAGGAACACATCCGCCCCGGCCTCGATCGCATCGACCATATTCGCCCGGGTTACCCCGGCCGTGACGACGACGATCGGGACGTCGCGTTGGGCGATGTCGCGCCGGACATACCGGCACAGCTCCAGGCCATGAATATCGGGGAGCATCAGGTCCAGGATGATAGCGCTGGGTGCCTGGACATTCAGAAACCGGATGGCACTGACAACTTCGTGACAGATGAACGGCACAAAACCGGCGCGTTCCATCACCAGCCGGAAGATCTCCGCAGTCTCTGGCTCGTCCTCGACCACCAACACTGGCTGTCCGCTGCCCGCAGAGGGACGGACCGCGGAGGCTGCCGGGGGGTGATAGTACGTGATTTCCGTTTCCCCTGGCGCGGAAAGCACATTGACCTGCATTTCCAGCACGCCAAGCTGCAAGATCGACCCGCTGGGAAGCAATTGCGGCACGCCTGGCTCAACCGGGACTCCATTCAAAATCGTGGGACGGCCACTGCCCATATCGACCAGATTGAGCTGATCGCCATGTGTGAAGATGGTAACATGTTCCGGCGCGACGCCAAGCTCCATGGCATCCCATGTGGTCAGATCGATTTCCGGGGCTTCATCCTTGGGCTTGTCGACCCGTCCAACAACCGCCCGATCCCCGATCTGCCGGGTGATGGCATTCGCAGTCTGAGGAATCCGCAAGTCCACTAACCAGGTACTGCCGCCGTCTTCCATCCGCAACCACCTGTACTAACTGCATTGAACGTGAACAGAGGTCTTAAGCAAAGCATATCACAGATACGGCTGCAAGATAGGGGGCCAGCCGCATGCCCAGGCTCGGCTGCCCGGCTCCGGATCACACTTGCTGGAGCCAGACAAAGGCATAGGGCGCCAGCACAATCGCCGGGCCAAACGCCAGAGACCGACCTGACGCCAGGTCGCGAACCCGCATCCCACCGGACCAGCCTGCCGCCAGATCGCCCGTCCGGACGGTCTGCTCCTGCTCGGAGAAATTGGCCAGGACCAGGACTTCTCCATGCCGAAGATAGCCAAACACGTGGGCATTGCCGGTATCCAGCAGCATGGTATGCCCATTGGCGAAGGCGGGCAGGGATTGACGCACCCGGATCAGGTTACGCAGCGTCGTGAACACCCGGCCGGGGATAGTCTCCGAATCCGAACGCTGCGCGGCCCGATCCCAATCGAAATAGGGCCGGTGAACCCAGCGGCTGTCGACCATCTTGACCGGATCATCCCGGTAGCTATAGTCGTTGATGGTAGCAATTTCATCGCCCAGGTACAGCAGCGGAATGCCGCCGATACTCAAGATAACGCTGTGGATCAGGAGAATGCGACGGATAGCGTGCTCGATAAACAGGGAATCGTTCAGGTTGAGCGCCTGCTCAAGCCCGGCCAATGACGCCGCCATGCCTGAAATCCGCATGTCCTGGTTCCGTGGATTGTAGTTGAAGGGCAGGCCCGTGGCGAAACTCCCTTCAAAGCGGCCCGTGTAGAACATGTTCAAAAACTGGCGATGATCGAATCCCCGCACGCCGATCTCCAGCGCGTCTTCATCCGCGAAGCTCCATCCAATGTCATCGTGGCAGCGCACGTAATTGACCCACGTGCAATCTGGGTCGATCGGCAGACGCTTGGCCATCGACTGGCGCAGCAGGCGTACCTCGCGGGTCGCCAGCGTTTCCCAGAGCAGGTTCATCAGAGTGGGGTTATAGGAGATCGGACACTCATCCGCGCTGATATATTGGGCGACAAAATCGGGGTGGACGATTGCCTCGGACTTGAATACCATCGCCGGAGCCGCAATCTGCACCAGGGCATTGAATGCCCGAATGATCTGGTGCGCCTGGGGCAGATTCTCGCAGACCGTCCCCATCTGCTTCCAGACAAACGCAACCGCGTCCAGCCGCAGCACCTCGACCCCCTGATTGGCCAGGTAAAGCATTTCCTCCAGCATGGCCCGGAAGACCGCGGGGTTGGCGTAATTGAGATCCCACTGGAAATGGCGGAAGGTCGTCCAGACCCATTTCTGGATAGCCGGGACATACGTGAACGAGCCAGGGTCCTGCTCAGGGAAAATCTCGCGCAGATGGCGTTCATACTGATCGGGGATCGTGCGATCGTCATACATCAGGTAGTAAGCCTGATAGTCTTCCTCTCCGGCCAGCGCGCGTTTTGCCCATTCGTGCTCATTCGAGGTGTGGTTGAACACGAAGTCCAGCACGAGGCTGATCCCCCGTTCGCGCAGGTCGCGCGCCAGTGCGGCGAGATCGGCCATCGTCCCCAGGTCAGGCCGTATCGCGCGGTAGCTGCTGACGGCATACCCCCCGTCGTGGTTTTACTCAGGAACCGCGCAAAGAGGCATCAGATGCAGGTAAGTGAGGCCCACTTCTTAGAGATAAGGCAAACACTCACGCAAGCCATTCAGGTATACGGCAAAGAGATCGAAGTAGCACACCCCCC
>CAZHMJ010000190.1:0-6415 GCA_964533805.1 uncultured Anaerolineae bacterium | reverse complement strand
AACGGCGTTCGGTGAGGGCGGCGATGCGCCGGGCCAGTTCTTCGAGATACGGCAACCTCTCACGCATGCCTTTCAGGTCTCCGGCAAAGAGATCGACGTAGCACACCCCGCCGACCATGCGCTCACTCTGAAACCAATGCCGGTCCGCTTCTCGTTGGCGATCGAGCGCATGCAAATCGACCGGTCGGGCCGCGAACATCCGAGCCGCGACCAGGACGATCTGCTCAAGGTGGTAGAAGAAATCGTACTGGCTGCCGTACAGACCATATAGCAGCCGGAACAGCCGGGGGAACTGCTGCTCCATCCGCTGGAAAAATACCTGGCGCTCCGCCGGCTCCACCAGGATAGACTCCAGCCTGGGCAGAAGACGTTCGAGGGTGATCGTGGCCTGCTTGTCGATCCACATTCGGCTTTGCATGCTCATTTCCGGGAATGCTGAAACCAGGTCAGGATGGGGAACACGAGACTGATGACGTTCACCCCATGCTGATTTTACACTGAACTCATCCACGTGCCAGCGCGTCCATCCGGCCGTAAGTTAAGAAGATGAACGTTGCATCCGGCCTCAGGAACAGGTACAGTCTGAGCCATCATTTCCTCATTGAAGGAGCTAAGGAATCGTGAGCAAGCCACGCATAACGGTTCTGGGAAGCTACAACACAGACCTGACCACCTTCACCCCGCGCATGCCCCAGCCGGGTGAAACTATCCTGGGAAGCGGATTCAAGACCGGCCCCGGCGGCAAAGGCTCCAACCAGGCCGTGGCCGCGGCGCGGGTGGGCGCATGGGTCAGCTTCGTGGGACGTATCGGGCGAGACATGTTCGGTGAAATGGCCCTGCATACCTGGCAAGAGGCTGGCGTTGACACCGCCTACGTCCAGCAGAGCAGCGATCAGGCGACCGGCGTGGCCACTATCCTGGTCGACAGCCACGGCGAAAACATGATCGTGGTCGCCTCAGGAGCCAATTTCGCCGTCTCGCCGGCCGATGTCGAAGCCGCTGCCGGGGCCATCGCCGCCTCGAAAGTTGTGCTGACCCAGCTAGAGACCCCCCTGCCCGCCGTCCGGCGCCTGCTGGAGATGGGCCGCGCTCAAGGCGTGCTGACCATCCTCAACCCCGCGCCCGGCCAGCCGCTCGATCGCGAACTACTGGCGCTGTGCGACATCATCACACCGAACCAGACCGAGGCCGAAATCATCACCGGGGTCTCCAGCGCGGATGCCGAAAGCGCGGCCCGCTCGCTGCGGGAGTACGGCGCCAAGACGGTCGTCATGACCCTCGGCGGCGAGGGCGTATTGCTCTACAACGAACAAGGTCCCCGGCGGTTTCCCGCTTTCAGGGTCGCCCAGGTCGTGGACACCACCGGGGCCGGAGATGCTTTCAACGGCGCGCTGGCCGTGGCCCTCGCCGAAGGGAAATCGATGTCTGACGCAATCCGCTTCGCCAGCGCAACCGGCGCGATCAGCGTGACCCGCCCTGGCGCGACCGAGTCCATGCCAACCCGCGCGGAGGTCGAAGCCCTGCTCAAGAGCGCCAGCTGAGCCTTTCCTCTGGCGCGCTGCTTCCCACAATGACACCGCCCGGTCTGAGCCGGGCGGTGTCATTGTGTATGATCGACTGACTAACGCGGGCGAGGCCCGGCCGCGCGCACAGCCGGAGACACATCCGCCTCGAACGTCTTGAAGTTATTGTTGAACAGTTCGGCCACTTTAGCCGCCTGGCGATCGTAGGCCTCGGGATCAGCCCAGGTCTGGCGCGGGCTGAGCACCTCGACCGGCACGTCCGGCACGCTCTGGGGGACGTGGAACCCAAACACCGGGTCGGGCACGGTTGGCACGTCAGCCAGCGCCCCACTCAACGCCGCGCGAATCATGGCGCGCGTATAACCGAGCTTCATCCGCTGCCCAACGCCATACGGGCCGCCGGTCCAGCCCGTGTTGATCAGCCAGACGGTGGACTTGTGCTGCTCCAGTTTCTTGCCGAGCAGTTCGGCGTAGCGGCTGGGATACTGCACCATGAACGGCGCGCCAAAGCAGGTGCTGAACGTGGCCTGCGGCTCGTTACCCATCCCCTTTTCGGTCCCCGCCACACGGGCCGTATAGCCGGACAGGAAGTGATACATGGCCTGCTCAGGGGTAAGCCGGGCAATCGGCGGCATCACACCGAAGGCATCCGCGGTCAGGAAGAAGATATTCTTCGGATGACCGCCCACGCCCTTTTCAGATGCGTTGGGAATGTGCGACAGTGGGTAGGATGCGCGCGTGTTTTCGGTGTGGGTCGCGTCGTCGAGATCGATGTGGCGGCTGTCCGCGTCCACCACCACATTCTCGAGAATCGTCCCAAACCGGCGGGTGGTCTGGTAGATTTCCGGCTCACCCTCTGGATCGAGCCGGATGACCTTGGCATAGCAGCCACCCTCGAAGTTGAACACCCCGCGGTCGGACCAGCCGTGCTCGTCGTCGCCGATCAATGTCCGGGTCGAATCCGCTGAAAGCGTGGTCTTACCCGTACCGGATAGCCCGAAGAAAATTGCCGTGTCATCCATGCTCTTGCCATAGTTCGCCGAGCAGTGCATGGGCAGCACATCCTTGAACGGCAGCAGGAAGTTCATAACGCTGAAGAGCGACTTCTTGATCTCCCCCGCGTAGCTGGTGCCGCCAATCAGGATCAGCTTCTCGGCGAAATTGACCAGGATAAACGCCGAAGAATTGACTTTGTCGAGCGCCGGCAGTGCATGGAACGATGGCGCGTTGATCACGGTGTATTCCGGCACGTGGCGCGTCAGTTCTTCCGGTGTGGGCTGGACAAACATGTTGCGCGCGAACAGGCTGTGCCAGGCGGTCTCGGTCACTACCCGGATCGGCAGCCGGTAGGCCGGGTCCCAGCCCACATACAGATCCTGGACGAAGGCGGCGCGGTTCTGAAAGTAGGCCAGCAGGCGTTGCTTCAGACCGGCGAAATGCTCCGCATCAATGGGCCGGTTGACGTCGCCCCACCAGATGCTCTTATCTGTGCTGGGTTCCCTGACGATGAACTTGTCACGGGGCGAGCGGCCGGTATGCTGTCCGGTGCGGATCACCGCCGGCCCCAGATGGGCAATCACACCCTCGCGAAAACGGATAATCTGTTCGTAAAGCGCCGGGGTCGACAGATTCCAGTACTCACGTTCGAGATTGCTGAACCCGTGATTCTCAAGCCCGTAGTAGCTGTGAGTCATATAAAGTTCCTCCGATTTATCCACTCACTGCTCAAAGAAACGCGGGAGAATCATAGTTTGCATTCTCCCGCGTTCTAGAGTCAAGCAGTGATTAGCGGTTCTTGATCGCCGCGTGGGCAGCCGCCAGGCGCGCGATCGGCACGCGGAACGGCGAGCAGCTCACATAGTTCAGGCCTGCCCGGTGGCAGAGGTCGATCGACTCGGGGTCACCGCCATGCTCACCGCAGATGCCGACTTCGAGATCAGGCCGGACCATGCGGCCCTTCTCCACGGCCATGAAGATCAACTGCCCGACGCCTTCCTCGTCCAGAGTCTGGAAGGGGTTCTTGGGCAGGATATTCAGGTCGCTCTCGTCCGCATAGCGCAGCAGGAACTTGCGCTCGGCGTCGTCGCGGCTGATACCGTAGGTCATCTGGGTCAGGTCGTTGGTGCCGAAGCTGAAGAACTGCGCCACCGAAGCGATCTGATCGGCGGTCAGGGCCGCGCGCGGGATTTCGATCATGGTCCCGAACTTGTACTCGACGCGAATGCCCTTCTCCTGCATGACCTTCTCGGCCACTTCTTCGAGCAGCGGCTGGATGTGCTTCAGCTCGTTGACATGGCTGGTCAGCGGGATCATGACCTCAGGCTTGACCTTCACGCCTTCCTTGGCGGCGTCGCAGGCCGCCTCGAAGATGGCGCGCACCTGCATCTTGTTCAGGCCGGGCATGGTGATGCCCAGGCGGCAGCCACGCAGGCCCAGCATCGGGTTGAATTCCGACATGTCCTGCACGATCGCCAGCAGCTTCTTCTTGGCCTGGTATTCAGCGCCGGTCTCGCCCTTGGCTTCCATGCGAGTCACTTCGACCAGCAGTTCATCCTTGCTGGGCATGAACTCGTGCAGCGGCGGGTCCAGCAGGCGGATGATGACGGGCAGGCCGTCCATTTCCTTGAAGATGCCGTAGAAGTCCTCGCGCTGGAGAGGCAGCAGCACCTCGTCCAGAACGCGATTGAACTCTTCGTCGGTCTCGGCCAGGATGGCTTCCTGGAACTTCTCGGTGCGCTCGCCCAGGAACATGTGCTCGGTGCGGCACAGGCCGATGCCCTGCGCGCCGTAGCTGCGGGCACGCTTAGCCTGCTTCGGATCGTCGGCGTTGGCCCAGATCATGAGCTTGCGGATCTCGTCCGCCCAGCCCAGGATGATCTTGAGTTCCTTCTGCTCATCGAAGTCAGGGGCCACGGTCTTGAGCGCACCCTGATAGACTTCACCGGAAGCGCCATCGAGCGAGATCACATCGCCTTCTTTGATCGTGATCCCCTTGACGGTCATCGTGCGGGCACGCAGGTCGATTTTGATTTCCTCGGCGCCAGCCACGCACGGCTTGCCGAGCTGGCGGGCGACCACGGCCGCATGGCTGGTCGCGCCACCGTGCTGGGTGAGCACGCCCTTGGCAGCGAGCATGCCGTGCACGTCATCTGGATTGGTCTCAGGCCGGACCAGGATGACGGACTTGCCCTCTTCCTTGGTCTTCTTCTCGGCGGTATCCGCGTCAAAGTAGACTTCCCCCACGGCCGCGCCCGGAGAGGCGTTCAGGCCCTTGGTCAGCTTGACCGCAGCCTTGCGGGAAGCGTCATCGAAGCGCGGGTGCAGGAGCTGGTCGACCTGGAAGTGCTCGATGCGCATCACGGCATCTTCCTTGGTGATCAGGCCTTCCGAGACCATGTCCACGGCGATCTTCACGGCGGCCGCTGCAGTACGCTTGCCATTGCGCGTCTGCAGCATGTACAGCTTGCCGTTCTGGATCGTGAACTCCATGTCCTGCATTTCTTTGTAGTGCGTCTCCAGGGTCTTGGAGACCTTCATCAGGGCTTCCCAAGCCTGGGGAGCTTCGACCTGGAGTTTATGGACCTCGGTCGGCGTGCGAGCGCCAGACACCACGTCTTCGCCCTGGGCATTGAACAGGTACTCGCCGAAGAAGTCATTCTCGCCGGTCGAGGGATTACGGGTGAAGGCAACGCCAGAACCGGAGTCGTTGCCGATGTTGCCGAAGACCATCGTCTGGACGTTGACGGCCGTGCCGAGCTTATGGGAAATACCCGTGGCGTTCCGGTAGTCGATCGCGCGCTTGCCGTTCCACGACTTGAACACGGCCTCGACGGCCAGCTCAAGCTGCTTCCAGGGGTCCTGGGGGAACTCGACACCGGCTTCACGCTTGACCAGCGCCTTGAACTTCTCGACGGCCTTCTGCCAGCCCTTGGGGGAAACCTGCGGGTCAGCAGTCACGCCTTCTTCCGCCTTGATTTCCTGGATGATTTCTTCAAAGAGGTGCCCGTCGACATCCAGCACAACCTTGCCGAACATCTGGACCAGACGGCGGTACGAGTCCCAGGCGAAGCGCGGATCGGCAGCCGCAGCCAGCGTATTGACCGACTCGTCGTTGAGACCCAGGTTGAGGATTGTGTCCATCATGCCGGGCATGGAGAACTTGGCCCCGGAACGGACGGAAACCAGGAGCGGGTTCTTGGGATCGGCGAACTTACGATCCATCTTCTTATTGACGACTTCCATCGCCACAAGAATCTGATCCCACAGCCCCTCGGGGAACTTGTTGTTGTTGCCCAGGTATTCCAGGCAGGCTTCGGTGGTGCAGGTGAAGCCAGGCGGCACGGGCAGCCCGAGGCCGGTCATTTCGGCCAGGCCAGCGCCCTTACCACCCAGAAGGTCACGCATCTTGGCGTTGCCTTCTTCAAATAGATAAACCCACTTCTTGGTCATGGTCTTTCCTTTCCAAATACCGGAGATGGGTGCCTGAGCATCCCGCTGCTGAACTCACAGCGATATCGGCAGGCGTACTCATCGCGAAAACCACGATTTCGCACGCCGAAGTCGGAAATCTCTGGGGGCATGTTCCAGTGAAGCCCTCCCAAAAAACCTTGGCGAGTATAACACAGCCGCCCTCAGTTGTCCGTGTTTCAGTTCTGGTAAACTGCTCAATTTACTTAAAAATCAGGACATATATCACGCAGCAGCACATCCCCGACAACTCACAATCCGGCGAAGTCCAAGCACCTTGACCCAATAATGGGTAAAATAAGGTGTGTTCCTATCTGCCAGACATCGTGTGGGGCTATGTCGAACCAGGAAACTCTTCTCAATCAACGCTACCGGCTGATCGCCCAGCAGGGATCGGGCGGCATGGCCGTCATCTACAAAGCCAT
>CAZHMJ010000189.1:0-10146 GCA_964533805.1 uncultured Anaerolineae bacterium | reverse complement strand
TTGTCACGGGAAAGATTGCCTTCTAGATGGCTCAAAAAAAGCCAAACTCCAGGGAAACCGGCATGCCGGTTTCACCGGGCCAGATCAAACGCTCCGCCAGCAAAACTTCGAGAGAACTGTTTTCAATTAAGAATTAAGAATTCACCATTGCCTTTCACTCGTCCCGCGTGAAGGGTACGAACATCACGTCCAACAGGCGCTCCATGCTGACCTCGTCGCCTTCCCGCGTGACCAGCCACAACGTCTGGACATTGCCCACCGGGCCGATCGGGATCACCATCCGCCCGCCGTCCTTGAGCTGGGCGGCCAGCGGTTGGGGCAGGTGATCCGGCGCGGCGGTGACGATGATCGCGTCGTAGGGGGCGTGCTCCTCCCAGCCGTAGTAACCATCCCGCCGGTCGATGTGGATGTCGGCGTAGCCCAGCCGGTCGAGCACGGCGCGCGCGGTCGCGGCCAACTCCGGGATGATCTCGACCGTGTAGACCTCGGCGTCCAACTCGGCCAGGATTGCGGCCTGGTAGCCGGAGCCGGTGCCGATCTCCAGCACCCGGTCGCCCGGCTGGAGGTCGAGCAACTCGGTCATCATGGCGACCAGCGACGGTTGGGAGATGGTCTGCCCGTAGCCGATCGGCAGCGGGTGGTCGTTGTAGGCATCACTCAGCAGGTAGGTGGGGATGAAGCTGTGGCGCGGCACGGCGCGCAGGGCTTCGACCACACGCGGGTCGGCCACCCGCGGCGCGACCCGACTCTCGACCAGGGCCTCGCGCTGGCGGGCCGTTTCTTCCGAATCGATGAAGTCGCGGTCGAGGCTCTCCGGGGTGAGGATGCCGGTCGGGGTGAGGATGCCGGGCGGGGTGACGATGCCGGGCAGGGTGACGATGCCGGGCGGGGTAGCCGCCGGGGACGGCTCCGCGACAGGTTCAGTGTGGGTGACGGCGATGGCGGTTCCGGCCGGTGCGGACGGCTCCGGCACGGCGGGTGGGCCGCCGCACGCGGCGAGAATCAGGGCGAGGATGGCGAGCAGGACGGGACTCACGGTGGGCCGGGACATAGGCAGACGGCTCCGCACTCAGTTTGCTCTACGATCATTATAGCCGGGGTTTGGATGGCGCCGATCATCATCTCACGCGCCGGGGCGGGCCTGGCCGGTATTGCCGGTATAATCGCCGCGAGATTGAAGCATCGCGCACACACGCACCGAGGGAGTAGCAAGGGATGACGACTGTCTTGTTCGTGGGCGATATCGTCGGAGAGATAGGCGTCGCTTACCTGGAGCGCCGGCTGCCGCTGCTGGCGGCCGAATACCGCCCGGACTTCATCATCGCCAACGCGGAAAACACGGCGCTCACCAGCAGCGGCGCGGGCGGTAGCTGCGGCATGTCCCCTGACCTGGTGGATCGCCTTTTCGCCCTGGGGCTTGACCTCGTGACCGGCGGCAACCATTCCTGGGATGGCCCGCACGGCCGGACGATCCACGCCGACCCGCGCGTCGTGCGCCCGCTCAACATGGGCGCCCACGTTCCCGGACGCGGCGCGGCGGTGGTGGACAAGGGCGGCGTGCGCCTCGGCGTGATCAACGTCATCAGCCCGACCGCGCTGCAAGGCGCGGACAGCCCCTTCGACGCGGTGGAACGGCAGTTGGCCGTCTGGCAGGGCGCGGTGGACGCGACCCTGGTCGATTTTCACGGCGAATCGGTCATGGAGAAGCTCGCCCTGGCGTTCACGTTCGCCGGGCGGGTGACCGGCGTGTTCGGCACCCATACCCACGTGCCCACCCTGGATACGCGCCTGCTGCCGGGCGGGACGGCCTACGTGACCGACGTCGGCATGACCGGCCCCGGTGGCGGCATCCAGGGCTACGCCCCGGAGCTTTTCGTCAACACGTACCGGCTGCGCCTGCCCAGCGGCGATCCGCTGGCCTTCGCTTCCGGCGAGATCGAGTTGGGGGCGGTGGTCGTCCGCTGCGCGGGCGGGCGGGCCGAGTCGATCGCGCGCGTGGTGTAGCCTACTCGCTCATGCGCAGGCGGCGGATGAAGTCCACCGATTGCAGGCGGCGTTCCAGCAGGGTGACCAGATAGGCCAGCATCAGGCGTTCCAGCTCGGCGTGAAGCGGTCCGGCCAGGCGCAGCTCGGCCACGCGTTCCCACGCCTCGCGCTGGAGGGCGCGCAGGGCGTGCAGGGCCGCCTGGCTGACCGGCAGCAGGCTCCCCCCGGCCGTCTCGACCTCGCCCCGGCGGCGGGCCAGCTCGCACTCCGGGCAGACGATTCCGCCCCCGACCGGGCTGAAGAACTGGTCGCGCGGCGTGACCGGCTCCCCGCAGACCGAACAGCGGGCCAGGTCCGGCCGGAAGCCCACGAGTTCCAGCAGGCGCAGCTCGTAGAAGCGCGCGATCAGGCGCTGGTCGGAATCGGTGCAGATGCGGCGCAGGGTGGCATCCAGCAGGGCGAACAGCGGGGCGCTCTCGCTGTCGTCCTCGTCGGTGGTGAAGCGATCCAGCAGTTCCACGCAATAGCTGGCGTAGGCCGTGCGGGTCAGGTCCTCGCGCAGGGGCAGGTAGGCCTCGGTCATCTCCGCCTGGGAGATGATCAGCAGGTCGCGCCCGCGGTGGAGCAGCAGGTCGGTGCGGGCGTACAGCTCCACGTGGCCGGATTTGCGCGTGGTGGGCTTGCGCGCGCCCTTGGCGATGGCGCGCAGCTTGCCGTGGCGCGGGGTGAAGAGGACGAGCAGGCGGTCGGCCTCGCCGAAGTCGGTCCGGCTGAGCACAATCGCCTCGCTGCGGAAGACACGCTCGTGAGTCATGCGGGCTATTGTAACCCAAAGCGTACGGATTTTTCGTGCATCTCCACCTCTTGGCTCTGCTTTTCGCTTGGCGCTTCGCCGTTTGTCGCCTAGGCGCCTATTTTGCCGCGTCGGGCGTCGATGCTATAGTGGGCACTGGCAAACGGCTGCACAACCGGAGGGGAAGCCGCCATGACTGCCGCAACTGACAAGACCGCCGACATCAAGCGCCCGTTGCACGACTGGCTGGCGCGCATGGGGTTCAGCGCCAACCCGTTCGCGTCGCGCACCGCCGAGCAGGAAGAGATCAGGCTGCTGGTTGACTGTTTCGTCGACCGGCCCTTTCTGGAGCCGATCATCGGCGACGCCGGCGCCCCGCAGACGGCCTTCCTGCTGGCCGAGCGCGGCGCGGGCAAGACCGCCACGCGCGAGATCCTTGCCCACCTGTGCGCCTCCCAGGGTCTCATCCTGCCCGTTCACTACTACGATTTCGCCGCGCTGCTGGAGGAAGCCGGGGGCGACCCGGCCCGCGTCACGCTGGCCCAGCACGTGGAGCGCATCGTGCGCTACATCCTCAGCGCGCTGACCCGCTATGCGCCGCCGGATTACTTCCAGCGCCTGAGCCGCGCGGATCGCGCCATGCTCAAGTGTTATGCCAGGACGTATGCCAACCCCATCGTCCAGCTTGAGTTGATGGCCTTGATCGCGGAGCCGGCCAAAAAGGTCGCGCTGCGCGGGCTGTCCCCCCAGAGTTTGCTGGACAACCTGGTCCAGATCGTGCTGCGGGCCGGCCCTACTCCAGAGCAGTCCTACCAGGCGGTTTACATCCTGGTCGACCGGGCCGGGGAGACCGCGCTGGGCGAGGCCGGGATCGTGCCCCTGCTGCGCCCGCTGTTCGCGGACGGCGCGATCCTGCGCGCGCCGCATGTGGCCTTCAAGTTCTTCCTCCCTCCAGAGGCCGGTCCGGCTTTGCTGGCCATGCCGGCCATCTCCCAGGATGTCTGCGTGGTCGAGCGGGCGAACTGGGATGACGCCGACCTCAAAGCCGTGGTCAATGCCCGCCTGAGCCATTACAGCAACGGTCTCTATCCGAACCTGGAAGACCTGTGCCGGCCCGATGCCAAACCGATGATCTTTCCCGCCCTGTTGAAGGAAAGCGATTCCACCCCGCGCCGCCTGCTCAACCTGTGCGAGCGCGTCCTGCGCCAGCACGTCCTGACCGGGGAAGACCTGATCAATGCCCGGACCGTGAACCAGGCCATCGACCTGGTTCGAGCCGAGCGCGCGGGCGCGACGCTGCCTGTCCTGCCTCCGCCCCCGCCCCCGGTCTTCATCAGCTACCGGCGCGACGATACCGCCTGGCTGGTCGACCGGCTGTACGAATTCCTCGCCGACCGGCTTGGCGTCGAGATTTTCCTGGATGTGGAGAGCATTGGCCCCGGCCAGCAGTGGGTCGACGTCCTCGATCATGCGGTCGGCGGCTGCCGGGTGCTGCTGGCCATGATCGGCCCCGACTGGCTCAAAATCCGCGACGAGGAAAGCGGTCGCCGCCGTCTGGATGACCCCAACGACTACGTGCGGCGCGAGATCGTGACCGTCCTCAAACGGCCGGGAGTGCTGGTCATCCCCGTGGTCGAGGAAGGCGTGGACATCCCCAAAAAGGCCTGGCTGCCGGAGGACATCAACGAACTCTTCAGACGGAACGTGTTCCGGATCGGCCGCGCCCACTTCGATATCGACGCGGGCCAGCTTGCCGACGCCATCCGTGCCCACCTGGCTCTCCCGGCCCCCTGAGCAGCCTGGCCGAACGACCAGGCCAGGAACTCCCCGGCCGGGCAGGCGAGAAACTCGCCGGACGGCAGACGACGCGGACTCCCTTTTCCCATACCCTGTAATCAGGCCGCGAACGAGTGCCGGACCGGTTCGCTGCCGGTGGGGAAAGGGAGACCAGGATGCAACCGAACTTCAATACGCTCGACGTCATGCAGGAACGCCTCAAAGACGCGCGGCACGAAAGAGCGCATGATGCGCTTGTCCGCGAAGCGCGCGCCGCCCAGCCCGCGTCCGCCAGCCTCGTCAACCGGGTTCTGGCTGGGGCCGGAGCCTGGCTGGTCGCCCAGGGCCGCCGCCTGGAAGCCCGCTACGACGAACAGGCCGACGCCATCCAGAGCACGGCCGAGATCCGCCGCGCCGGGAACTTCTAGCCCGCCGCCATTACCCGAACCTCCCACGCCGGGCCGGTCAACTTGACCGGCCCGGTTTGTTTGTCCAACCCCGATTGGAGCAGCTTGAACTGCAGTCAGCGCCTCTTATGGCAAACAGGTCGTGGAGATGAGCGCGCCGCACGAATCGTAGCAGTTCCTGGTTTGATAGGGCGAACAGGCAACCGTGTACGTGGTGCTGCAATAGCTTTGCCCGTCGGGCACGCAGCCAGCCGGACCGATCCCGCCGCAGCCGGCCGGGTCCCACAGACATTGCCCCTCCGGCGAGAGCACGCACTGACTCGGGTCGGCCCCGCAGCCGGCGCAGCTTCCACACGCGCCCCAGGTGCCGGGTTCGTCCCCCGGTTCTTCCGTGGAATCCGGTGGGAGGACGATCGGCGGCGCGTCCACGTCCGGTACCCCGTCGCAGGCCCCGGTGGTGGTCACGTCCGCCGCGCTGACCCATGCCTGCGCGACTCCCTCCAGCGCCACCTGCCACCAGGCGGAGCCATCGTCCGCTGTCGCGCGGCCGGTCACGGTGATCGCTTCGTCCGCGGGCAGATAGCGCAGTGTCGCGCGCGTTTCCCCCGGCCCGACATGCACCGCCACGTCCTGCCGTTCGGTGCTCGCCGTGCATGGCTGGGGTAAAGCCTGCGCAGCCATCGGTAGGTTTGGAGCGGCGTCGATCGACGTTGATGATCTCGCGAAAGCATCTACCATACAACTCATGAAATCATTGCCACAGGGGCCATAGCAGGACTGAAGGACGAAAATCAAGACGAGAGTCAAACCGGTACTTCTCCGCGCTGCCGTCGATAGCCAATGCATAATCACCTCCGTGGGGGAATGATGACTATGTTCAGAATATCACAAATGGCGGCCGGCGAAAATTAAGGTCTGACCGCGCGCCCACCCGCCAGCGCCGCCGCCAGCAGGTACAGCCCGGCGCCGATCAGCAGGGTGGCCGTGAAGCCCCAGGTCAGGGCCAGCAGCACGGCCAGCACCGCGCTGACCACCGACGCGCTGCCGTTCAGCGCCCAGGCCCACGGCACGAGGTCGGGCGCGGCGCTCAGGGCGGCCATCCCGCGCGCGAAGGGGACTCCCATCAGCAGGCCAACCGGGGCGATCAGCAGCGCGCCCGCCGCCACGCGCGGGATGACCGGCAGCGGCAGCAGGAGGGGCGTCAGGGCGGCGCTCAACCAGGGATAGGCCGCCAGCAGGATCGCCAGGGCCAGCAGCGCCCGCCGCCAGGGGAGTCGCCCCGCGAACGGGCTGGCGAGGCCCGACCACAGCAGCAGCGCCCCGACCACGGTCGCCACGGCCAGGGTTGGCTGGCCCAGGGCCAGTTGGTAGCGCTGGATCAGGGCCACCTCGACCAGCAGGTAGGCCAGCCCCAGCGCGGCGAAATAGCCCAGGACGCGCAGCGCCCGCCCGCGCCCGGTTTGCCTGAGTACGGCCCGGAAGCGCGATCGCAGCCCGACCGGCAGCAGCACGAAGACCGCCCCCGCCGTCAGGGCGAATCCCAGCAGCGCCACCAGGACGAAAAATCCGCTCCCCCCGAAGGGCTGCCAGCGCTGGCCGAGGCTCGCCAGCACCTCCGGGGTCTGCCGCCAGCGGAAAAAGTGGAAGAAGAAGGGCCGGTCGTCGCTGGGCGGGTCGATGGCGAAGTCGTAGGCGGCGTAGAACGCGGCCCGGTCGGGCGCGGCCAGGATCGCCGTGAACAGGTCGTGATAGACCGGGCGCTCCAGGCGGGCGTAGCGGTTGATCATCTCCGGCGGCATCACGGGAGCCAGCACCAGGTCGTAGCGCAGCCGGGTGATCGTCGCCAGCAGCGTCTCGACTTCCTCCGGCGTGAAGGGCGACGGCCTGACCACGAAGGTCATGGTCTGGAAGGAGCGATAGGCCACGATGTGTTGGGCGGCGTCGACCTCCCCCAACGCGGCCAGGATCAGGGCCAGGGTGCGCGGCGTTTCGCTGGGCGGGTTCTGGAGCCAGCGCGTGATCACCAGCAGGCCGTCCGGCTCCGCCCGGCGCAGGTAGGCCCGCACGGCTTCGACCGTCAGGCTGTAGTTCTCGGTCAGCGTGAACGCGCCGGACGTGACCGGGCGGTAGTTATCCGCCAGGGCCAGGTGGACGACCGCGTAGGACTCGCGGCCGCGCTCCACGAACGGCCGGATTTCCTCCTGCACCAGCCTGACACGCGGATTGTCCGCCAGCCCGGCGTAGGCCCGCAGATCGCCGGTCAGCGCATCGTAGACCAGGGCGTTCGGCTCGACGATGGTCACGGGGCCGGTCGTGACGGCCAGGGCCGTCCAGGGGTCGAGGTCCCCGCCCGAACCCAGGACCAGGGTCGGGCCGTCCGGGCGGAGGGCGTAGGCCGCGGCGGCGGGCAGGGCCCGCGCCAGCGCGTCGAGGTCTGGCCCGGCTTCGGCGACCGGCAATAGCTCCCCGCCATCGACCAGCAGCCCGGTCTGTTCCGGCAGGCGGCCGAGGTAGCTCAGGCTGAGGCCCGGCGCGGCGTGGATGGTCGGGCTGGTCACGATGTCCAGGCGGGCGTAGGCGTTCTGGCGCGTGACCGCGATCGCCGCCTCCGGGTTGAGCCGGAACTGGCTCAGGGCCTTGTAGGGCGAGGGCCGGACCTCGAACGCCGCCGGGAAGCCGATCACCAGGGCGGCGGCCAGGATCGTCCCCGCCCCCGCCAGGCGGCGCATTCGGCGCGACTCGGCCAGGATCAGCCCCGCCGCCGCGCCGAGGGCCGCGCACAGCAGGATAGCCCGCTCGCTGCCCAGCCCGGCCAGCACCAGCGGGGCCAGGATCGCGCCCGCCGCCGAGCCGAGTAGGTTGGCGGCGTAGGTGCGCCCGGCGTGGGCCGCGTCCGCGCCGAGCAGGGCCGCGATCAGCGCCCCGGCGAAGACGAACGGCACGGCCAGGGCCAGCAGGTTGCCGGCCAGCAGGACGACCTGTCCGCCATCCCAGGCGATGCTGTACGAATCGAAGGGCAGGTGGTTGGCGAACAGGGTGGCCGCCAGCGTGCTCAGCGCGAAGCCGAGGGCATAACCCGCGCCGTTGGAGGGGCGGCGCAGGCGCGGCCAGAGCGCCAGCAGCGATCCGCTGGCCCCGAAGCCAAGCAGGGCCAGGCTGATCACCAGGAAGGCGAAGTGGTAGAACTGGGCGATCGAAAAGAAGCGGGTCAGGGCCACCTGCAGGAGCAGCATCGCAGCCGAAAGCAGGCCCATCCCGGTCAGCGCGCGCATCAAATCACCCTCCGGGTCGACGCGGGTCGGTGATCTCAGTATAGGGCCGTTTTGCGGGGGACGGGCGGTAGGGTGCGACCGGCGCACGCGGCAGGCTCCAAGCCTGCCGCTGGGGGAATAAGCCCGCTAAAGGGGCTAAAGACCATTCTCCGAGCGGGCGGTTGCCTCATTGGGAAGCAACATGTTTTGTAGCCCCTTGAGTGGGCTTATTTCCTCAGCTTGACGCTTTGAGTCAAGCGTGCTGGCGAGCACGCCGCCGCCCAAGCGCGCCTACGGCTGGCAGCCTGCCGACAGGGTGAGATAGGCGGCGCTGACCCAGCCCTCGATCGCGCCGTAGCGCACGCGGTACCAGCCCGGCACGGTCTGGCTGGCTTCGAAGGCACGGGCATACGGCAACTGGGCCACGATCGCGGCGGCGGTGGTCGGCTCGCCGCGCAGGCGGACCTGGTGCGTGGTCGTGACCGTGCAGGCGCTCAGGTCGACCGCCAGGGCGGTCCAGTCCACCCACTCGAAGGCCCCGATGTCGCAGGCGCTCCCAAAGGGCCGCGCGATCCCGCGCTGGTCGGTGCCGGACTCCGGACAGGTCGCGGCCGCGTCGATCGCGTTGCTGTCCTGGGCGAGGGCATGAGTCCACGTCCCGCCGCCGTTGTCCGCCAGGGGTAGCACCCCCGTCGCCGGGAGGTCGCCGCAGCCATCCGCGCCGAGATTGTGATCCAGCCTGAAGCCCTCGCCCTGGCAATCATTGGGCGTGTTGGCCGCGAACAGGCTATCCGAGATGGATTGCACCGCGCCCGATTCGCTGTAAATCGCGCCGCCCCAGACCTCGACCTCATTCCCATGGAAGGTGCTGTGGGTGACAGTCAAGAGGCCGCCCGCGTCGTTGCGGATTGCGCCGCCGCTGTGGGTCACGCGGTTGGCGGAAAACGTGCTGTTCACGACGGTGATCTGGCCGCCGCTGTTATAGATCGCGCCGCCCCAACTGAAGCGTCCCTGGCCGGTGTTGCCGGAGAAGGTGCTGCCGGTGACCGTCAGCTCGCCCTGATTGGCGATCGCAGCGCCCGCGCCGCCGCTGAAAGTCTGGTTGGCGGAGAAGGTGCTCCCGGTGACCGTCAGGGTGCTGCCGGCCTCGTTGAACACTGCGCCGCCGCTGCCAAAAGTGGAATTGCCAGAGAGAACGCTCCCGGCGATGATCAGAGTGCCGCCTTGCGTATTGCGCACCGCGCCGCCGGCGCAGTCCGTGATCTGGACGCCGGTGAGCGTGACCGTGCCGCCCAGGTTGAGAATGGCGCTGCCGCCCTGTTGCAGGACATCGCCCCCGGTCAAAGTCACGTTGTCGAGGTCGAATGTCACGCCCGGCTGAACCTCGAAAATCCGCCCGGCGTGTCCCGCGTCGAAGACCACGCTGCGCCCGGCCTCGGCCACCAGATCGCTGTCGCGGTCGATCAGGATGGGCGTCTCCGGGGGGATCCGGATCGTGCCGTCGCAGTCCAGGATCAACTCGCCGCCCTGAAAGAGCGCGTGAAAGCGCTCGTAATCGCAGGCGGTCAGGCGGGCCGGTTGAGCCTGGGCGGCCGCCACGCCGATTCCGACGAAGAGAATCGCCAGCAGAGACAGCCAGGTCAGCGCGCGCATCGAGTCACCCCTCCTGAACAACGCAGGTTGCTGCTTTCAGTATAGGGCCGTTTGGGGGAGGGGGGATAGCTTGCGGCGCGGCCATGTGACGCGCGGCAGGCTCAAAGCCTGCCGCTGAGGAAATAAGCCCACTAAAGGGGCTAAGAAGGCCTCCTACTCAGGCCCCTTTGGCGGGTTATCTGATGCTCAGTGCGTCGAGCGTACTAACGTAGAAGGCTCCAGGCCCCCGCCAATAACAAACAAACCCACTGAAAAGGCTAGGAAATCGCCTGTCCGGCCG
>CAZHMJ010000188.1:0-10148 GCA_964533805.1 uncultured Anaerolineae bacterium | reverse complement strand
ACCTTACGGCCAGCCAGCATACTCACCACCGTCAGCCAACCCTGGGCGGACGGGCTGAAAGCCCTGCACGGCAAGCCCGCTGCCGTCATCGCCAACGGCTACGACGAAGCGGATTTCGGCACCCCGCCGCCCCAGACCAGAACCTTCACCCTGACCTACACCGGCCAGATTTACGCCAGCACCCATCTGACTCCGGGCTACACAGGCTCCCGCGATCCCATGCCTCTGTTCGAAGCGGTGCATCTACTGCTGGAACGGCAGGTGATCACCCCAGAGACATTCCAGATCCGGTTCTTCGGGCCTCCAGGCGAGGAACCGATCCTGCTGCAACTCGCCGAGTCGGCCGGGATTGGGCAGGTAATTACCCATGCCGGCGAGCTGCCGTATCATGAAGCCCTCCGCCGCCAGCAAGAATCCACAGCCCTGCTTCTGCTGAACTGGAAGGCCGTCGAAAACACCTTCCGGGAACAGGGATGGTTCACGGCCAAAATCTACGAGTACCTGAGAGCGTACCGGCCGATCCTGGCCATACCGCCACACTCAGGCGTCGACGCCATTCTGAAGTACACCGGCAGCGGCCTGTCCGCCTCAACACCCGAACAGATCGTGACGATTCTGGCGGATTGGCATGCCGCCTTTACAAGAGATGGATTCCTGGAATACCATGGCGATCAGGCCGCGATTCAACACTATACCCGGCGCGACCAGACCGAAAAGCTGGCCCATGTGTTCAATCAGGCCATCGGGCATAGCGAGCCCAGACTGGCTCAGCCCAAGGGAATGGGAATAGGAGTAAGCGTGCGATGAGCGCTTCAACAAGTACACCAGGCGAAACCCTGTACTCACATCCCTGGCGAACAGCTCGCAACCGATCCCTGCTCGACATAGCCCTGCATGTCATCCTGGGCGCCATGGTCTTCTCACTGCCTCTGGAAGGAATCGTGATTCCAGGCGCGCGGACGTTTACCTTCTATCTCTCCATCATGGCGCTGGGCCTGGTGATTTTCCGCCTGCCACACCTGGTCAGAAACCTGATCCGGGCGCCGGGAATGCTCCTGCTGGCGGGCGCATTCGGATTGGGCGTCTTTCTCTATTTCATCCGGCCCATTGGCAATACCAACAGCCTGAGGGTGCTGCTTCAGCTCCTCCTCATGGCGGCCATGTTCATGTACACGGCCGACCTGCCGGATACCCGCCGGCGTTTTCTGTGGATTTACTGGTTGTCCTGGACGATCTTCGTCGCCGTTTCACTTATCCAGGTGCTCAGCCAGGGCATCGACGCATCCAACGTTGCCGCCAGAGGACAAATCCGGATCGAGTTGTTCAATTACACCATCGCCTCTCACAGCGGGCAGGTTGGCGCCGGCCTGGCGCTGGCTATCCCGCTGGCCATGACGACCCGCTCGCTCAGACTAAGGGCGCTGGTGATTGCCAGTGTGGTCGGGGGCAGCCTCACCCTGCTGTTCGGCGGAACGCGCGGCGCGCTGCTAGGCCTGGTCGCGGCGCTGGGCATCTGGCTGATCATCGCGCCTTTTGCCAGCAAATCCAAGAAGGGGGCCTCTTCGATATCCAGGGCGATCACCCTGCTCTTGCTGATCATCGGCGTGTTTGTGGTGCTGACCCAGACGGAAATCGGAACGCGCCTCCTCAAGTCCATGGAACTCCGGCTGACCCAGACGGTAGAAGAAGGCGACCTCGCCAGCCGCGATATCATTTATGTTGGCGCCGTCCAGATCTTTCTGGAGAACCCGCTGGGCGTGGGATATGGAAATGCCCAACCCCTGATTGGCTGGGAACTCAAAGGTCTGGAACGGGGAGCGCACAACCATTACTTGCAGGTGCTCGTGGAATCCGGCATTTTTGGAGGCCTGTTGCTATTCCTCGGCCTGTTTCTGATCGGCCGGCGCGGGCTGCGATGGTACCTGCTCACGCAGGAGAATTACTTCTTTCCGATGATCTTCATCCTGTTCTATGCCGCGACGGTCGACGCCTTGAGCTACAAGATCGCCTGGTTCTTCTTCGCCATGAATGCGCTCACTCCGCTGGACACCGATCAAAGCACCGGTCTACCGGATAAGACTGAGCAGCCATCGTAGCAACAAACCTGGCTTCCAGGTCCATCAAGCGCGGCAAGTCCCCCTTCGCCCAACCTACGCGCAAATCCCCGCCCAGCCGGCTGTCCACCCTGCCAGACCGTCTACAATCTTGCCACGGGAATGTTCTCGCCCTCCCCTCAAAAGAACAGTGAGGCATTTGTAAGGAATACTTTCTGTGTTTTATTGGGGACGTAAGGTCGGAATGCGAGAGTGGGAATGCGCCTTACAGAACGCGTGTCAATGCGGGTATCGGTCTTGCCTCCCGGTGCATACGGTCGTTCTCCGGGCGAAGAAACGAGAGCCCGACGCAACGAAACTGACCGGCCCACATCCCGGACCTGCGTCGCCACGTGAGTTTGTAAGCGCGCTCCTTGGCTCGCGACCCTACAGGAATCCCCATGAGAGTCCTACTGCTTTCCGATAATCCGGCTTTTGGTGGCACCAGTCGCTATTGCATGAATCTGGCCCTGGGATTGCGCCAGTTGGGCGTAGACCTCACCATCCTCGCGCCCTTCCGCACCGACCGGCCCCAGGATGACTGGCTGCTGCAGGAAGCCCGAAAGCATAAGATCCCTGTCCAGACTCTCATTCGGCACGGGGCGCTGGACTGGAAATCGGTCCTCGAACTGAGTCGAATCCTCAAGGAAGGCCAGTTCGACATCATTCACTCGCAGGGGTATCTCTCCAATGTCCTGGCCCGGCTCGCAATCAAGTTCGGCCGCGCGCGCGCGAAATCCGTGATCACGCTGCATGCCTGGAGCCTTGACAAACAATCACCACGACGGACGCACCTCTACAACCGGCTTGATGTTTTGACTATCGCCTGGACCTCCCACGCTATCGCGGTCGACACGACCGCACGGGACGACTACGAAAAGCAGGGCGTGCCGGCCAAGATGATCACCGTGATCCAGAACGGAGTGATCACCCGCGACAATGACACGCCACGCGTGCGTTCCAATGGCCGTTTCGTGGTCGGGTTCGTCGGCCGGATGAGTGAGGAGAAAGGCGTCGATGAGCTTGTCGCCATCGTGCAGCGCGTCCTCCCCGAACACCCGGAGGTCGAATTTCTCCTGGTGGGCGACGGCCCCGGAAAGCCGCAGTTGGATGAACTCCAGCGCCAGCCCTACGGCCAGCGGCTCACTCTGACAGGCCGGGTATACGATGTGACTCCGTACTACGAACAAATGGACGTTTTAATCATGCCCTCTCACAGGGAAGGGCTGCCGTTTACTGCCCTGGAAGCGATGGCCCAACGGGTGCCCCTCATCGCCAGCGCGGTGGGCGGTCTGCCGGGTCTGATCGTTCATGAGAAGAATGGCATCCTGGTGCCTGTCCAGGCCGTGGACGAAATCGTCCGGTGGATTCAACGCCTGAAGGACCGGCCGGATCTGTGCCGCTCGCTGGGGGAGCAGGCAAGCCAAACCATCGAGGCGCAATACAGCGTCCATGTGATGAGCCAGCGAACCCTGGAGGTCTACCAGAACGTCCTGGCCGCGCGCTGAAGTCATGACTCGAACAAGTTCTTTTGTGGATAGACAAACGAAAATAATCCTGGAGTGAAACCCTTACCCATGAACGTCGCCGTCATCGATCTGCTCACCCAAACCCCCTTTTATGACCGTTACCTGTCCGAAGCCATCGCGGCGCGCGTGGACCAGTTCACCCTCTATGCAAGCGATTTTCACCGCGAGCCGGGGTATTTCGACGATGCCCCGTTCAAGCGGGCCACCGGGTGCTCGGATCTCATGAGTCGCTTTCCAATTCGCATCCGGCGCCTGAGGCAGCTCATCCGAGTCGCGGAATACAACCTCAACTGGCTATGCCTGCTGGTCCAGTTCCGCCGGCGGCGACCCGATGTGGTCCACATCCAGTGGCTGCCCACGCTGAAGGAAAAACTCACGCTGGAAATGTTCGCGATCAATCGCCTCCGGCAGATGAAAGTTCCCGTCGTTTATACGGTTCACAACTATCTGCCGCACGATACCGGCACGCGCCACCATGCCCTCTTTCAACGGTTGTATGCCTCCGTGGATCACCTGGTGGTTCACACGTCGACCGATTACCGGCGGTTGATCGAAGACTTCGCAATCTCGGAAGAAAGAATCACCCTGATTCCTCAGGGGGCGGTCTTTTCCGAGCAAGACGACATCAACCCTGTCCGTGCCAGGGAGACCCTGGGGTTAGCCCACGGGGGGACTGTTTTTCTGATGCTGGGGATTATTCGCCCCTACAAAGGGATCGAGGGGGCCATCGAGGCCCTCGCGCGCGTGGCCCAGGAACGGCCCGAGGCCAATCTCCAACTCATTATCGCCGGTACTGTCAACGACGAAGCCTATGTTCAAAAACTACAATCGCTGGCCGAAAAACTCAAGGTCACATCCCTCATTCGATGGGTCACGGACTACATCCCCTCCTCTCAGATCGGGCTATACCATGCAGCGGCGGACGTGGTGCTGTTCCCCTATCATGACATCTCTCAAAGCGCCGCATTCCTGACGGCGGGCGGACTTGGGAAATGTACGCTGACCACGCCCGTGGGCGGGTTGGGCGAATTGATCGTGGATGGGCAAAACGGGGTGCGGATCGGCTCCTCCGAGCCTGACTCGATCGTCGAAGGACTGCGGCGCTGCCTCGATCTCTCCCCCGAACAACGCGCGGCCATGGGCCGCGCGCTCAAGGAGCGCATCCAGACCGAATGCAGTTGGGAGATCATCGGGCAGCAAACAGTGGACTTATACCACCGTGCTATCCAGCACAAACAACCACCTGCGCGCAGCTAGACAGAGGAAACCATGCGCATCCTGTACATGCACCAGTACTTCGGCTCGCTCAAACAGCATGGCGGCTCGCGTTCCTACGAGTTCGCGCGATGGCTGATCGCCAGAGGACACAACGTCTGCATGGTGACCTCGTCCGCCCGTTTCTCGGATGAATACCTGACCGCTGCGCCCGGTCAGACCATCGATGTGGACGGTATCCCCACTGTCATTCTCAAAGTCCCGTATGACAACGTGATGTCTTTTGGCCAACGGATCCGGGCGTTCTTCAAGTTTGCCCTTCTGGCCAGCCGTGAAGCCACCCGCCAGAAGGCGGACGTCATCTTCGCCACGAGCACGCCGTTGACCATCGCGATCCCGGCCATCGTGGGCAAACTGTGGCAGAGAAAGCCCATGGTCTTCGAGGTTCGCGACCTGTGGCCGGAACTCCCCATTGCGGTCGGCGCGATCAAGAATCCGGTCCTCTGCTGGCTCGCCAAGGCCATGGAATGGGTCGCCTATCACGCCTCCGCTCACATCGTCGCGCTCTCCCCAGGCATGGCCGAGGGCGTTATCCGGCGCGGCATCCCCGCCGAACGGGTAACCGTGATTCCCAATAGCTGCGACCTGGCGCTCTTCGATGTCCCATCCAGCCGCGGCCAATCCATCCGCAACCGGCTCAAGCTCGCTCCTGACCAACCCCTGGTCGTTTACACGGGGACCTTCGGCCAGATCAACGCGGTCAACTACCTCGTCGATCTGGCCGCGGCCATGTGGCCCATCGCCCCCGACGTCCACTTCCTGCTGGTGGGCACCGGCGCAGAGCGCGAGAAGATCGCCAGACACGCCGGCGAACTCGGCGTGCTCGGCCGCAATCTGACGATGTGGGAGCCTGTCGCGAAAAATGAGATGCCGGACGTGCTCGCCGCGGCCACCGTGGCCACCTCCGTATTTCAGCCCATCCGGGCGATGTGGAACAACTCCGCCAACAAATTCTTCGACGCTCTGGCCGCGAACAAACCCCTTGCAATCAATTATGGCGGCTGGCAGGCCGACATCCTCAACGAATCCTGCGCGGGCATCGTCCTCCCGCACGACAACATCCCTCAGGCCGCCGAAACCCTGGCCGCGTTTGTCCACGATCCGGCGCGGCTGGAACAGGCCTCGCTTGCCTCGCGCAGACTGGCCCGGGAGCGCTTCAACCGCGAGGATATGGCCCGCAAGCTGGAAGAGGTTCTCGTCCAGGCCGCCCGGCGCGAGAATTCCTGAGCTCCTCGGAAAACAGCGGTCAGCACTCAGCGGTCAGCCAAAGGCAAGAAAGGCCAGGTCACGTCGTCAGCGGGCCTGCTTTTCATCCCTTTCGCGTGCCGTCTGGACCCAGACCGACAGCGTGAGTCGCGCCCGGTTTGCGCCTTTCGCTTCGACGCTTGCCACTTGGACGCTGCCAGCGCCGTGACTAAATCTGCGACATCGCCTCGACCTTTCTCTCTGTAAGGTTGAGGATGCACAATACCCCGCCATAGCAGCGAATTGCGGGCCACAAACATGTCAATCCCCTTCTTTTGGTCGATTGGCCTTCCATCAAGCCTTAACGTTATAGAGAGGTCATTGTAAGGTTGAGGCTTGAGGTTTTTGTGTGGTCGCAAGGTCGAAATGTCAAATTAAGGATATGGGTAGAGTACACAGTCTCTCAGGCTTATTGTGGTGGTCCAGTCAAATCCAGACGTAGCCAGCAAAGAGAGTTATGGTATGTTGTCCTTGAACTTAAACACGCAGAAACTGATCGCTTTCAAACAACTCACTGAGAATGTTTACGCAGACTATGAGCGTTGGCTGGATAACCTGATCGAATTCGCCCTGGTGCGTCTTGATCGCAAACCTTCCCGGCCGACCCTGCCGGCCTACCTTCCTCGCCGCCAGTCTGTCAACATCCAGAAGCGCGCGTTCGATGTGACCGTCGCCCTGGCAGGCCTGATCGCGCTCCTGCCGCTGCTGGCAGTCCTGGCGATTCTGGTCCGGCTCAAGCTCGGCTCGCCCATCTTCTTTCGCCAGGACCGGCCGGGCCTGAACGGCAAGCCGTTCACCCTCCTGAAGTTCCGCACGATGACCGACGCCCGTGACAAGCAGGGAAATCTACTCCCGGATGAACAACGGCTGACCCGCTTCGGCCAGTTGCTGCGCAGCACCAGCCTGGACGAGCTTCCTGAACTGATCAACGTCATCAAAGGCGAGATGAGCCTGGTCGGCACCCGTCCCTTGCTGATGGAATACCTGGACCTCTACACCCCGGAGCAGGCGCGCCGCCAGACCGTCAAACCCGGCATCACCGGCTGGGCACAGATCAACGGCCGCAACAACACGACCTGGGAAGAGCGTTTCGCACTGGACGTGTGGTACGTGGACAATCAGTCCCTGTGGCTCGACATCCGGATCCTGTTCCTGACCTTTGCCGCCGTCGTCAAACGGGATGGTATCAGCCAGCAGGGGCACGTGACGATGCCCCGTTTCACGGGCAGGCCAACGCTGTCTGAAAACATCCACTGATGAGCGGCATCCTGATCATTGGCGCCGGCGGCCATGCCAAGGTGGTCGCCGACATCCTGCTCAGCCGAGGGGAAAAAGTCCTTGGCTTCCTGGATGACAATCCGCAGTTATGGGGCCAGACTCGGCTGGATCTCCCGATTCTGGCCGGCACCGACTCCTTTTTCGAATTCCAGCCTGACGGCCTGATCATCGGCATCGGTGTGAACACAGTCCGTAAAGCCATTGTGGAGCGGTTGGGCGACGCTGCCAGGCCGCTGTGGCGCATGGCAATCCATCCCAGCGCGGTCATCGCGCCCTCGGTAGCCCTCGGTCTGGGCACGGTTATCTGTGCCGGGGTTGTCATCAACCCAGAGACTGTGATCGGCCAGCATGTGATCATCAACACTGGGGCCACCGTCGACCACGATTGCGTGATCGAAGACTATGCTCACGTCGCGCCAGGCAGCACCCTGACGGGCGCCATCCAGGTCGGTGTAGGCGCCCTGATTGGCGCTAGAGCGGTTGCGATCCCCGGCCAGACGGTCGGGGCCTGGGCGACGGTCGGCGCGGGCGCGGTTATCACCCGGGACGTCCCGGCGGGTGTCATTGCCAAAGGCATTCCCGCCCGCTGGTAAATAGGTTCTTTTTTGCATGATGCAAAAGGATTACCGTATGCAAATCCCAATGTCTTCCCCCGATATTACCCAGGCCGAAATCGACGCCGTGGTGGGCGTGCTCAACACCCGCTGGCTCAGCCTCGGCCCGCGCATCGGCGAGTTCGAGGAAAAACTGGCCGCCTACACCGGCACCCGCTTCGCGGCGGGAGTCAATTCCGGCACTGCCGGTCTGCACCTGGCTATGATCGCGGCCGGCGTCCGGGAAGGCGACGAGGTCATCAGCCCCTCGTTCAGCTTCATCGCCTCGGCCAACTGCGTGCTGTACGAGCGCGGCAAGCCGGTCTTCGTGGACATCGACCCCAAGACCGGCAACCTCGATCCCAACCTGATCGAAGCGGCCATCACCGAGCGCACCAAAGCCATCATCCCCGTGCATGCCTTCGGCCAGCCGGCCGACATGGACCCGATCCTGGACATCGCCCGGCGCCACAACCTGTTCGTGATCGAGGATGCCTGCGAAGCCCTGGGCGCGGACTACAAGGGCCGCCGGGCCGGGACGATGGGCGACGCGGCCGTGTTCGCCTTCTACCCCAACAAGCAGATGACCACCGGCGAAGGCGGCATGCTCGTCACCGACAACGAGGACTGGATCAACCTGTTCCGCAGCCTGCGCAACCAGGGTCGGGACGTGTTCGATGCCTGGCTCAACCACACCCGGCTGGGCTACAACTACCGCCTGGACGAGATGAGCGCGGCCCTGGGCCTGGCCCAGATCGAGCGCATCGACGAACTGCTGGCCAAGCGCGCCCAGGTCGCGGCCTGGTACAACACCCGGATCGACGCGATCGAGGGACTGAACAAGCCCTACATCGCCCCGACGACGACCCGCATGAGCTGGTTCGTGTACGTTATCCGCTGCGACGGGCAGATCAACCGGAATGCCCTGATGGCCTACCTGGAAGCCGCCGGGGTGCCCTCCCGCCCATATTTCACCCCGATCCACCTCCAGCCGTTCTACCAGCAGATGGGCTGGAAGCGTGGCGATCTGCCGCACACCGAAGCGGCCGGAGACAGCATGCTGGCCCTGCCCTTCTCCAGCGTCATGACCGAGGAACAGGTCAGCTACGTCTGCGAGCAGCTCCAGCTAGCGGTCAACCAGCAGCGCGTCGCACACGCCTGATCGAATTCCTCCAGGTCAATGGAGAAGGCACTCCCCGGAAAAGTCCCCGGAGAGTGCCTTTTTTCGCGTTCGAGATTTGCGCCGAGCCTGGCCCTAGAGCATTTCTCAATCTGCGGGGTGCTTGATGAAACTTTCTTCAGTCAGATCGTGGACAGCACTATCGTGGTCAGCCCACTTCGAGGATTTCCACGAGCCGGGCATGGATCAACTTCTGACGCGCTTGGAGAAACTCCGGGAAGTTCTCGAATGAAAGATCAACATCCGGGATCAGATGTTGTTCGCAGTAAACTGCGATCTCATGGTTCTTGTGCTGGGAGGATTGCAGCCACTCCTCGAACTCCTTGTCCAGCTTGTTCTGGTTGACCAACCCTTGTAGCAACTGGAGATTGGCCAGATCGTCCTTGTGATCCAGCCATTCATGCCACCTGGAACGCGGAATGCCCCGGCGTTCCAGTTCACGTTCCTTGAACATGCTGCGGGGGAAGATGTGGTCAATGTGGAAGTGATGCTCGAACTTGAGCCATGGATAGAGCAATGCAAGAACGGAGAACGTGTAGGATTGGCCGTATTGATAACCAAGGAGTCCTTCGATCTGGGCTTCATCGAACATCATGGACTTAATGGACGGCCTCAGATCTTCGTAAATCGCCTCTTCAGGGAATCCGTTCATAGCTTGCGCCAGCACACCACGAATCCGGCGAAGCACATAGTCCGGCTGGCTGCTGAACGTTCGTTTGAGCAGAGCGACAGCAAGCCAACGCCGCATTTTGTCGCGTTCTTTGGCATACTGGGGCAGTTCCACAAAGCCAGACGGCATGCCCGATTTATACAGATAGTAGGCCAGCGGAATAACCGCGTTGTTAGAGATCAGGGTCTCGCGGTTGTAGCCCCATGATGCCAGCAGCTTGGCCGTCAGACGCAGTGCTCTAGCGATCGCCTCCCACTGCTCCTCTATGGTGAGCATGTTGAAGCG
>CAZHMJ010000187.1:0-10184 GCA_964533805.1 uncultured Anaerolineae bacterium | reverse complement strand
TTGGGTGAAGCGATGGCGGTGGCTGTGAGTCGGGTCATTCGAAATTCGTCCCTGATTTGATGCGGCGCAAGGGCTACTGGGTGAGGCCAATGGTGAATTCGACGGAGTTCGAGCGAAGTTCCTGAACGGTGTAGACTCCCTGATTCTGGAAGATGGGGGTGGCAACGACGCCTGGCGCGGCGCTGACCTGGCCCGGGTAGTTGTTCCGGTAGATCGCGGTCAAGGTATAGGCGCCCGCCGGAAGACCCAGATCGGCGAGGCGGAAGGTTTCAAAAGTGATCTGCTCCGTGCAGCGCTGGCGCGGACCCAGCACATGCAGCACCTCCGGTAGGAACTGCTGGCGTTGGGGGTTGGGCGGGCGGATGTCCGTGCGTTCGCTGAAGACCACTCGATCCGAGGTCCGCATGATCTCAAAACTCAGGCCCCCTGAGCCATCATTCCTGAGCAGAGTTTCCTGTGGGATGAAGAACAGGGTAATCGCACCAACACCATTGTTGATGAAAGTCAGGTTGACGGTCAGGTTATCCGCGATGGTCAGGTTGGTGCGCTGAAGCTCGATGTGCATCTCCAACGCGCCCTGGGAACGCGCGGAGAGGTAGGACTGGTTGTTGCCTCCTGGGAGGGGATGAGCGAGTGCACCGCAACTGACCCCAAAACGGCCGCCCGGAATAATCCGGGGCAGGACCAGCAACAAAACCAGCGCGAACACCACGACGACGATGGCCATCGTCATGTTGTTGTCGGAGCCAGAAAACCGCTGTCTAAGGCCTTGCATGGGCTTCGCTTTCCAGCCAGTGACGGGCAAATTGGAGGATAGCTTCTGGCGGGTCGACGGTCAGGTCGAGCCAGCGCGCATCACGGTTGTATTTTTTGAACCAGACGTCCTGCCGGCGGGCGAAGTCTTTCGTTTCGCGCCGGATGGCCTGAATAGCCTCAGCCAGGCTCATCTCCCCAGCGAGGTAGGCGCTCAGTTGCGCATAACCCAGGCCGGTCATTGCCGGTAGTCTACGCGCATATCCGGCGTCCAGCAACCCCCGGACTTCCTCGATCAGGCCCATCTCCAGCATCTGATCGATGCGCAGATCGATTCGACGGTGCAAATCCTCCCGCGGTCGGGTCAGGCCGATCTGGAGGATGCGGTAAGGGGGCGGAGTTTTGCGCTGTAACTCGCTGATGGGCGTGCCTGAGACCAAAAAGACCTCCAGGGCGCGCACCACGCGCCGCACATTGTTAGGATGAATCATGTCCGCCGCGGTAGGATCGTGCTGACGCAGGCGGTCGTGGAGCGCCTGCGGACCGTGCTCGGTGGCGAATTGCTCCAGTTCCTGGCGCAAGGCAGGGTCCGGCCCGACTTCGGGTATCTGCCAGCCTTCGATGACCGCGCTGATGTACTGGCCGGTTCCGCCGACTAGAAATGCCTGCTTGCCTCGCGCCGCGATGTCGCTGATGGCCTGGTAGGCCAACTGCTGATACTCGGCCAGCGAAAGCGCCTGATTTGGCCGGACCAGATCGAGGAGATGGTGCGGCACCTGGGCGCGTTCGGCCTGGGTGGGCTTGGCGACCCCGATATCCATGCCGATGTAGAGGAGGCGGCTGTCGGCACTGACGATCTCGCCGTGCAATGCGGACGCCATTGATAGTGACAGGGCGGTTTTGCCAACGGCCGTTGCGCCTAGCAGGACCACCAGCGGTGTGGGTTGAGGGCGCTCACCATCCGACTGCATCGCGAAGCACCTCGATCTGTCGGCCGGCGGGGGTGAGGGCAATGACTACCAGATCGATCCGCCAGGGTTGATCGTCCAACCCATGCGTCTCCAGATAGGCCTGGCTGGCCAGGATCAGGCGATTCTGCTTGGCGGGCGTGACGCTTTCGATGGCCGGGTCGATCGACGGGGCATGACGCGTGCGGACTTCAACGAAAACCCATTCCGCGCCATCGTGCGTGACCAGATCGATCTCCCCTTGCGGGCAGCGCCAATTGCGCTCCACAATGCGATAGCCGAGATCGGCCAGATGAGCGGCGGCGATGGCTTCGCCACGTTGGCCAAGCACCTGCCGGGCGGGTCGTGTCACGCGCGGGTTCCTCCTACAGCCGATTCCGTTCACTTTCTAACCCACTCCAGATGAGAAATCAAGCCATGTGTTGCCTGGGCCTTCGCTGTCGTGCTACAATTCCCACGTCCTTTAAGGAACAATTGGCCTAGTGGCCGGGGGCAGGCATGTCTTCAATTACAACTATTCTAAAACAAGCCGACATCTTTTATGAATTCACAAATACTCAGCTTGAGTTGGTGGCGTCGATCTGTGAGGAGAAATCCTACCAGACCGGTGATGTGATCTTCGAGGAGAACACTCGCGGTGATGAATTGTGCCTCATCGCCAATGGCGAGGTTGAAATCCAGGTCAGCCCTGGTCTGGTGGGCAGTGGCTCGACGGGCAATCCTCAAACGATTGCCACCTTGCGGCGCGGCCAGTCGTTCGGGGAGATTGCGTTGGTCGATGAAGGGTTGCGTTCGGCATCGGTTCGCTGCGCCCAGCACGAGACCCGGATCATCGTCATTCCAAGGGACAAGCTGATGGCCCTGTGCGACACGTACCCGCAACTGGGCTACCGCCTGATGCGCAACCTGGCGGCTGACCTGGCGATGAAAATTCGGAATACTGACCTTCAGGTGCGCGAGCAGCTTACCTGGGGGCGTCGGTAGGACTGTACCCGCTTTCTGGAGCGTGGCGTCTGGAGGCAAACGTGGCTCAACCAGCGGAACCAGCGTCGGTCATGGGACAGGCGGAACTCTACAAACGATTGATCGCGCTGCTGCGCACCATGCGTCCCAAGCAGTGGACGAAGAACGTCTTTGTATTCGCGGGCCTGGTGTTCGATGCCCAGTTGCTTCACGTTGAGCCACTGTTTCGCGTCTGTATCGCGTTTTTGCTGCTGTGCCTGATGTCCGGTTCGGTGTATATCATCAACGACCTGGTTGACATAGAAAAGGACCGTGCCCATCCCAAGAAGCGTAACCGGCCTCTTGCCTCTGGCGCGCTGCCGGTTTCAATGGGGATTGTGGCTGCGATCGTTCTGCCCATTGTGACGCTCGGCCTGGCGTATACCCTCAGCCCGGCGCTGGCCCTGGTCCTCCTGGCCTACCTGGTACTTCAGGTGGCCTATTCGCTGTACCTCAAGTCCGTCGTGATCGTCGATGTGTTCGCCATCTCCGCCGGGTTCATGCTGCGGGTTGTTGCGGGCGTGGTCGTGATCACCGTGGCGCGTTTCTCGCCGTGGCTGTACGTCTGCATGGGGTTCCTGTCATTGTTCCTGGCGGTTGGCAAGCGCCGCCAAGAACTGATTCTGCTCGACTCCAAGGCGGCGGAGGTGCGAGAGACATACCGCAAGTACAACCAGCCCCTGCTTGACGATATGCTGCGTCTGGCGACTACAGGCAGCGTCCTGGCCTACGCGCTGTATACTTTCGAGGCCAATCCGGAACGTCCGGCGATGCTGATCACGATTCCCTTCGTGGTCTATGCGGTCATGCGCTATCTGTACCTGATGCACGTGGAAGGCAAGGGGGGAGCGCCGGATGAAGTGCTCCTGGAAGACTGGCCCTTCCTGGTCTCGATCGTGCTGTGGGGCCTCACCGTGCTGGGCATTCTGTATCTCGGCTAAAGGGCCATGCCTGAGGTTACGGCTGCCGCGCCTGGGAAGGTCATTCTGTTTGGGGAGCATGCGGTTGTCTATGGGCAACCGGCGATTGCCGCGCCCCTCCAGGCGGTCAGCACGCGGGCCATCGTCCGGCCAGGGCGCGCCGGCAGCGGGGTGATCATCGTCGCGGCCAACCTGGGCAGAACGCTCGTCGTCACGCCCGATCCGGTGGACGGTGAACATGCCCTTGTGACCGCGGCCCGGCTCCTCCTGCGCAAGGTGGCTCCTGCCTGGCCCGATCTCGACATCCTGATCCACAGCACGATCCCGGTTGCGAGCGGGTTGGGCAGCGGCGCGGCGGCGACCACGGCGCTGTTGCGCGGCCTGGGCCTGGCGCTGGGCCAACCCACCGATCCTGAGGTCCTGAACCCGCTGGTTTTCGAGATTGAACGGCTGCATCATGGTACGCCAAGCGGGATCGACAACACCGTCGTGGTGTACGAGCGCCCGATTTTCTTCATCAAAGGGTCTTCCATCGAGATGTTCAATATCGGCCAGCCAATCCATCTGCTGGTCGCGGATACTGGGGTTGCCAGCCCGACCCATGTGGCGGTGGGCGATGTCCGTAAGCTGTTTGAGGCCGACCCGGAACGCCACACGCCTATCTTCGCGGAGATTGGTACGATTGCCCGCGAGGCCCGGCGCGCGATCGAAGCAGGCGATCCTGCCGCGCTGGGACCGTTGATGACTGAGAACCAGCGGCTTCTGCGCGAATTGACTGTTTCCTCCGAGGAACTCGACCGACTTGTCCAGGCGGCCGAGCAGTCCGGTGCACTGGGAGCCAAGCTCTCAGGTGGTGGGCGCGGCGGGAATATGATCGCCCTGATTGATCCAGCCAGTCGCATCCTGGTGACCGAGGCGCTGCTCGCTGCCGGGGCCAAACAAGTCATCTACACTGTTCTCAAGACAGAGGCATAACCGAGATGCTCACCTTCCTGAAGCTGGGCGGTTCCCTGATTACGGACAAAACTCGCGAAGCGACCTTCCTCAGCGAGCGGATGGGTGGGCTGGCCGAGGCGATCCGATCCGTGTTGACTGCGCGTCCCGATCTACAACTGCTGATCGGTCACGGCAGCGGCTCGTTCGGGCACTTCGCGGCCCAAAAACATGGGACTGCAGCCGGGGTACAGACCGCCGCCCAGTGGCTGGGATTTGCGGAGGTGGGGCGTGTGGCGCGTTCGCTCACCGAGTTGGTGGGTCGATCACTGAGCGAAGCCGGAATCCCGGCCTGGCCCGTGCAGCCGTCGGCCTCGGCGGAGTGCACTGACGGACAGCTTGTGACGCTGGAGACACGTCCGTTGAAGGCAGCGCTCGCTCACGGGATTGTGCCGCTGGTGCATGGCGACGTGGCCCTGGACCGGACGCGCGGTGGGACGATCATCAGCACCGAGACTATCTTCTTCTATCTTGCTCCGATCCTGGCTCCGCAGTGGATCGTGCTGCTTGGAGAGGTGGATGGTGTGCTCGATCCGCGAGGCAAGGTCATCCCCCGGATCACCCCCACCACGTATTCGAGCATCGAAGCCGCGCTGGGTGGGTCACATGGAGTCGATGTGACCGGAGGGATGGCGTCGAAGGTGCGCGACATGCTCCGGCTGGTCGAAGCGGCACCCGGTCTCACGGTGCGGATCATGTCCGGGCTGAATCCGGCACTGGTCCAGGCGGTGCTGGGCGATCCCTCTACGGAAGCGGGCACGGTGATCAGCCGGGATTAGCCGTCCAGGTTGTCCTGGAAGCGATCCGCAAGCCGGGTTGCCAGAAAGATCGTCAGGGTGACGGCAATTCCTGACGGGATCGCGATCCATGGCGCAGTCCGGAAGGCAGCCCGCCCCTCGTTGAGCATGCCTCCCCAATCCGGAACGGACGGATCGCCGCCGAAACCGAGGAAGGCGAGGGCGGTGCTGTTCAAGAGGGTCCAACTCAGTGCGAGGGCGGCGAAGCCCAGCAGCGTACCCAACGCATTGGCAAGCACATACCAGAACAGGATGCGCAGCGGGCTGGCTCCAATGCTGATCGCCGCCTCAATGTACGGCTGACGCAGCACCTGAAGAACCGCTGTGCGAGTCAGGCGGGCATTTCCCGGCAGACCCGCGACCCCGGCGGCCAGCGCGACCTGAGCCGGACCAGACCCCAACAGTGTGATCACGACCAGCGCCAGCAGCAGACCAGGAAACGCTAGCAAGATATCCATCCCGGCCATGAGCAGGCGATCGGTCCAGCCGCCCAGGATCGCCGCGCTGGTTCCGATCAGGAGACCGGGCACCACAGCGATAGCCGTTGCCAGGAGTGTCATCCCCAGGGTTTGACGTCCCCCCACGAGAAAGCGGCTTAAAACGTCGCGGCCCAGCGAGTCGGTGCCCAGAAGGTGGGCGGCCGACGGTGGACTGAACGCGGCCTGCCCGTCGGCGGCCAGGGGATCGTAAGGGGAGAAAGCTGGAGCGATCCACACGGTCAATAGGATCGCGGTCACGGCGATCCAGATCAGACGCCAGGGTGGGCGGCGTTCCGGCTCGCGCAGATTGAGTTCAGGGATGCTGGGCAGGGTGCTCATGAAGGCTTAGTGGTTTTCCGGTGCGCGCAGCCGGGGATCCAGCAAGCTGGAAAGCAGGTCGGCTCCGGCGGTGAGGATGCTGTATACCACGGCGGACAGCGCGACGATCCCTTGGACGACCGGGAAATCCTGTTCAAGCACGGCCCGGTGCATCAACTGGCCCAAGCCTTGACGGGCAAACAGCATTTCCGTGATCACGGTTCCACCCAGCAGAAACCCGGTCTGGAGGGCAACCATGGAGACGATAGGCGGCAGACCTGCCCGGAGGATGTGCGCCAGAGCGACCGTGCGGGGAGGCAATCCTTTGGCGTAGGCCGTCCGGACGAAATCAGCCTGGCGAATCTGGCGCAGGCTGGTCCGGGTGACGCGGGCGATGCTGCCTGCGACGTGTAGGCCAAGCACACAAGCGGGCAGCACCAGATGCCGCAGACTACCCGATCCGGTCGCGGGGAACCAGCCCAACCGGGTGCTGAAGATAAAAATCGCCAGGGTTCCGCTCCAGTAGACCGGGCTGGAAAGAAGGAGGACGCCAGCGATTCCAGCCGCGCGGCCCATCAGCCGGGGCGATAGCAGACCGTCCAGAATACCCAGGCCAATTCCGACCAGAAGCGCGACCGCCAGGGCACAGGCGGCCAGGAGCACCGTCGCGCCGAAGCGTTGGCCGATCATCTCACTGACGGGCTGGTGCGAGATAAGCGCGCGGCCCAGATCCCCCCGGATGAATCCCGCCAGGTAGCGGCCGTATTGCCCGATGACTGGAGCGTCAAGCCCTAGGACTTCCCGTCGCTCGTCGATGGCCTCCTGCGGGGCGCCCGCCTGAAGCATCTGGCTAATGAGGGCGTCGCCGGGGATGACTCGCAGGGCAAAAAACGCGAGTGTGACGGCTCCCCAAACAGTCAGCAGCGTGATCAGCAAGCGATCGCGTACAAAACGGAGCATCGCTCAGTTTCCACTCTCCGGCTCCCAGGAGAAGTTGTACAGGAGTGGAAACCAGCCCTGTGCATCGAACGCGACTCCTGCCAGATCCACCGTCGCCCCGTTCAGATTGACGTAATCACGGATCGGGAGAATCAATGCCTGTTCCATAATGCGCACCTGCGCGGCGGCGTAAACCAGGCGGCGCTGTTCAGGATCGGTCTGGCGGGCCCCTTCCAGCAGGAAGTTGTCAAGCTCCGGATCGGCATAGCCACTCCAGTTGGACGAGCCATTGCTCAAATAGAACTGGTTGACCACCGAAGCATCCTTGCCGGCGGCGTTGTAGACAATCAGGTTGTATTCGCCAGCTTCGACCGCTTCTAGAAGCTGGCTGAAACCGGCCACCTGCCGGATTTCCGTGTCTATCCCAATGTCGCGCCACTGGCTTTGGAGGAGCTGGGCTACTTGAGGCGCCATGCCCCACGGGGGAACCACGAGCACCAGTTTGAGCGGGATACCATTGAACTCTGTCGTCGCGGGTGTCGGAGTCAGGGCGGCCGTTTCCTCCTGGGGAGTCTGGAGGCCCGTGGGGATGATCAGCGTGCCGTTCGCATCCTTCTCCGTGAACCCGGCGTTTTCGAGCAGTGTTTGCGCCTGGGCGATGTCATGCGGATAGTAGCTGGCGATGTCAGGGTTGTAGAAGTCTGTGGCCGGGGAGAGCGGGCCGGTCCCGGCTGGCGAGAAGCGTTGGAAGACGCCGTCCACGACGGACGAACGATTGGTGGCGTAGAGCAGCGCTTGTCGGACCAGCAGGCTGTCGGTCGGAAAGCGGCGGGTATTCAAGATGAACTGGAGTGGCTGGCCGGGGATGTTGACCGGGTAGAGGCGCAGACGTGGATTCGAGGCCACAAGCTGGGCGTCGACAGGCTGAATTTCACCCATGATCTGGACTTCGCCGCTTTCCAGAGCCAGGATGCGCGTGGGGGGATCCTCGAAGAAGCGGAAGATGACGCGCTGGATCGGGTTGGCGGGTGCAATGTAGAAGGACGGTCCCCAGGCGTAATCCGCGTTCCGTTCCAGGACGAGCCGGTCGCCTGGAATGTATTCGACCATGCGATACGGCCCGGTGCCCACCTGGTGGAACTGGTAGGTGGCGGTGTCATATTGGGCGATCTGCGCAGGGCTGGCGATGCCTAGATAGACCTGGCTCAGCGAGTCGAGCAGAGGGGCGTATGGTTCCGTGAGATTCAGCCGGATAGTCTGGGAATCCACGAGATCGTAACCGGAGAACGGGCCAAGCATGTAGCGCGCCCGCAGGGAGTTGTTGTCCGGATTGGTGATGCGGTCCAGATTGGCCGCGACGGCCTGGGCATTGAAAGGCGTGCCATCGTGGAAGGTCACGTCGCTACGGAGGTGGAAGGTGTAGCTAAGGCCATCTGGGCTGATGTCCCAGCGCGAGGCCAGACCAGGGACGAAATCGCCTGAGGCTGGCTCCCGGTAGATCAGCGTGTCGTAGACCGAGCGGAGTGGAATACCCAACTCGGCAGAGGCGTTCAGGTGGGGATCGAAGCCGGACGGCATCAGGGTCAACCCGTACACGATGCTGGGACCCTGAACGGTGTTTCCATCCAAACCTGAACAACCGGCCAATAGGATACCGACAATAAGGAGCAGTCTCGTAAATGCCTTCATCTCTTGATCCCTGATGCTAGGGAAAGCGCGAGAACCAATCAAACCAGTATACCGCGCCCGGAGGGTGGGCAGGTACAAGGAATTTGGGCCGGTTGAGTGGCCTGGGGTAGAATGAGCGCGCCTGGAGTAAAGCACACTGGACTGGCCTGGGTTCTACTTATGACGACGTTTGATACCAGTTTGCTGCCCCCAAAGGGAACTGAACGGCCTGTGGCGATGTACCGGCCGGTCTGGCGTCCTGTCGTGATCGAAAACTCGTTTTTTCTCGCGGTGACGCTGATTCTCAGTCTGGCTGGTGGGGCGCTGGGGATCAGTCTGGATGGCGATCAGCGCAAGCTGTCTACGGCTGGGCTGGCGCTGGTCCCGTTGGGGTTGTGGGCCCTGTTTTCGTGGCGGCTGGAGCGGCGCGTCCAGCAGCCGCGCGAGCGTTTGATACCGGTGCTGGTCATCAGCCTTCTGGTGGCGAATGGACTGGTCGCACCATTCATCGAGAATTACATCGAGCCGGAGCGTTGGCTGAATACGATGGACGGCCTGACCCGGATTTTCGCCTACGCCATCACCGTTGGGCTGGCAACCGAAACCGGGAAGTACCTGGTGCTGCGCTTTATGATCGACCCGGGCCTTTTGCGGCGGAGGGTCGACATCGTGGTGTATAGCCTGCTGGTCAGTCTGGCTTTTGCCACGGTCTTCAACCTTCGATTCGCCCTGTTCGAGGGGGGCGCCCAACCCGGCCCGGCAGCAATTCGGGTTCTGGGAATCGTGCTGGCGCAGGAAGGGATCGGGCTGGTGGTTGCCTACCGGCTGATGAATCTATGGTTTGATCGGACGCCTGTATTCGCGTTGGCTGTGAATCTCCTGCTGGGGAGCCTGCTGCATGGGGTGTACATCGCCATGCGGGCTGGGTTCGTGGTCCAGGGATTCGGGATTGGAGAAACGGCGAATTCGCCGCTGATGGGATTGATCTTCTCGGTTGGGTTCGGGACGCTCCTGTTTGTCGTGTATGCTTTCCTTATTTCGAGCGCGGAGGCACGCGACACTCGCCGGGCTGGGGGAAGGGTCGATGGATAGGCCGGTTTTTCCAGCAGTCAAAGAGGCGGTGCCAGAACGCTCGGACCGCTGGGCGCATTTGCTCGTCATCCTGACGGCGGTTGCCGGTCTGACCTTTGGGTTTTTCATCAAGGATCAGACTCTGACCCGTACCGCGACATTCCGCGATCTGACCGCTGGCGTGCTTGCCCAGTATCCGGCAGGCTGGCTACTCGATCAGCAGGGCGACTACCTGTTTCGGGTACGCGACCCCAAGTCGCCTGCCTTTCAGACGAC
>CAZHMJ010000186.1:0-10190 GCA_964533805.1 uncultured Anaerolineae bacterium | reverse complement strand
TCCGGCTCCTTGAAGTGCCAAAGTCCAGAGTCGGGGATTTCCAATCCCCGACCGCGCGACACCCGCTCCATCCGTGTTGAGTTGAAACGGGTCAAATCGAGCTACCAGGAGACGTCAAATGTCTGAGCAATCACATGCACCGCTGACCGCCCATCTGCCCCGCGTTCACCTGGCGCACCTGCCCACCCCGCTGCAAGAGTTGAAGCGCCTGCGCCAGGTTCTGCCGGACAGCCCACGCCTCCTGATCAAGCGCGACGACCAGACCGGCCTGGCGACCGGCGGCAACAAGGCGCGCAAACTGGAGTTCCTGGTGGGCCAGGCCCTTCAACAGGGGGCCGACACGCTGGTCACGGTGGGCGGCGCGCAGTCCAATCACTGCCGCCAGACGGCGGCGGCCGCGGCCCAGTCCGGCCTGCGCTGCGTGCTGGTCCTGTCCGGTCCGCCCATCGCCAGGGCGGACTGGGTGGGCAACCTGCTGCTGGATGACCTGCTGGGAGCCGAGATCGTGTGGGCCGGAGACCGGCCGCGCGACGAGGTGCTGGCGGAAACAACCCACGCTCTCGCGGCGCAGGGCCGCCGCCCGTATGTCATCCCGGTCGGCGGCTCCGTGCCTATCGGCGCGGCCGGGTACGTGGCCGCCGTCGAGGAACTGGCCGGGCAGCTCGCCCAGCGCCGGGACCGCGTCGACCGGATCGTGCTGGTTTCCGGATCGGGCGGGACTCACGCGGGCGTGCTGGTGGGTGTCAAAGCCCTCGGCATGTCCGTTCAGGTCGAGGGCATGAACAACTTCGCCATCGAAGGCGTCGCCACCCGGATCAGGACGCTGGCCGCCGAGACCGCCGCCTACCTCGGTCTGGCGATCGATCTGACCGAGGCCGATGTCCGGGTGCACGAGGCAGCCGGGCCGCATGCTTATGGGGTGATCACCGCCGCCGAACAGGCGACGATCCGGCTGCTGGCCCGCAGCGAAGGCATCCTGCTCGACCCGATTTATACGGCGCGGGCCTTCGCCCAGATGGTCCAGTTCATCCAGATGGGCGCCTACGAACCGCAGGAGACACTGCTCTTCTGGCATACCGGCGGGGCAGCGGGATTGTTCGCCCGCGCGGCCGATCTCATGGCGGAAACGCTCTGACACCCAAACGAAGTCAATCAGCAGAATCACAAGGAGCCGGCCCGAAAGCTGGCTCCTTCGCTGTCCGCCGCACGTGCCCCTGATTACGGCATCTCCAGCTCCACGCTGGCCAGAATGAACGGGCCGACGCCCTTCTCGTCGTTGGTCACGACCCGCTCGCTGATGTAGTTCTCGAAGGAGCCGTCGCGGTATGGGTCGCCCCCCAGCCCGGCCACGTAACAAATCTGGTTGAGATAGACCAGCCCGGCCTCGTCGACCGTGACCAGATGGGTCGTGATCCCCTCGAAGGCCCGCCGGGCGATGTCCAGCGCCTCCGGCGCGAGATAGCCCATCCGCACGCCCTTGGCGATGGCGTAGGTGTACATGCAGCTCGCGGAGGCTTCCAGGTAATTGCCCTCGCGCCCGCCCTGGTCGAGCACCTGGTACCACAGGCCCGTCGCCGGGTCCTGGACCGCCGCCAGGGCGCGAACGGTATCGCGGAAGATCTGGATGATCGTCTCGCGCTGCGGGTGATCCGCCGGGAAATGATCGAGCGCGTCCGGAAGGGCCATCATGAACCAGCCCATCGCCCGCCCCCAGAAATTGCGGGAAGCGCCCGTCTCTGGGTTGGCCCACTTCTGCCGCCGGCTTTCGTCCCAACCGTGGTACAGCAGCCCGGTCCTGGGATCGCGGGTGTGCTGCTCGATCAGGATGATCTGGTGCGCGACGTCGTCCAGCCCCTCCGGCTCGTCGAAGGTGGCCGCGTACTCCGCGTAGAACGGCCCTTCCATGTAGATGCCATCCAGCCACATCTGGTGGGGATAGATCAGCTTGTGCCAGAATCCGCCATCGATCGTGCGCGGGTGGACCCGCAACTGGTCGCGCAGCCGGTCGGCGGCCTTGCGATAGCGGTCGTCACCGGTTTCGCGCCACAGGCCAAACAGCAGCTTGCCCGTGTTGATCATATCCACGTTGTAGCTTTCGACGGGATACGTCCGGATCGTGCCGTCCGGGTTCACGAAGTGATCGATATTGTGTTTGATGTAGTCAAAGTAGGCCTGCTCGCCGGTCTTCAGCCAGAGCTGCTCGATGCCTTTGAGCACCACGCCCCATTCATACGTCCACTTCTGGCCCATGATCGGGCGTTGGGACATCACCGAGCGAGCCATCCGGACGGCCCAGGGAGTTTGTTCCACCATGCTGTTTTCGCCTTTGGTCAAGAACAGTCCACCGTGACAACGGTGGCGCGTCCATTATTCCGTGTCAAAGAGTTCGTGGCTGTAGCGCGCCAGCACCGGCCAGCTCACCCCACTCGCCAGCAGCACCACGACCGAAATCAAGCCAAAGAACACCACGATCTTGGGCAGCCAGACGAGGCCCAGCAGCAAGGGCACGCCTCCGGCCAGGCCTCCCAGAATCGAGCGCAGCGGGTGAAGAAAAACCAATCTGATCGAGACCATGATCAACTGGCGGAACGGCAGTTCGGTCGTGACCAGCAGCGCCCAGCAGTACAGATTCCCCAGCACCACCATCAGGCCAACAAACAGGCTCACCCCCGCCATGGGCCAGGCCACCGGCGAGTCGGCAAGAGACAGAATCCACAGGTTCAGCCCAACCAGTCCGAGCAGCGCCGCGTCCAGCAGCCCAATCAGGCTGCTCTTGAGCCACAGCCGGCGCATCTCCGGAAAGAACGTCTGGAACAATTCCGGGTTCTCGCCGCGCCACCAGGGCAGCAGGGCTGCCCACAGCCCGGCCGTCGCCACGGGCAGCGTCACCAACGGGAGCGAGCACACCAGCCACAGCATGTTGGCCGTGACCAGGGTCATCACCCGGTCGAGCCAGTCTTCGCGCGTGAAGGGATTGACAACCGTAGGCTTGATCATGCCCAGAGCCTACCCCTTCAGGCCGGAGGTGGCAATTCCTTCCACCAGGTAGCGTTGGAACACCACGAAAATCACGAACACCGGCACCAGCGACAGGGTCGACATGGCGAAGATCGCGCCCCAGTCGGTCGAACCGCCCGGATCGGAGAACGCGCGCAGGGCGACCGAGACCGTGTACTTCTGGGGCGAGTTCAGGTAGATCAATGGCCCCATGAAATCGTCCCAGGTCCAGTAGAACGAGAAGATCGCGGCGGTGATGACGGCCGGCTTCAACTGGGGCAGGATGATCCGGTAGAAAATCCCGGCCTTGCTGCACCCGTCGATCATGGCCGCTTCGTCCAGTTCGATCGGGATGCCCCGGATGAACTGCGTGATCATGAAGATGAAGAAGGGCGCCCCGCCCAGGCGCGGGATGAGCAAGGGATAGAACGTGTTTACCCAGTCGATCTCGTTGAACAGGATGTATTGCGGAATCTGGCGCACCTGATCGGGCAGCATCATGGAGATGAACATCAGCGCGAACCAGAAGTTCTTGCCCGTGAACCGGATCCGGGCGAAACCGTATGCCACAACGGCCGAGGAAGCCACCTGAAAGAGCGTGCCCAGGCCGGCGTACAGGATCGAGTTCTGGTAGAACGTCGTGAAGGTGATCCCCCCGAAGCCCTTCCAGCCGTTGATGTAGTTCTCCAGGTGGATCGTCTGGGGCAGCAGCGAGCTGACATTTGTCCAGATGTCGGAGGCTTCCTTGAACGAGGCCGAGATCATCCACAGGAGGGGATAGATCATGCCCAGGCCAATGATCCCCACGAGCAGGTGATAGGTCATAGACTTCAAAAAGTCTCTCTGCTTCTTGGATAACTGAATTGGTGAGGCTGCGGCCGTGCTGGCTCTCACACTCATCTCAGCTTCTCTCCGCATCCTGGTAGTACACCCACCGGCCAGACGTCGCGAACAGCACCGCCGTGCACACGGCAATGGCCACCAGCAGCACCCAGGCCATCGCCGAAGCATAGCCCATCTTGAAGCTGACGAAGCCCTGGTTGAAGACATACAGCGGGTAGAGCAGTGTGGTATCCAGCGGCCGGCCACCCGTGACGATGAACGCCTGGGTGAACTGCTGGAACCCGTTGATCGTCTGCATGACCAGATTGAAGAAGATGATCGGGGTCAACATGGGGAGGGTGATCTTTGTGAAGCGCTGGACAGCATTCGCGCCATCGATCGAAGCCGCCTCGTACAGCTCCGGCGGGATCTGGCGCAGCCCGGCCAGGAAGATCAGCATCGGCGAGCCGAACTGCCACACGGCCAGTGAAACCAGCGTCCACATGGCATATTTCGGATCGCCAAACCAGTAAATCTCCTGCCCCAGAATCGTATTGATCAACCCCGAGGCCCCGAAGATCTCCCGCCACAACACGGCGACCGCGACACTCCCGCCCACCACGGATGGCGCGTAGTAAGCAGCGCGGTACAGGTACACCCCGCGCCGCTTGGTGTTCAACAAGACCGCCACACCCAACGCGAAGAGCAGCCGGAAAGGCACGGCGAGCAGGACATAGTTGATCGTGGCCGCAACCGCTTTCCAGTAACGGAAGTCGCGGTTGAACATTCGCTCGAAGTTGGCGAGGTTGACGAAGTCCCAATTGCCCTGGAACAGGCTGTGCTGCAAGATGTCGTAGTTGGTAAAGGCCAGGATCAGCGAGGCCACGATCGGGATGGCAGCGAACAGCATGAAGCCGATCAACCAGGGGGAGATGAACAGGTACCCCACCAGGTTGTTGTGCTGCCAACTGGTATCTTTGCGCCGGAAAAGGCGCGCGATCCTGCCTGTTCGCTTGTTTTCTTCACCGGTGTTTTGTTCAGCCAGCACATTTGCGGTTCCGGCCAGATTGTCCATAATCTTCCCTCAGGATGTGTGGGCAAGGGTGCAGTTTTCCAGGCGACCAACCTCTGCACCCCTGCCCGCCGCCATTCAAAGCCCCGCGACGATGGGCACAGGCCTACTCGTTCGCAGCCAGAATGGCATTAACCTCGGTACGCAGCGCGGCCGCGCCTTCCGCCGGGCTAATCTGCCGGTAGAGGATCGGATCGGAGAACACGGGCGCGTAGACATTGGTCCGGATTTCGGCCCAGCCCGCGGGATCGGGGGGCGGTGTCGGGCTGTTGTCTGCCAGGACGCGATCCAGGAAGTTGAAGGTTTCCTGGTCGATCGGGCTGAGGCTGGGGGCCAGGTACTCGCGCACGGCCGCAACCACCGGGACGCCGCGCTCGGTGCCCAGGATGTCGGCGGCTTCGGGCGAGTTGAGGAAGAAGTCCAGGAACATGGCCGCTTCCGCGGGATGCTGCGACTGGGACGTGATCGAGAAGAACTGCGACGGCTTGATGTAGTTCTCAGGCGAACCGCCTTCCGGGCGGGGCAGGTGCCACAGCCGGAACTCACGACCCTCGCCGGCCGCGTTCGTGATGGCGACCACCTGGTTGCTCCACCAGTAGCCCATCGCCGCCTCGCCGGTCACCAGGGGATTGCCTTCCGGCCCCACGTCGGCATATTCGGCCCACTGCTCGACGGTCGGCAGCGCGCCGGAGTCCATCAGGCGCAGGATCATGTCGAAGTAATCGACCACGATCTGGTCATCTTCGTAGCCCAGCGCGGTGCCCGCTTCATTGAAGGCCCACTGATCGTAGCCCAGGAAGAGCGACTTCCACAGAGCCTCGTCCGCCAGCGTGCCGCCGAAGCCCCAGATGCCGAGTTTCTCGTGCAGAGCATTGGCGACTTCTTCGAACTCCGTCCAGGTCCAGTCGAGCGAGGGCAGCTCGATGCCGGCCGCTTCAAATGCCTGAACATCGATCAGGATGGCCTGGGAGTTGGTGCCCAGGGCGATGCCATAGTTCTGCCCGTCGACCATGCCCGTGGAAAGAACCTGCTCTGAAATGCCGGAGACGTCGATCGCCCCTTCCGCGATGAAGTCATCCAGCGGCATGAGCAAGCCACGGCTGACCCATTCTTCGAGGTAGGCGTAGTCCTGCTGCATAATGTCCGGCAGGTTGTTGCCGGTCGCCTTGGTGGTCTCCAGGGTCCAGTAGTCGCCCCAGCTGGAGAACTCGTACACGACGTCGATATTGGGATGCGCGGCCTCGAACAACTCGATCACGGCGATCGTGCGGTCGTGGCGGCTCTGCGAACCCCACCAGTTGATGCTCAATTCGATGGTATCATCACCGGAAGCCAGCGTGCCGGGGAGGACCAGGGTCGCGAGGAGCAAGACGGTGATCAACAAGCCAAACCGTGTTTTCATGTTGCAGTGTCCCTTTCAATAGCAAAGACTGCGCAATGACCTAGAACGGTATTTGGATATGGGCGATAGCGACCTCCGGGTAGCGAAATGTACGAAATCCTCTGGTGAAAATGGCTATCATCATGTGACTGGTCACACTCATCATATAGCGTTCTTTTGCTCATTGTCAAGCAACTTTAACCGACGATTCTGGAAACAGCTTGACATTTCCCGAAAGCAAGCAGAAGATAGATCATGATCTGTGTGACTGATCACACAGATAAAGAGGTGTCCCGATGACCGATCCAAGAGGCAGCCGGCCCACCATCCACGATGTCGCCAAAATGGCTGGGGTTTCCTACCAGACCGTCTCGCGCGTCCTCAACAACCATCCCAGGGTTGCCCCCGAAACGCGCGAGCGCGTGCTGCACACCATGGACCGCCTGGGCTACCAGCGCAACCTGGCCGCCCAGATGCTGACCACCCAGCGCTCCGGCACGATTCAGGTCATCACGGTCGATGGCAAGTTCCCGTTCGAGGTCCCCCTGTTGAACTCCGCCCATTGGGACAACTACTCCGCCCTCTACGCGGAATGCACCCTCAGCACGCTGCCCCAGACCCTGGATAAAGCCGCCGCCCGAATGGTCGAAGGCATCTTCCTGTATGCGCCCCGGCTCCGGATTGACGACGATGAGCTGCTGGACCTGTGCCACGGCATCCCGCTCGTCCGGCGTGACTTCGCCCTCAACTCGCGCAAGGTCACCTGGGTTGGGTACGACCAGATTCGCGCCACCGAACTGGCCATGGAGCACCTGATCGGGCTGGGTCACCGCGATATCGCGGTCATCACCGGCACGCTCAAGGCCAACAATGCCCAGTGGCGCTACAAGACCTGGGAGAAAACCCTGCTGGCGCATGGGCTGCAACCCGGCCCCAGCGCCGAAGGCGACTACACCACCGTCCGCAGCGCGATGGAAACCGGCTATCTGTGTATGCGCCAGCTCCTCGAGCAGGACCGCAAATTCACGGCGGTGCTGGTCGCCAACGACCGGATGAGCATCGGGGCGCTGCACGCCCTGCGCACCCACGGCCTGCGCGTCCCGGAAGATATCTCCGTCGTCAGCTACGACAACGCGCCGCACGCCCAGTTCCTGTGCCCGCCGCTGACCACGGTCGCGTTCGACTTCGAGCTTCAAAACAGGCTGGCGTTCCAGTTTCTTTTCGAGCAGATTCAGAACCCGGAGATCGAGCCGCACCAGCACGTGCTGCTGCCCGATCTCATCGTGCGTCAAAGCACACAGGCGTTAGAATAGTGTGGCTGGTCATTTCCAGAACAGAAACTGGTTTCGCTATCACATGTTGAGAAGGGTGACGCTATGCTAAAACGGTACGCCCTTGTTGGCACCGGCTCACGGGCCGGTATGTACATCCGGGCGCTGGCCACCACCTACCGCGATTCGAGCCGCCTGGTCGGCCTGTGCGATCTCAACCAGACCCGCATGGACTGGTACAATCGCTGGCTGCGGGACGAATTCAACGCCCCGCCCTGCCCGACCTATCGCGCCGATCAGTTCGACCGGATGCTGGCCGAAACTCGCCCGGACGTCCTGATCGTGACCACCATCGACGCCACGCACCACCTTTACATCACCCGCGCCATGGAAGCCGGGTGCGACGTGATCACGGAAAAACCGATGACCGTCGACGCGGACAAGACCCAGATCATTTTCGACGCCATCGCCCGGACGGGCCGCAAGCTGCGGGTGGCTTTCAACTACCGCTACGCCCCGGCCTATACCCGGCTGCGCGAAGTCATCATGCAGGGCACGATCGGCCGCCCGCTCAGCGTGGACTTCTCCTGGCTGCTGGATACCCGCCACGGCGCGGACTATTTTCGCCGTTGGCACCGGGAAAAAGCGAACTCCGGCGGGCTGATGGTTCACAAATCCACCCACCACTTCGACCTGGTAAACTGGTGGATCGATTCCTACCCGGAAGAAGTCTTCGCCTTTGGCGACCTGCTGTTCTACGGCCGCAAGAATGCCGAGGCGCGCGGCGAGCACTATGCCTACAACCGTTACACCGGCCAGCCGGAAGCCGCCAATGATCCCTTCGCGCTCTTCCTGGATCAGGACCCCCAGCTCAACGCCCTGTACCTCCAGGCGGAGGCGGAGGACGGCTACCTCCGCGACCGCAACGTGTTCGGGGAGCCGATCACGATCGAAGACACGATGGCCGTCACCGCCCGCTACCGCAACGGCGTGATCCTGTCGTACTGCCTGATCGCCTACTCCCCCTGGGAAGGGCTGCGCGTCGCCATCAACGGCACGCGGGGCCGCGTCGAGTTGGAAGTCCAGGAGAGCACCGGCTGGCTCAAGGCCCAACCGGCCGGCAACGATCACGATCTCTCGGCCAGCAAGGGCGCCTTCAAGCACTCCCAGATCCGGATGTATCCCATGTTCGGCACGCCCTACGAAATCGAGATTCCGCAAAGCGAGGGCGGGCACGGGGGCGCGGACCCGGTCCTGCTGGAGCAGCTATTCTCGCCCAACCCGCCGGCCGATCCATTCAACCGTGCCGCGTCCCACATCGACGGGGCGGCCTCGATCCTGACCGGGATTTGCGCGAACCGGTCGCTCATCACGCACCAGGCCGTCCGGGTGCGCGACCTGTTCGACCTGCCGGAGAAACCGGCCGCCGTGCCAGCCTCATCCTGACGTCACCAGCGTGGAGCTGTCCGCAAATCCCGCGAACAGCTCCACGCTCGGCTTCCAGCCAGCGACGAGGACGATCGCCCATGCCTCCTCCCCTCTCCAGCTTCCAGATTCAGACGATGCCCGGCCTGTTCGACTGGTACGCCAGAACGCCGCGCCAGATGGCCTTCCAGGCTGCCTCCCGGCAGAAAGTCGAAGCCTGGCAGGTTGCCTTGCGAGCCAGGGTAACGCAGCTTCTCGGCGGCTGGCCGCAGGCACGCTGTCCGCTGGACCCCCAGATTCTCGATCTCAGCGAGGATGAGTCCATCGCCCTGAGCCTGGCCGTCATCCAGACTCGGCCGGGCGAGACCATGCCGTTTTACATCCTGCGCCCCAATCACGTCGCCCCGCCTTTCCGGCCGGTGATCGCCGTGCATGGGCACGGGCACGGCGCGCCCCACCTGCTGGCCGGCCTCCCCAACGGGCCGGAGGAACAGGCGGCGCTGGCGCAGTATCACTACGACTACGCCCGCCAGATCGCCCTTCAAGGCTTTTTGGTGTTCGTCCCCTTCCTGCGCGGCACGGCGGAACGCGGCGATACCCCCGCCGAGGCGCGCTCGGCCGAATACTCACCTTGCTACGCCACGAGTGTGCGCGCCCTGCTGTGCGGCAAGACCCTGGCGGGTCTGCGCCTGTGGGACATCATCCGGCTGGTCGATTATGTGGAGACTCTGCCCGACGTCACCGCCGGGAGGCTGGGCTGCGTGGGCCTGTCCGGTGGGGGGATGATCACCCTCTTTGCAGCCGCGCTGGAGACCCGGATCAGCGCCGCCGTGGTCAGCGGCTACTTCAGCAGCTTCCGCGCCTCGATCATGGCCTCGCCCCACTGCGCCTGCAATTACATCCCCGGCCTCCTGGAAATCGCCGAGATGGTCGACCTGGCCGGGCTGATCGCCCCCCGACCGCTGCTGATTGAAACCGGGCGGCAGGACCCGCTTTTCCCAACTTCGGCCGCGCTGGCCGCGTTCGAGACCCTGCAAACGATCTACGCCTGCTTCGATGCGGAGTCCGCGGTCGAGATCGCCCCGTTCGAGGGCGGCCACCGCTGGGACGGCGCGAGAGCCTATCCCTGGCTGCAAGACACTCTGTAGCCCGCCATCCTGATCCTGGCCGGGCTAATCACGTGCATCGTCTCTCGATCGGTGGTATCACTACTGTGAGCGTT
>CAZHMJ010000185.1:0-10193 GCA_964533805.1 uncultured Anaerolineae bacterium | reverse complement strand
CGAAGTGAAATAAGAAATCGCGATTCCGTGTCCAAGTTTATGGGGTCACTACACTGGTTGACACTTTGCTACAGAGAAAAATGCGAAAGGGGCTGACGACAGGCGGCTTCGCCTAATGTCCCAGCCCCTTTAGCGGGCTTCCATCCCCCAGCGGGATGCTTGGAGCATCCCGCGTGCGGACGGCCGATCCCGTAGAAACCCCGGCTCGCTCACCTACGCGACACTGGCAAGACCACCGTCCTGAAAAACTCGTCCAGGCTTTCCTTCGAGAAGTGCCCGCCCTCTCTCACGTCCAAGCGGCAGTGGGGGAGCAGGCGCGCGGTCATTTCGGCGGTGATGAAGGGAACGTCATCGTCTTCCCGGCTGTGCTGCATGAACACAGGGACGTTCACGTCGGATAGCCGAAAGCCCCAATCGTTGCATCTCAGCCTGAAATCCTGCGCGATGCCGAAGCAATCGTGCATCATCGAATCCTTGATGTCATCCCGCCGCAGGTCTTCGTCGGACAGGTTCGAGAAGAACAAGTCCTTCGCCAGTTTTGCCAGTTCGAGGATGCTGGCCTGTTTGTTCACCGGATAGGGCCAGACAGCCAGGATTCGATCGTCGTACAGCGCGGGCGCGCCGCTGAAAATGAAGACGTTTCGCACCCGGCCGGGCAGCCTGTAGCCGATGGCATAGCTATACGGCGCGCCCGACGACATGCCCAGAACATCGAATTGGGCGAGGCCCAGTTCGTCGGCGAGAACAGAGACGATGTCGCCCCAGTCAGCCATGACATTCATGGCACGGGGTGATGATTCCCCATAACCGGGGCGGGCGATACCAATCAGGCGCAGCCCTGCTTCGAGAAGGCGATCAAAGAGATCGTCCTCACTGATGCTGGCGATCAGGCCATGCTGGACGAGAATCGGATAGCCGTTGCTGTTGCCGAAGTCGGTGAATGAAAGAAGCTCATCTTCGCCATATCGTAGGATTTGCTTCATCGGTTGTCTCAGCTTCTCCCGCGCCGCGCTCAGCTTCGGCCACGATGCTGCCAGGAGAGCAGCCAGCGTTCCAGCAGGGCGACCAGCCCGTACAGGGCCAGGGCCAGGGCGGCCAGGGCCAGCACGGCGGCGATCATCAGGGCGGTATCGAACACCCCGCGCGACGAATTGACCAGGAAGCCCAGCCCGGCCCTGGCACTGACGAACTCGCCCACCACCGCGCCGATCACCGACAGGGTGGCGCTGACCTTCAGCCCGGCCAGCAGGACGGGCAGCGCGGCGGGCGCTTCCAGGTAACGCAGGGTTTGCCAGCGCGAGGCTTCCAGCGAGCGCATCAGGTCGCGCAGCTCCGGCGCGACTCCGCGCACCCCGACGATGGTATTGACCAGCATCGGGAAGAACACGATCAGGGCGCAGATGATCACCTTGCTGGTCAGGTCCGGCCCGAACCAGATCACCAGCAGCGGGGCGATCGCCACGATCGGCACGGCCTGGAGCGCGACCAGATAGGGCGTCAGCAGGCGTTCCAGGGTCGGGCTGCGCGCGATCAGGTAGCCGAGCGCCAGCGCCGCCGAGGCGCCGGCCAGCAGGCCGAGCAGCACCGCCTGGAGCGTGGTCAGGGTGTGCGTCCACAGCGTGCCGTTGGCGATGATGGTCGCCAGCTTGGCGGCCACGTCGCCCGGCGAGGGCAGCAGGAAGGGCGGGTACAGCCCGGCCCGGTAGACCAACTCCCAGACGGCAATCAGGCCGATTCCGACCAGGGGCGTCAGGAGCAGGCGGGGAAAACGGTACTTGGTCATTGGTTCGTGGTTGTTGGTGTGTCGTCAGGTTACAGTGGTCAGTTCTCAGTCAAACAAGCAGCGGTCAACATTCAGCCTTCAGCCATCAGCGAAAACAACCGGCAGCCGATTGTGGTATCGGACTCGTTTTCTCTTGCCTCTCTGCCTCTTGTCTCTTGCCTCTTTATTCCGCGCCTGGCGTGCGGCCCTTCCAGGTATAGCCCAGCAGCGAGCCGTCCGGCTCCATCAGGTGGTAACACAGGTTGAGGCCGTGCAGCCGCCAGATTTCCTGGCGGTGCTTCTCCGGCTTGTATTCCAGGTGAGTGAGGCTGGTGTTGTGCAGCCAGGCATCCAGGCTGCGCCAGTGTCCGGCGTTGAAGGCCACGTCCACCGCCGCGTTGATCACCCCGCCGTGGGCCACGACCAGCACGGTGTCTTCCGGGGCTGAATGGCGCTCGGCGATGTCGTACAGCGCCCGCCCGACCCGGGTCAGGAAGTCACCCCAGGTTTCGCCCCCGTCGCAAACCGGGGCGAAGGGCCGCTCGCTGGCCCAGTACTCGGCGTATTCTGGCGCGTGCTGGGTCACGTCGATCGGGGTACCGTCCGGCCAGGCGTTGCCGATCTCGCGCAGGCGGTCATCCCGCGTGAAAGGCATGTCGAGCGTATCCCCGATGGCCGTGGCGGTTTCGACCGCGCGCCGCATCGAGCTGGTGTAGATCGCGTTCGGGGCGAAATGATCGGCCAGCCAGGCCGCCAGGCGGGCCGCCTGGGCCTGGCCGAGCGGGGTCAGCGCCGTGTCGATGAAGCCGCCGTCCCAGTCGGGGAGATTGATGTAACTCTGGCCGTGCCGGATCAGGATCAAATGCATGGGGGTCTCATTTCCAGGGAGCCGCAGGTGCGACCAAGCGTCAAAGCGACAAGCGCAAACAAAGCATCGATCGCTTGGTTCGCGCAGCGTGCCAAGGGAGCCGAAGCCCGATCTTAACCAGCTCGCCCGGCGGGTGCAATGAAAAACAGCTTTCAGCGCTCAGCAATCAGCGGTCAGATACCGTCTTGCCGATGAATGGCAGTTCGGTCATCCAACCGGTCGCGATCAGGGCTGCAGGCCGTCTCCCAGACTGTAGCTCCACGTCGGACAGGATTGGCTTTCGCCTGACAACTGTCATGACGCCGCTTCGGTCAAGATACAAGCGATCGGCCAAAACAGCGCGGCCTCCGGTGTCCGTTCTATCGTGCCTCTCTGCCTCCTGCCTCTTGTCTCCGCCTCACCCCTTCGGTGGCCCCTGCCGGATGCGCGCCAGCACGGCGGGCTGATCGTCCATCGCGTCCCACATGGCCTCGAGCCACCACGTCGCCCCGGCCTCGATCCAGGGCCGGACTTTGGCCGCGGCCGCGGCGGGATCATCGCCGGGCGTGAGACCCTCCACCACGACATCGAAGGGCGTGTCAGACTCCCGGTGCGCGGCGATGTAGGTCTGCACCGCGCGCAGGTCGTCCGGGGTGAATTCCACGAACTGGCCCTCGGCGTCCATCTTGGCCGGCAGCAGGCCATCCCAGCGCAGGGCGCGCCGCATGGACTTCGGGCGCGGCCAGGCCCCGACCACCCAGATCGGGATGCGCGGCTGCTGGATGGGCGGAGGCGGCGGAAAGTGATGGCTGGGTTGGATGTGATAATGCTTGCCCTCGAACGCGAACGGCTGGCCCCGCCACAGCCCGGTCACGATCGCCAGCCCTTCGTCCAGCAGTTCGGCGCGGGTCTTGCGATCGGTCACTTCCCCGAAGGCCTCGAAGCCGGTCTCGATCGCGCCCAGCCCGACCGCCAGGATCACCCGCCCGCCGGACAGGTTGTCCAGGGTCGCGGTCTCGCCGGCCAGCTTCCAGGGGCGCATCCGCGAGACGGGCGTGATCATGGTGCCGAGCCGGATGCGCTCGGTGCGCATGGCGGCGGCGGTCAGGCAGATCCAGGCATCGACGCCCCACACCGGCTCCCACACGAAAAAACCATCCCAACCGGCCTGCTCCGTCTCGAACGCGAAATCGGCGGCGGTGCGGGCGTCCCCTCTGGGCAGCACAAATCCGTAGTTCATCGGTCACTCCGTGATTCAGTTGGACGGGACGAGAGACGGAAGACTCCCGTGCCCGGCAAAGGCGGGCGGCGGGCACGGACAGCGGAGGATCGCCCCGGCGGCGATCAGGCAGAACGGGTATTCTAGCGTCAAAGCGTCGAAGCGAAAAGTGTCTCACCGCAGAGGTCGCGGAGAACGCAGAGGAAAGACTATGGAGGGGCGCTTCCAATCGATGAGCCGCACCTGATTTTCGCTTAAACGCTTGCCGCTTCGACGTTGCCAGCGCCATGACGGCCTGGCGGTTCGATCTGCCTTTTGCCTTGACCCTGACGTTACGTGATGGTTTATCATGGCGGTCGAGACGAGGAGCGTGCGGTATGGTCTACACCGTCAAACAACTGGCCGACCTGGCCGGGGTCAGCATCCGGACCCTGCACTACTACGACGCGATCGGGCTGCTCAAGCCGTCCTACGTGGGCGAAAACAGCTATCGCTACTACGAGGACGCGCTGGCGCTCCGGCTCCAGCAAATCCTGCTCTTCCGGGAACTGGGCTTCAGCCTGGACGATATCCGGGCCATCCTCGACCGGCCGGGCTTCGACCTGCTGGCTGCCCTGCGCGTTCACCGCCTGGCCCTGGAGGAAAAGATCGTCCGGCTGCAAGACCTTATCCGGACCGTCGATCACACGATTCAGTACGTGAGTGGGGAGAAAAACATGAGCCAGAACCAGCTTTTCAAGGGATTCAGCGAGGAAGAGGAAAAGCGCTACGCGCAGGAAGCCCGCGAGCAGTGGGGCGCGGAGACGGTCGACGCCTCCTACCGGCTGTGGGCCAGCTACAGCAAACAAAAAAAAGCCGAGATTTTGGCCGAGGGCGGCGCGATCTACACCGATCTGGCCGCGCTGGTCGGCCAGCCGGCGGATAGCCCGGCCGTCCAGGCCGCCATCGCGCGCTGGCACCAACACCTGCGCTACTTCTACGAGCCGACGGTCGAGGTCCTGCGCGGCCTGGGCCAGCACTACGTCGAGCAGCCGGACTTCAACCGCAATATCAGCCAGTTCCACCCCGACCTGCCCGCCTTCATGCGGGCCGCGATCGAGGTCTACTGCGACCGCCTGGAGTAGGCTGCGCGAGTCACCGGCCGGTTGCCGTTTTAAGACCTTTCAATTCAACACGGATTGGACGGATTCAAAGGATTTTAACGGTATTGCCTGAAGTGAAAGACCGTGTTTATCCTTCCAATCCGTGAAATCTGTGTTGAATTGAATCGACCCAAACGGCCGGCTTTCACTCGTGCCCTGCCGCTTTGCTTTTCAATTCAACATTGAGCATTCAAAATTCAGCATTGCGTTACCGCCGGTCGTTGCGGTAGCGCGGAATCTCCGCGACGATCGCCAGTTCCATTTCCTCCAGGTCATCCCGGCCGTGGAGCGAATCGTCCAGGTACTCGACCAGAGCGGCGATCCCCAGCCCGGCCAGCAACCCCAGCGCGACCCGGAGCAGCGGCTGGAAACGATCCAGCAGGCCCGGCGGGGCGGGCGTGATCACGATCTCATCTAGCGCGATCACGTCTGGCGGCTCGACCGCCGACTGGGGGAAATACTCCTGGTTACGCGTCTGGAGCGTCTCCAGCGCGGCGGCGGCGATGGCGCGGAGCTGGTCCGCATCCGGCCAGCCGATGATCATCTGCATCACGCTGCGTGTGTTGTCGGCGGCGATCGAGCCGGCCACCGCCGCCGGATCGACCTCGATCCCATTCGCGGCCAGCAGATTGGCGATCTCCTGCCCGAAGCTGAGGGTCTGCACCCAGACGGTCAGGTTGTCGATCAGGTATTCCGAGGCCAGCCAGGGGTAGTAGCTGTAATCCTCGTAGCTGGGCAGCACCTCGCCGGGAGTCTGGGCGGCGGAGACGCGCAGCGTCGTCCGGAAGCCGCCGGCGGGCGGGTCGAGCAAGTCCGGGACGGCCCAGATCAGCGTCACCAGGGCGGGCAGCACGATCAGCCACCAGCGGCGGCGCAGGAACTTCCACAGGGCGATCAATTCCATCGGGGGAACCCTCCGAGGCAAGGCGAAGGCAGAATGTTGAATTCTTAATTTTGAATACTTAATTAAAGACAAGGCGGAACGCGCGGTTCGTTGGGGACTCTACCCGGTTGCGGGGGGAGTCGCAAGCCGCCGGGCTGGTACACACAGGGCAATCGCATCAAAAAGCATTTAGAACCGCAAAGACGCCAAGAACGCCAAGGAAAAACGCAGAGAAAAGCGAAAACAGAAAAAACCGTACTGCCGAGACAATGAATCAAACGCTTGTAGAACCGTTTTCCTCCGCGTCCTCTGTGTCTTTTTCAGTTTGATGCGATTGCCCTGCTGGTACACATCTCCCGGATGGGGACGGCGACCAAAGATCGGGGGCATCGATCCGCGATGTCGCACAGCTTCGCTTTTTCTTGCCGCTTGCCTTGGCGCAGGGAACTGCGCTGCCTCTTGCCCCTACCCCTGGGGAAAGAGTTCCGCCCAGCGCGGATCGGTCCGCAGGGGGGCCAGGGCCGGGTCGGATTCGGCCCAGGCGCGCAGGCGGGGCGCGGCGGCCAGTCCGGCTGCCAGGGCGGCGAGTACGGCGTCGCCGTCTTCCTCCCGGATCAGGGCTTCGATGTAGGCTCGCTGGTACTGGGTTTCATCGGCGGCGAGGTCGGCCGCCTTGTGGAAGCTGTTCAGCGCGGCGGCGGCCTGGCCCTGGGCTTCCAGGCAGCGACCCAGGTTGAAGTGCGCCTCGGCGAAGCTGAAGTCGAGCTGGATGGCCCGGTTGAGCGAGGCTTCGGCATCGGCCAGCTTGCCGGCTTCGAGCTGTGCCCGCCCCAGGTGGTTGTACAGGCGCGGATCGGTCGGATCGATCATCACCAGCCGCCGGTAAAACGAGACCGGGTCTTCGCCCTCGGCCAGGATGTACACATACGCCCGCGTGCCATTGGGCAGGCTGGCGGGAGGAGTCAGATAGACCACGCCGTTGCCGAACACACCACTCAGGAAAGGCATCGTATCACTCTCTCGCAGGACAGATGGATTTCGGGGGAATTATACCCGCTGTCGGAGGAGAGGCCAGAGGAAGCGTCGAAGCGCCTAAGCAGCAAGCGTCCAGGCGAAAAGCGGAGACTGCCAGTGGGCTGTTGGGGCAATGCTTGGGTTTTGTTTTTCGCTTGCCGCTTCGACGCCTGGACGCTTTGGCGCTCTCAGAGCAGTTGGAGTTGCGTCGGCTGGGCCTCTGGCCGGTAGGGGGCGACCCGCGTGCGGAGGCCGTGCTTGCGGCACAGGTCGTCGAACAGGGCTTGCAGGGCCGCAGCGTCCGGGCAGGGGCAGGAGTAACGCTCTCCGAACGCGGCCTCGTAGCGGGCGCGCTGGCCGGGGAAGTGCTGGTCCAGCCGGGCGTAGAAGTAGTCGCGCTGGCGGTCGCGCAGGGTCATGCCAAAGCCGGGCACGATGTGGCGCGCGCCCCGCGCCGCTGCCTGCTCGACGATCGCCCGGATCGCGGCCGGGTCGTCCTCCAGGAAGGGCAGGACGGGCATCAGCAGCACGCCGGTTTCGATCCCGTGACGGGCCAGGTTTTCCAGCGCAGCCAGCCGGGCCGAGGGCGGCGGCGCGCCCGGCTCCAGGTTGCGGGCCAGGGCATCGTCCGGGGTGGTGATCGTGAAGGAGACCACGGCGCGCGTCCGGTCCTGGATCGCTTGCAGCAGGTCCAGGTCGCGTTGCACCAGGTCGCTCTTGGTCAGGACGTGCACCGGGAAGCCGTACTCGGCGAACAGGGCCAGCGCCTGGCGTGTAAGGCCGTACTGGCGCTCAACCGGGCCGTAGGGATCGTTCATCGAGCCGGTGCCGATCAGGCCCTTGACTCGCTTGCGGGGCAGTTCCTCGCGCAGCAGGGCGATGGCGTTGCCCTTGACCAGCACATCCGCGAAGTTCTCGATGCCATAACACGCGCTGCGCGAATCACAGTAGATGCACTGGTGCTGGCAGCCCCGGTACAGGTTCATGTTGTAGCGCTGGCCGAACCAGTCATCCGGCTGGTGGACGTGGGCCAGCAGCGTCTTGGCCTCGATTTTACGAATCACGGCGGCGGTCTTCCTCGCGATATCCTCCAGCCCAATTCTACGAACATTCGTTCGCTGCGTCAACGCGAAAAACGGCTCACCACGGAGAACGCAGAGAACGCGGAGGAAGAACGGGGGAACGGCAAAAAAGAGAAAATGAACTCTGACGGTTTGCCCTTGTGACTGCTTGGCGGTTCGGCCGGGTTGCCCTATGATCGACTGCATGATCCACTCTGCGCGCGTCCGTCTGCTGACCTGGCTGGGCAGCACCCTGGTGATCGCCGGAGGGCTGCTGGTCGGGCTGGCCGCCCTGCGCCCGGAGGTCATCCCCCCGCTGGCGCTCACCCCTCTCCCGGCCACGCCGACCCCGGCCTATGCCGGGACGCCGCTGGTCCTGCCGCCCAGCCCGCAGGCGCTCCAATCGGACGCGCCCTTGCTGCTCCCGGCCATGCCAGTCGAGCAGGAAGCCCTGGTCACCCTTGGGCCGTCCACGGTTGAACCGCTGCCCTTTGGTGCGCCGGAGCGGCTGCTCATCCCGGCCATCGGATTAGACGCGCCCGTGCAGCCGGTCGACTGGTCGGTCATCGAGGTTGGCGGGCAGACCTTCGGCCAGTGGGCCGTGCCGGACGGCTTCGCGGCGGGCTGGCACACCGATTCGGCCCGGCCCGGCACGGCGGGCAACCTGGTGCTCAACGGCCACCACAACGCCGGGGGGCGCGTCTTCGCCCGGCTGATCGACCTGCGCCCGCGCGACGCGGTGATCGTCCACGCGGGCGGGCGAGCCTTTCAGTACACGGTCAGCCAGATCATGGTTCTGGCGGAGGAGGGCCAGCCGCCCGACGTCCGGCTGGCTAACGCCGCCTGGATTCAGCCCGGCGGGGAGCCGCGTCTGACCCTGGTCACCTGTTGGCCCCCGGAGGGCAACAGCCACCGCCTGATCGTGATCGCCGTGCCGACGGAGTAAGCGTCCAAGCGCCAAGCGGGGCACACTGGAACGTACCGGCGCGCCCCGCTTTATTTGTTTACTGACCACTGTGAATTGTCGACTGTCAACTTATTCCGGCACCACGAACGTGAAACGCCAGTCACCGGGGATGCGCTGCTGGTCGGCCCCGCCGCCCGGCCCAAAACCGACCATCTCGGACACGCGCAGACTCCACTCGCCCGTATAACCGGCCATCGCGGCGTTGTACGTGAAACGGCTACACGTCCGGCCGTCGATGCCGGAGGGCACGTTCTCGGTCGCGCCGCCGCCCGTCACTGCCTCGTCCCCGGCGCTCAGGTCCGGGATCAGCGTCCAGGTGCGATCCGGGGCCGGGTCGGCGTAGCACAGGGTCAGCCGCACCTGGGAGGGCGTGATCACCACCCGGTCGAGGGTGATCGTAATGCCCTGATCGGTGGCGTCCAGCGCCGGAGCCAGCACGCGCTGGTCGGCGGAAAGCGGCAGGCTGAAGTCGAATACGAACGGGCCGTAGGGGCCGCTCCACCAGTCCTCATACCGGTCTGGCGGGGTGGGAAAGGCCGTGCGCGCCGCCGCCGTGACCGATTCGACGTACAACTCGGCGTGCACATTCAGCGCCTCGCCGCCGGGTGTAAACCCGGTCAGGTCGTAGACGGCCACGCTCCCGCTGAGTCCTTCCGCCACGGCCGTGCCGCGCGCGGTGCTGAAGGCCACCGGCACGGATGGCCCGCCGCTGGCAACCGTCACGGTCGAGACGTGATAGGCCGCGTCCAGGTTGGTGAAGACCTCGCCGGGCGGCCCGGTGATGGTGAAGGCCAGGGTCAGCCGGTTGCCATCGGCGTAGGCCCATTCTATCTCCACCGTGTAGCCATCCACCGTCTGGCGGAGGTCCAACGGGATGCCGTCGCCCCGGTCGTAGACCGAAGCCAGGCCGGGGTCGCCCTGGATCAACTGGCGCAGCCACGCGCCGAGGGCCAGGGCCGTCCCCGCCAGGAGCAGCAGCGCCAATCCAATCGCGGCGATCCGGGCGGCCCGTCCGGATCGCGCTGCGCCGCCGGCCCGGACGGCGGTCAGGCTGCTGGACTGGCGCAACGCCGCGTGGACCTCCCGCCCGACGCGGGCTTGCAGCGCGGGGGAGGGCCGCGGCGCGGCTTCGCGCAGCAGGGCTTCGAACCGGCGCAGATCGTCCCCGGCGAGGGATACATCGGACTTCAGATCACGATCGGTCATGGGGTTTCTCCTCGATCTGCTGGTAGGCGGCGTACAGATCGCGCAGGGCGCGGCTGAGGTGGGCGGCGACCGTGCGCTCGCCGAGGCCCAGC
>CAZHMJ010000184.1:0-10246 GCA_964533805.1 uncultured Anaerolineae bacterium | reverse complement strand
TGGTGCCGGTACCCCAGGTCGAGCCGGACGGAATAAAATAGATAATGATTTAGTTTATTGACGCTGCCTGCGAACCGTGCTAGAATGCTGCCATCATTCAAACATGAGGAGATCGATACCATGGTGACTCACCTGGATGACCATTCGGACACAACCACCGCCACGCCGGCCCTGTTTGTGACCCCGCTTGCTGTGACCAAGATCAAGGACATCCTGACCGCGCGCAACCTCGAAGGGTATGCGCTGCGCGTTTTCGTCAGCGGCGGCGGATGCTCCGGCCTGCAATACGGCATGGCGTTCGAGAGCCAGGCCGATGAGACGGATACTCGCGTCGAGATGGACGGAATCAGCCTTCTGGTCGACTCCGTCAGCCTCCCCTACCTTCAGGGCGCGACGATCGATTTCGTGGAAGACCTGATGAGCGGCGGATTCCGGATCGATAATCCAAACGCGGTTTCCTCCTGCGGCTGTGGTAATTCATTCCGGTCGTCGAGCGGGGGATCATCCGGTGGTGGTTGCGGTTCCTGCGGCGGTTAGCCAGGCGGATTTGCTGGCGTTCCTCTATGGGCTATCTCGCCTTGCCCGGCGTCGTTTGATGATATGGGCAAGGCGAGTTTTTTGCGCCTGTCTTTTCGCTTCGCTAAACCTTCCAACAGGGGTTAGAATCGCTGCGCCGCTCCGGCTGGCTTGATGAGACTGAGAGGAATAGGCGACGTGCTCCACTTCTTGAACAAAAACAAATCCGCCGGTTCCAGTGAACCGCGCCGGCTATGGCTTGACATGGGCGATCTGGGCGATCTGGTCAACCCGGCCGGGCCGCATGAGCAGTGGCAGGATCATGGATTGGGACTGCTGCGCACGCTGATGCACCAGGCCGGACTGAAAACGGACATCGCCTCCACCCGCGCCGTCACCTCGTGGCGCCAGCTTCGCAGCCAGATCAAAGACTACGACATGGTCTTCATGAACGTGCGAAGCTACACCTATCCGGGCGCGCGCAAATCGGCCGAAATCTTCAAGGAAGTCAATCCGAAAGGGATCGTCATCGCTGGCGGCATGCATGCCACGGTCGCCCTGGACGAGATGGAAGCCATCCCGTACTTCGATCACATCGTTCAAGGCCCCGGCGAGCAGACCATCGTCGATCTGGCGCGTGACCCTTCCGCCTTCCCACGCGTCATCCTGGGCCAGGGCGCGAAGTCCATGGCCGACTGGCCGATGATCGACCGCACCCTGTGGCCCAAGCCTGCCAGCAAACACCTGGCCAAATCCTTCCACTGGCCGCTAGAGCCGGAATGCGGCTGGGGCCCGGCCCCGGTCGTCACCCTCCTGACCAGCCGGGTTTGCCCCTGGCAGTGCGTCTTCTGCAATGAGAACTCCTACATCCCCAATATGGGACGCCGCCCTGTCGATGCCGTGATCGACGAACTGAACTTCCTGGACAGCCATTATGGCCCGGTCGGATCGGTCGTGATCCACGATTCGATGTTCTTCCAGAATCCAAGCTGGCTGCGCGAGTGGATCGAGAAGTACCCCACCCAGGCCCACAAGACCTGGTCGTACTGGGCCGCCGGTCGCTCCGACACGGTGCGCCAGTGGCCAGACCTGTTCGAGGCCCTGGTCAAGGAGACCAACTGGGACACGATCTCGATCGGGTTCGAATCGGGCAGCGACCGCATCCTGCGCCTGCTCAACAAAGAGTGCACGGAAGAGGACAACTACTTCGCCATCGACCTGATCAACCGGCTTGGGGATGAACTTGAACGGCAGGGGCGCAAGCCGCCGGTCATCTGGGCCAACGTGATGCTGGGTATCCCCGGCGAGACGCCCGAGGACGCCTTCAAGACCATGCGGATGGTCAAGTCGATGCGCCGGGTGCTGCCTTCGATTTCCTTCTATGCCCCCTACCCTGGCTCGGCGCTGGGCTACCAACTCATCGCCGAGGGCAAGAGCAGGATGTCCAAGGAGAACTACCACCGCTATCCGGACGACGAGAAGGTCAAGGGGATCGACTACCAGTTCTACCGCGAGCTGCTCGCCGGCAAATACGACGACGAGGTCAACCGCGGTCTGGATCGGGAGTTTATCAACAAACCGGGCGTGTTCTCCAGCGCGCTGATCAAGGCATAGGAGGCCGGGCATGAGCAGTTTCAGCAACCCGCACTACATGTTCCTGTTCGACATGAAGAATGGCAAACAAAAACTGGCCTACGGTCAGAGTCCGGAAGATGCGCTGGACATCCTGCGCATCCGGCTGACCGAGGAAGAAATGGCGGAGATCATCCCGGATAAGTACATCAAAATCCGCCAGCGCGATCTCCAGCAGCATGTGAGCAACCTGGGCTGAACGGACCGGGGGGAGCCTTCTACCGTCAGGCAAAACAAGAACCGGCTCGGCCGGTTTTTGTTTCCACGGACCCAGAGGCAGAGAAAACCATGCGCCTTTCCTCAGAGATTCGACAGGTCTTGCTCATCCTGGGCGCTGGCGCCCTGCTCAAGTCACACCGATCCCTCGATGGGACGAAGGTCTTTCGTCTGCACCGGCTGGATGGCACGACACTCAGCGTGGAACAGGCAACGGTCGAGGTCCTGCTACGCCAGGGATTGGTGACCAGCAATCAGAAGTTCCCGGCGGCCACCTATCTGCTGACCGAACAGGGCCGCGAAGCAGCCGCTTTACTGGCAGACAGTTTTATGGAATGACTACACGAAGGCATCGCTGGATCAGGCCGCCCGCCGCAGCAGGCTGATCAACAGGCCCAGGCTGCCCAGCCCGGCCAGCGCCAGAATTGGGACGATCGGCGGCAGCCCGCCCGCCGTGTCCGTCATGATCCCGGTTCCCGACGCTGCCGTGGACTGAGGGGCCAGAGTCGGCGGGAAAGTATAGGTCGGCAGTGGGCCTTGAGTCTCGGTTGGCGGCAGGGGAGACCCGTCCAACGCCGCGCCGAAAATAATCGCCTCCGCCGTCGCCGTGGCCAGTGCGCCAGGGGTTAGCGCGATCGCCTCAATCGTCTGCGTCCCCGCGACCGCCCCCGCGTCGATCGTCGGGCCGGCCTGCACTTCCAGTTCCGGAATCTCGTCCACATTCCCGGTCAGTTCGACCACCTGCTCGAACACCCAGGCTGTCCCCGTGGGAGAACCTGGATACTGAATCTTGAGCCACAGCGTCCCGGCCGCACGCCCCAGTACCGGGTATAGCTCGCCGGGCACGATCTGGCCCAACCGCTCGGCCTCGATGTCCGGCGCAGCGCGCACGTTCGTCTCCCCTTCCAGTGCTTCCGCCAGCGCCGGACCGGGCAGGGTTGGCGTCCGGGTCGGGGTCGACGTCTCCAGTTCGGCCGAGGTCGGGCTGGCCGTGGGCAGTTCCACCCGCAGCGGTGTGGCCGTAATCTGCAAATCTGGCCCGGCCATCACGGGTTCCCCGCCTGCTCCCAACGCGCCAACCATCGCTGCGCCAATCATCAGCCCGGCCAATCCAAAGAGTCTCGCTGTCCTGCCGCGCATAACGCCCTCTCGTTCCGCCCCCGCCTGCTTACCAGTTCAACACGTTTAGGGGGGTATCCCGCCCCTGCTCCGCCTGCCGGTAATCCTCTCCCCGAATCATGAACCCCTGGTATTCCTGCCCCTCCCACCCCTGAATCGTCCAGCCGCTCAGCACGAACGGCACGTTCGGCACGCCGGGTGCGCATTGCTGGCAGTGTGCCGGGATCCACTCGCCATTGTAGCGACGGCCGATATGCAAATGGGTCGCGTAGGAGACTCCACCTTCACACGAAGGGTGCCCCACCGGATCGCCTGCCCGGACCCGTGTCCCGGCCGGAACACGGCCCTCCGTTGCCAGATGCAGGTAGACGACCGTCCAGCCGGTCGTTTCGTTCCCATCCATGTCCAGATCGAGGATGACGAAGCCGTTCTCGCTGCGCGTGACGACCCCGTCCGCGACCGCCCGCGCCCATTCCGGTGAAACGAAACAGCCCGCCGTTTCCGTGTCACCAGGCGGCGCGAAGTCGACCGCCGCCCATCCGCTGCCGGATGCGAACGCCCCGTGCGGCCCACCCGTATAGTACCAGGTCTCCCCCTGCGCCCAGGGGAACTGCATCGCCGGCTGGGCCAGGTCACCCGGCAGCAAGGGCTCGACCGCATAGGCAAACGGATCGCCGAACATGCCCAGGTACGTACTGTAGAAGCCGGTCGGCGCGACGTCCGCCAGCCAGCCCTCATACGTCTGGTTGCGGCTGAGGAAAAACTGAACGGCGGCCGTCCCCGCGTTCAACCCCGCGCCATACGTCACCTGAATCCCATCTGGGAAGGTGAACCATAGCTCGTTCCGGTTCCGCCAGCCGTAGTAACCGATGCTCAACTGGTTGGCCGCCCACGCAAGCTGCTTGTACAGCCCCTCATACCCAAGCTGCACGTAGCCCATCGGATAGACCAGGTGCGGCGCGTCCGGCTCCGGGTCGAACAACCAGCCGGCCCGGTATTCCAGCAGGGCCAGCAGCAGCCGCGGATTCACGCTGTAATCATCAGCCACGCGCCGAACCACCGCGCCGCCATCCAACTCGATCTCGTCGACCTCGTCCTTGTACCCGGCCAGATAGCCCGGCAGCGACGCGACGTAGCCCTCGATGTCAAAACCCGCGGTTGCCGGGCTGCGTACCAGCTCACTGTCCGGGATGATCTTGACCGCCGGGCTGCGCACCCCGGTCACCGACGGTAGGCTGAGCACCTGCCCAACCGCTAGCAGGGACGCATCCGGAATCGGATTCATCGAGGTCAGTTGCTCGACCGTCGTTCCGAACCGCTGCGCGATCGCCGACAGGGTATCCCCCGCCTGAACGACGTAACTCTCCGGCAGCGCTTCGGGCGTATATGCCCGCGCCGGATCGAGCGTCGGGATGATCAGCCCTTCCGGCTGCGGCGGCGCGGTCAGCGTGGCAAAGGGAATCTCCTCCCCTGGCTGGCGCGTGCTGACCTCGAGAGGCTGGTCAGGGGTTGCCGTCACGATGATCACCGGTCCGGTTGGCTCGCGCATACAGGCAAGCGCCGCCAGCATCAACACGATCACAGCAAGAGCAGGCCGCTTGAGATACCGCATCATCAGGACTGAAGCGCCTCGCTCAACATCGGTAGTGAGACATCGTAGCGATAATGGATGTTGAAGTGCCCGTCCGGGAACTCCTCGTAATGGCAGGCAATTCCCAGCGCCGTCAGCTTGCGTGTGAAGACCCTCGACCCAACCTGGAGATTGAAGTCGTCCCGGTCGCCACAGTCGATATACAATAGTTTCAACCCGCGCAGGGCCTCGGCGTAGCGGGCCTCGTCCAGCTTGCGGACCGGGTCATGCGCTAGCCAGCGCGTCCAGACCGCCTCGTCAAGCGCACCCGTCTCCAGGTCGATTGGGAAATCGAAGCCATCCGGCGCGTCCGGATTGGGCGCGTAGGCCATGCCGTACGCCAGCGTGCTGACGGTCTCGAAGAACTTCGTGTTCTTCGGTCGGATCGTTTCCAGCGTGTCGCGCAGCTTCTCCCAACCGCCATAGCTGGCCAGGTTGGCGTGGAGTTTGGCCAGGTCATTGAGATAGCTGAACTCGAAGTACATGTCGCCGCTGTGGCAGGCGACCGCGCCGAACACCTCCGGGTGGTGCATGCCCTGCACCAGCGCACCGTACCCGCCGCTGCTCTTGCCAATAATCCCCCGGTAGGCGCGATCCGGCAGAGTGCGATACTGGCGATCCACGAAGGGAATTACTTCCTCGATCAGGTAGTCTTCATAACGACCCAGCGCGGTCGAGTTCAAGTACTGCGACCCACCATAGCGCGTCCAGCAGTCGGGCATGACCACAATCGCCGGAGCCATCGCCTCACTGGTCATCAGCCGGTCAAGCTGCTGCGGCAGGCTCTCGTCCCAGGCTCGGAGGTTGAGCAGGTGTGGGCCGGTACCGCCATATCCGGTCAGCATCACGATGACCGGGTAGCGCCGGGCCGCCTCTTCGTCGTAGCCCGGCGGTAGATAGACTGGAACAGGGCGAATGTGAGGATCGCCCAGAGGATTCCCCGCAAGTATGTCACTGACCAGCACCGGCTGTTCGACTCGACCCGCCACGCTGACACCTCACTTCATCCGGCCGCCAACCCGGCTGATTTTAGCCATTCACGCACCGCCATGCCACACGGCCGCGCCAGCCTTTGCCGGAGAAAGAACCGGCCCGCGCACGGACAACCGGCAAAGCCCTAGCTCAAATCCCCAAATAGCGTGTGAAAACCGGAACGAGTTTGTATACTTAGGCTATGGATCTGTGATGCAGGCTTGGGAATGCCAATCCGGCCCCATTCAGGAGAAAACAATGCCAACTCAAGACGAAATCAACGCCTTTATCACGCGCATGCCTGAGATGCTCATCCCAGAAAAAGCGCAGGGCGTCAATACCTTTTTCCAGCTCAACCTGAGCGGCGAAAACGGCGGGCAGTGGTGGGTCAATATCGCGGACGGCAAATGTGAAGTCCACGAGGGCACGGTCGACAACCCGGCCATGACCCTCACCTCGACCGCGGATGACCTGTACGCCGTGATGACAGGCAAAGCCAACGCGATCGCCTACTTCATGCAGGGCAAGATCAAGGTGGGCGGCGATATGTCGCTCGCCCTCAGAATGCAGACAATGTTCAATTTCGGCTAAGGTCGCCACCCGCAATCGATGAAAGCCCGCCGCCGGTGCGGGCTTTTCAATCCATTTCGGATATTGCGACGCTCAATATGATTGGGGCCAGGAGAATAGACATGCGAACTTTCATCGTCGGCGGGACCGTTTTGACTCCCTCGCGCGAACTGCCCGGTTACACGGTCGTGATCGAGCAGGGCACCATTCAGGCGCTTCTGGCCACCCGGCCGCAGCCCGGCCCGGCCGACCAGGTGATCAATGCGAGCGATCTCTACGTCGCGCCGGGCCTGATCGACATCCACGTGCATGGCGCGGACGGCTGCGACACCATGGACGCCACCCCCGAAGCGCTTCACCGCATGGCCCGTTTCTTCGCCGCGCACGGGGTGACCAGCTACCTGCCCACCACGATGACCGCGTCCGGCCCGGCCATCAGCGCCGCCATCGAAGCCGCCGCCAACTTCCAGCCACCCGCCGACGGGGCCGCGCACCTGGGCCTGCACCTGGAAGGCCCCTACCTGAGCGGCCACCACAAAGGCGCTCAGCCCGAAATCTACCTGCGCGCCCCGCAGCCGGAGGAATACCGGACCTGGTTCGCTTCCGCTCAGGTCCGGCTGGTAACGGTCGCACCTGAACTGGAAGGCTCGCTGGCGATGATCGAGGCTGGGGCGCTTGAAGGCGTCGAATTCGCGGTCGGGCACTCCGATGCCGACTTCGAGACGGTCGTCGAGGCTGCCGACCACGGCCTGCGCCAGGCGACCCATGTCTTCAACGCCATGCTGGGCCTCCACCACCGGCGACCCGGCTCTCTGGGCGCGGTGCTGACCGACGACCGGATCTACGCCCAATTGATCGCGGACGGGGTTCACGTTCACCCGGCAATGGTCAAGCTGGTCGTGCGCGCCAAAGGCCCCGGCCGGACGATCCTGATCACGGACGCCATGCGCGCCACCGGCCTGCCGGATGGAGTCTATGACCTGGGCGGCCAGGCGACGATCGTCAAGGACGGCGTCGCCCGTCTGGAAGCCGGCAACCTGGCCGGCAGCACCCTGACGCTGGATGCCGCCCTGCGCAACGTCATGGCCTTCACCGGCCTGTCGCTCACCGAGGCGCTGCCCATGGCGACCGCCATCCCGGCGGAGGCGCTCAACCTGACCGGACGCAAAGGCTGCCTCGCCGTTGGCGCCGACGCCGACATCATCCTGCTCGATTCCGATCTCAAAGTCGCCCGGACCATCGTCGGCGGCCAGACTGTGTTCCAGCGAAACTGAATCAGACGCGCCAAGCGCTTTCCGTTTGTATCCCGTTCTTCGCGGCGTCCTCCTGACCTCCGCTCAAGGAAAGGGAACACCATGCTGCGCAAGATTGTCACTCTGACTCTCGTGTTGGCCGTGGGGCTTGTCGCGCTGACCAGCCCCGATCGCGTGACCGCTCAAACGACGCTGCATACGCTCGACCATGCCGGCCAGCAGCGTACCTATCACCTGACCGTCCCGGCCAGTTACGACCGCGCCCATCCGGCCCCGCTACTCGTCGCACTGCACCCATTCGCTTCGTCCGGCCGGGCGATGGAGGCCCTGACCGGCCTCGACCTCGCCGCCGAGGAAGCGGGTTTTCTGGTCGCTTATCCCGACAGTCTGGACCTGACCTGGAACGACGGCCGGCCTGAAGTCGATGACTCGCTGCTTCTCCAGTGGACCGATGACCTTGGGTTTATCTCGGCCCTACTCGACGAACTGGCAGGCGAATACAGCCTCGATCCGGACCGGGTGATGCTGGCCGGATTCGGCAGCGGCGGGCTGCTGGCCTACCGCCTGGCCTGCGAGCAGCCAGAACGCTTCGACCGCGTGGCGGTGGTTGGCGCCCTGCCCTGGGCTTACCTGCCGGAACTGTGTCCGGAAGGGCCTGCGTCCCAGGACTTGCTCATCGCGCTCGGCTCCGCCGATCCGTCCTATCCACCCAATGGACGCTGGACTAGCGACTCCTCAGACAATCAATTGATGCGGACCCTGAGTGTGACTGAAACCCTGGCTTTCTGGCAGGAGCGGGCCGGATGCGATTCCGAGCCGGAACAGACCGGCCAGCTCACCCGCTATGCGAATTGCGCGAACGGCGGGTCGCTCGCCTTTCTCGATGAACAAGGAGTCGGCGCAAACTGGCCGCGCCTGGGGGATCACACCCTCAACCAGTTTGGATTCGACCTGACACCAATTGTGGTGGATTACCTGCGGGGCGATCCGGAGTGGGCCAGCGCGGCCAGCGCCATCCCCGCCGCGCCAGCGGATGTTCTCCCCCACGGCTACGCGGTCTATGCCCCGCCAGAACTGGACCTTACCCAGCCCGCGCCAGTCATCCTGGCCCTGCATGGCCGGTCTGGCTCCGGGACCGGGATGGCCTACCTGCTGGACGCCCATGCCTTTGCCCGCGAGAACGGCATCATCATGGTCTACCCCGATGGCACCAACAACGAATGGAACTACGTTCGCGGATTTTCGGGGTATGACACCAGCGGTATGGACGAGACCGATTTCCTGACCCGGCTAGTCGACGATCTGGCCGTGGATCTCAACCTCGACCTTAGCCGGGTCTACGTGTTGGGCTTCTCCAATGGCGGTTTCATGACTCAACGCTTGGCCTGTGAAGCAGCGGACACGTTCGCAGGATTCGCGTTCGTCAGCGCGACTCTGTTTGCGGGTATTCCAAGCCTGTGCGAGGGTACCTCCCCCGTGCCGATCCTGTACATCCATGGCACTCACGACGCGGTGGTCCCCTGGGCTGGTATCACCCAGGGCCAGACGACCCTCTACCTCTCTGCCCTCGACACGCTGGCCTTCTGGCTCGAACACAACAATTGCCGGGTGGAACTCGGTGAACACACGGCCTTTTCAGCAGAAGACCCGGCCGCCTCGACCTTCGCGCACCGCTTTACCTTTCCCGACTGCGCCCCGCATGGGAATGTTGTCTTCTGGACAATCGAAAACGGCGGGCATAACCTTCCCGGCGTGGAAGGCCGCATCAATCCGGAAATCGCGGGGCGAGTCAACATCGATATCAACACAATCGAGGTAGCCTGGGATTTCTTCAGCCAGCAAAGCCTGCCAGAGCCATAGAACGTTCTGGCGAGAAGGGAAAGCAGGCAACATGACCCAACCTGTCCCCAGACCGGCCGGCCCGACCGGCTTGCGCGCTCTACGCGCCTTGCTGCAGGCGCGCACTCCCCTGGCGGCCATGCAGGTCGTCCACCGCGAACTGGGCGATGTGTTCCAACTGCCCCTGCCAGGTTTCCATCCGGTCGTGCTGGTGGGACCGGAAGCAGCCCGCTTCGTTCTGGTGGAGGCGCGTGGCGATCTCCGCTGGCGCAACGAGCCAGACCCGGTCACGCGCCTCCTGCGCCACGGCATCCTGGTCGAGGATGGGGACTCGCATGACGATCTCCGCCGTCTGATGAGTCCCTCCCTCCACAAGCAGCTTTTGGCGGACTACATGGACACAATGTGGAGCGCGACCCGCCAGATCAGCCAGCGGTGGGGAGCGCTGGCCGGGGTCGACATGCTGGTGGAGATGCGCAAGATCACCCTGCTGATCCTG
>CAZHMJ010000183.1:0-10279 GCA_964533805.1 uncultured Anaerolineae bacterium | reverse complement strand
GCGGTGAGACTGCTGGCAGCGATGAGACTGCTGGCAGCGATGAGACTGCTGGCGCCGTTGCCGGACTCGTAACCACGTTATTCTGTAGTCCTACCCGCCGCGTCCTCCCTGGAAAACAGCGGTCAGCCAAAGGCAAGAAAGGCCAGGTCGCGTCGTCAGCGGGCCTGATTTTCATCCCTTTCGTGTGCCGTCTGGCGACCAGGACCGGTTTTCGCTTCGCCGCTTGCCGCTTGGACGCTGCCAGCGCCATGACCAACTCTGCGTTCTCCGCGTCCTCGCTGCGGTGAGATGTCCTTTGCTTTTTGATTCGCCCGCCGCCTGTGCCGTATAGCGTCCCGTCCCATTTCAGTTTAAGATAAGCATATCAGCGCTGAACCCGGCTCACCGTCCGGGTTCCTTGCCGTTTCCACAGGAGAAAAGGGACCCGCTTGAACACGCCTGAAGACCGCAACGCCCTCCTGAGTGAAGCCATCGAACTGGCCCGCACCGGCGACAAGGCCCGCGCCCGCGTCTTGCTGGAGCAGGTCATTCAGGCCGACCAGTACGACGAGACGGCCTGGATGTGGATGGCGACCGTGGTCGAGACCGACGCCGAACGCCGCGAGGCGCTCGAAATCGTGCTGGAGAGCAACCCCGCCAACGCCGGCGCCCGCGAGGCGCTCAACCGGCTGGGCGGGCCGCGCGCCCGCCGCCTGGCAGAAAAAGCCCAGGAATTGGCCGAGCGGATCGGGGGGGATGCACTCGACGAGCGCGCTTTCCAGCCGGTGATCGCGCGCCCGGTTGAACCCGCCCCTGAGCCGGTCGCCGAACCGGAGCCGACCCCAGAGGAGATCGAGGCGGAGCAGACCCGCCGCCTGGTGCAGGCCGTCCACGAGGAGGCCCTGCGCACCCAGGAACGGGAAGCCGTCGAAGCCGCCCCGGATCAGGCGGTCGAATACTACGATTTCGCCGGGGAGGAACGGCGGCGGCGGCTCAACCGGACGCTGCGCCTGGTCGGGACGGCCGCGTTGATTCTGGCCGGGACGGCCGTGGTCGCCGGGCTGCTGCTCGGCCTGGTCCGCCTGTTGGAAGCGCCGCCCCCGGTGCCGCCCACGCCGACCCTCAACCTGTCCACGGCCCTGGCCCTGCTGGCCACGCCGACGCCGGAGGTTTCACCCACCCTGGCGGGGGCCATCCTCATCACCCGCGCGCCCCAGGAGGTCGGGGCGCTGCCCGCCACCTGGACGCCCTCCCATACCCCCAGCCCGACCGCGACCTACACGCCCTCGCCGCCGCCGCCCGCGCCGGCCGAATACCGCCTGGTTTTCAGCCGCCGGGCCGAAGGCGAGGATCGCTACAGCCTGTTTAGCATCCTCGGCGACGGCAGCCAGGAAGCGCGCCTGACTCGCGGCCAAACCACCGACCGCGCCCCGGCCCCGGCCGCCGATGGGCAACGTCTGGCCTTCGCCAGCGATTTCGGGGGTGGGCGTGAGGTCGTCCTGACCCGGCTGGACGCGCTGGGCGCATTTTCCGGCGAAGCCCCGGCCCCAACCGTGCCCGCCGCGCCCCCGCTCGCCGGGGAGACTCCGCTGCCCGTGACCGGTGATGGGCAGATTCAGGCCGTCACCACCTACGCCAGCACGCGCCTGGAGGGGGTGTCCTGGTCGTCGGACGGCTTCCGGATCGCCTTCAGCGCCAACTTCGACGGCGACGACGAGATTTACCTGATCAACGTCGACGGCACGGGCCTGGTCAAGCTGACCGACAATACGGCCAGCGACCGCGACCCGGCCTGGAGTCCCAACGGCCTGACCGTGGTCTTCGCCTCCGACCGGGACGGCGCGGGCCAGTACGAGTTGTACAGCGTCGAGCCGAACGCGGCCAACCTGACCCGCCTGACCGACTCGGCCGGCAACAACCTGGACCCGGCCTGGTCGCCGGACAGCCGCTTCATCGTGTTCGTCTCCGACCGCGACCGCGACGCCGACCTGTACATCATGAACGCCGATGGGACCAACGAGCGCCTGGTGACGCTCAACGACCAGGCCGAGGATCGCTACCCGGCCTGGAGTCCGGACGGGCGCTGGATCGCGTACAGCTCCAACCGGGAGACGGCCAACCCGCAAATCTACCTGATCGATCCCTACGGAGAGCGGATCGTGCGCGTCACGACCGGCACCGGGGACGACGTCGATCCGGCGTGGATGCGGTAAGGCGGTGGGTGGTGGCTGGTTCGTGGTGAGTGGCTAAGGCGTTTTTCGTAGCGTCGAACACATGCTTTTGCCGGGCATGCGCACCAGGGCAGGTTGGCTGTTCGATTCCCCACGTCGGACCTCAGTCCGACGCTCGTCTCTACGAAACCGCCCCTCTTTCCATTGACACCTCCCTTCCCCGCGCTATACTTCGCTTATGACACTATTTCAAGAAGAAACTAACGCCCCTGTCTCCGCCGAGGATGCGGCCGCGCTGCTGCTGGACGCCGTCCCGCCCGTGATGCGCGCCATCCGGGCCGAGATGCGCAGCCACCGCGCGCCCGACCTGTCCGTGCCCCAGTTCCGGGCGCTGCTCTTCGTCAACCGCAATGCCGGGACATCGCTCTCCGGCGTGGCCGAGCACCTCGGCCTGACCCTGCCCAGCACCTCGAAGCTGGTCGACAAGCTGGTGGCACGTGGGCTGGTGATGCGGGAGAGCGCCGCGGACGACCGCCGCCGGATCGCGCTGCGCCTGACCGAGGATGGCGCGGGCGTGCTGGCCGCTTCCGTCCAGGCCACCCTGGCGACCCTGGCCGCGCGTCTGGCCCCGCTCAGCCCGGACGAGCGCCGCGCCCTGGCCGGGACGATGCGCCGCCTGAAGCAAGTGTTTGGAGAAGAAAATGTTGAATTTTGAATTTTGAATTTTGAATTAAAGACAAGAACGTTGATCTGTGTTTTTCAATTCAAAATTAAGAATTCAACATTCAAAATTCACCACCGAGGTAGCCATGTCCATCCTTGAAACCCGCGCCCTGACCCGCCGCTTTGGCGACCTGACCGCGGTCGACAACCTGACCCTGAGCATCGAGGCCGGGGAGATTTTCGGCCTGCTGGGACCCAACGGCGCGGGCAAGAGTACCACGATCAAGATGCTGACTACCCTCCTACCGCCCACCGCCGGGGAAGCGCGCATCGCCGGATTTGACATTGCGCGCCGGGCGGCCGATGTGCGGCGCGTGATCGGCTACGTGCCCCAGATGCTCTCCGCCGACGGCACGCTGTCCGGCTTCGAGAACCTGCTGATCATGGCCAAGCTGTACGACCTGCCCCGCGCGGACCGGGTCCAGCGCGTGCGCGACGCGCTGGCCTTCATGGGCCTGGGCGACTCGGCCGACAAGCTGGTGCGCACCTACTCCGGCGGCATGATCCGCCGCCTGGAAATCGCCCAGGCCTTGCTCCACCATCCGCCGATGCTCTTCCTGGACGAGCCAACGGTCGGCCTCGACCCCGGCGCGCGCCGCGCGGTGTGGGAGCTGATCCGGCAGCTCATCAGCGACAAGGGGACCACGATCCTGCTGACCACGCACCTGATGGAAGAGGCCGACGTCCTGTGCGACCGGGTGGCGATCATGCACCTGGGCACGGTCGTGGCGACCGGCACGCCGCGGGAGCTCAAGGACTCGATCGGCCGCGACGGGGCGACCCTTGACGACGTCTTCATCCACTACACCGGGGACCAACTGCTCGATTCGGGAGGCAATTACCGTGACACCACCAGAGCACGCCGCACCGCCCGCCGCATGGGCTGAACCGGCCCGGCGCTTCGACCTCGCCGGCGTAGGGCGCTACCTCGTCCGCTTCGTCAAAAAGACGCTGGTCATCGCCGAGCTGGAAGCGCGCAAGCTGCGCCACGACCCGACCGAGCTGTTCACGCGGGCCGTGCAGCCGGCGCTGTGGCTGCTGGTCTTCGGCCAGGTCTTCACCCGGACGCGGGCCATCCCGACCGGCGACCTGAGCTACATCGATTTCATGGCCCCCGGCATCCTGGCCCAGAGTGTGCTGTTCATCGCCATCTTCAGCGGGATCACGGTCATCTGGGAGCGCGACCTGGGGATCGTCCACAAATTCCTGGCCAGCCCCACCCCGCGCACGGCCCTGGTGGTCGGCAAGGCGCTCTCGGCCGGGGTGCGGGCGCTCTCCCAGGCGGTGATCGTGTTCCTGCTCTCGATCCTGCTCGGCGTGAAGATCAACTGGAATCCGCTGGCCCTGCTGGGGGTGCTGCTGGCCGTGATCCTGGGATCGGGGCTGTTCTCGACCTTCTCGCTGATCATCGCCTGCCTGGTCAAGACCCGCGAGCGCTTCATGGGCATCGGCCAGGTGCTGACCATGCCGCTTTTCTTCGCCAGCAACGCGATCTACCCGGTGGAGATCATGCCCGGCTGGCTGCAAGTTCTGGCGCGGGTCAACCCGCTGTCTTACCAGGTGGACCTGCTACGCGGGCTGATGCTGGGCGGGATCGAGCCGGGGGCGGCCCTGCTCGACTTCGGGGTGCTGCTGGCCGTGTTCGTCGTCCTGATCGCCATCGCCGCCCGGCTGTACCCACGGGTGGTCATCTAGAGGCAATAGGGCACAGTGACTCACCGAAAACATTGAAAGGGATGAGGGGCTGTCGTAGCGGCGTGGCCAGCCGCGACGCCGTCATCTTCCCCGTGGACGACCGGGGCGTGTCCGGCGGCGAGGGATGCCTGAGAGGGATTCCGGCGTCGCAGGCGACGCCGCTACGAAGGTCCGCCAGGGCGATCCATGCGTATCATTTATTTCGGCCACTCACTACGGATGACACGGATTTTCACGGATAAAAACCTTGCTTCTAATCCGTGTCTATCCATATTCCATCCGTCTTATCCGTGTCCTATTCGCTTCTATGCCGCGCCGGTCAGGTTGGCGACTTCGCGGGCGGCGGGCTGGATATCGACCAGGAACTCGCTGGCCGGGTCGTGGGCTTGCAGGCGACGCTGGGCGGTCTGCGGGTTGCTGGTGGCGTAGCAGTACAGGCAGCCGTAGCCGCAGGTATCGTAGGTGCCCAGGTCGCGGCTGGCGAAGCAGCCGCACTCCTCGCGGGTCGGCCGTGCCACGGCGTGCAGCGGCCGGTCCGGGAACAGTTCCGCCAGCAGGTCGGCATCCACGCAGTGGGCCTTGTGGACGCGATCGGCCAGCAGGACATCCTGGCAGCAGGCGTGCAGCGTGATCCCGTAAGCATCGGCGAGATCCGCCATCCCGCGCACCAGGCGGCGCTTGATGTCCAGCGGCGGGTCGATATAGTGGACTCCGGCCTGCTGGAGGTGGCGCTGGGCCTTGCCGTAGAAGCTGGCGAAGCTGAAATAGCAGCGCGTGGTCGCGCCGTGCAGGGCCGCGGCGATCTGCTCGAAGCGCTCCAGGTAGAAGGCCGGGCCGAGCTGGTCGGTGAACACGATCGGGTCGAAGCGCCACTGCACCCGGCGCGGCCCGATCCGTGCGGCCAGCGTGCGCAGGATTTCGACGCTGTAGCCCCAGTCGGGCACGTGCGGCTCCAGCAGGCGCGGCGCGCCGGTGATCGTGTAGTGGCAGTAAAAGGGATAACCCCGCGCTTCCAGCTCGTCGATGTGGGGCAGCAGCGGCCCGTAGTGCTTGGACCAGAACACGATGCTGTGCACGTCCTCCGGGCGCAGCGAGACGGTCTGCACCTGCCCGCCGAAGGGATTGGGCACGCAGGCCTGGCCCTCGCGCAGGCGGTTCATGAACCAGCGCATGTAAAAGGCGGGGATGTCGGTCCGGCGGCTGGCGGAGATGACCTGCCAGGTGGGGTGCGAATCGCGCGACTCAACCATCACAATAACCTCCTGAGCGGGCATCATTTGGGCTAAAGTCAGCAGGGCGGCGGGGGCGTGTCGCATCCAATGACCCCTTCAATATAGCACAATTGTTCTGTTTTTTCAACGGCTACATGTGGCCCGCGCCGGGCGAACCGGCCAGATGTAGGGGGCGGTTTTGAGGGGTGATTCGGGTGCGCCTGGATAGCGCCGGATCGCAGTCCGACGTGGGGAATCAAACCGCCAACATCCCCCGGCACGCAGCCTGGTGCAATCGGCCGTTTGACAAGCGACGTCGGACCCCTGTCCGACGCTACGACGCTCACACTTCCAGTCCGATCCAGGCGACATCACCTCGTTCAACTCTGAAACCTCAACAACCCGACGCTACCGTGTCCAACAATCGATCGGGCCGCGACGCGGTTGGTTCCGGCCCCCCGATTCATGGTAACATCAGGCCATTGTGTCAGATGACAGTGTTGTACAGGAACCTACCATGACTCGACCCCGTTTGTTCGGCCTCACTTTCAGTCTGTTCGTTCTCGGCGGCCTGATCCTGTTGACCGGGCTACTGGCGGGCGGCCAGCCGGCCACCTTCGCCCAGGGCAGCTACGTGATCCCCACCCTGACGGCCACGGCCATCCCAACCGCGACCGCCATCCCGACCGCCGACCCGGTCGCCACCGCCGAAGCCAGCCTGTTCACGATCGAAGAGACCAGCCTGATCTCGGAGTATCCGCGCGGCGTCACGTACCGGGTCCGCGCCAGCAGCAGCGCGGCCGAGATCGAAAGCGTTCAGGTGCGCATCTGGACGCGCGACTCCACGCCGGAAAGCGCCCCGCTGACCTGGGACGAAGCCGCGCAGGCCTACACCTACTTCGACCGGCTCTTCGAGCCGCCCTGGTTCGAGATCAGCTACAACTTCCGCATCCGCGACCGCGCCGGGAACATCTTCGAAACGCAAGACTTCACGAGCGAGTACGCCGACACGACCCACAAGTGGATCCGCCACGAGAACGACGAGGTGATCGTGCTGATCACGGGCGCGGATGCCGGCCTGGCCGACGACCTGTTCGCCAGCGCCTCGCACACCATCCAGCAGCTTGAGGACGCTTTCGGCTTCGCGCTGGACTACAAACCCTACGTCGTAGTCATGGACCAGGCCGGCTTCGACGAATGGCAGGAGCGTGTCGATCCCGAACTGGCCGGGCTGACCTACGGGCCGCGCGGCTACACCGTCCAGACCCTGACCTGGGGCCGGTCCGACCTGGTCAACGCGACCGTGCCCCACGAGCTGACCCACATCTTCCAGGGGTTCATCGAGGAAGCGCGCGACATTCCGGGCTGGTTCACCGAGGGTCACGCCACCTACTTCGAGCCAGACCCGCAGTACGATTACGAAGCGCGGGTGCGCGCCATGGTCAACATGGCGGGCTTCCCGACCCTGGCGGATGACTTCGACCCCGGCCGCGAAGGCCCCGACGGGCGCAACCGGCTGGGCTACGACGTGGGCTATACCTTCATCAAGTACTGGATCGACAATTACGGCTGGGAGTCGCACCGGGTCTTCTGGCAGGCCCAGGTCGAGCTGAACTTCGAGGAAGCGCTCCAACTGGCGACCGGGGAGACCCTGGCCGAGTTGGAAAGCGAATGGCGGCTGTGGCTGGGGGCGACGGGCGCCGCGCCGACCCTGATCCCGACCCCGACCTTCCCGCCCTTCCCGACCGCGCGGCCGATGCCAACCCTGCCGGGCAGCAGTTCCTGACGACAACCGCACTCGAAATCAAAAGCCGGGGGATGCCCCGGCTTTATGATTCCTCGCGCCGTTCCAGCAGGACGGCCCGCGCTTCCTCCAGCGAGCCGACCACGCTGGCGTTCCCCCGGCAGCGGTGACTGAGCCGGGTGACCAGCGAGACCACGGCCGCGATCACCGGCTGTTTGGTGATGACGGCTACGTGGCCGATATTGGCCGGCCAGAGGTCGATCCAGCGCTGGCAGTAGTAGGCCGCGCTGCTGTTCAGCGACCGGCTGTCCGACAGATCGACGATCAGATCGACCCGGCTCTCGTCCTCACTTGCCAGACGAACCACCTTCAGCAGCGCGGCGTAGAAGTCGTCCCAGTTCCAGTCGTACTCGAATTCCGCCCGGATGGCGGTCCGGTCGGCCGTGTCCCAGATCACTCGAATAGCCATGCCTGCTCCAGAATGCCGCGCCGGGAAACACAATCCCCACCGGGCGCGGCCGATTCCGATAGATAGAGTTTAACATAAAACAACGTTGAATCTTTCGTCTAAATTCATTTTTCATAAATAATTCAGAAAAGCGGTCGGCATTCAGCGATTAGCGGTCAGCCAAAAGCAAAAACGGCGCATGGGTGAAAAGTGTGCAACAAGGGGTTTATCCAGGTTAACAAATTGATCCGGTAACGTCGCGGGCTGGTGGTAGGGGCGGTTCGCGAACCGCCCAGGGCGACCGGCCGGTCGCCCCTACCGGCGATGGATCGATCCTGTTGCCGGATTAATTTGTAAAGGTTCATAAACCCCTTGTTCAAGAGCCAATTCGCGCAGTTTCCGCACATGACAAGCAAAGCAAACACGGCGCGGCGGCGCAGGCAACCCGGATTTTCATCGCCGTAGTGAGTCGCGCCTGCTTTTCGCTTGACGCTCACGCGCCGCCTGGCCGTGGCTTGCCGCCCCGCTGCTGGTTATAATTTCCATTCATCGTGCAGCAATAGGAGCGCCCATGACTCTTTTTGAGCGCCGCGTGCCGGATGGCGACGGCGATCTGACCATCACCGTCCGCGCCGATCCCCGCCTGAAAAAAAGCGTGCGCTGGACTATTCAGGGCCAGACCGTACTGGTCCGCGCCCCACAGCGCATCCCGCGCCGCGACCTGGAGCGCATGGTCAATGAGATCGTCGACCAGCTCCGCAAGAAACGGCAGCGCACCCGCAACCGGGGCGACGCCGACCTTCAGAACCGGGCGGAGGCGATCAACCGCACCTGCTTCGGCGGCGAACTGGCCTGGAATTCCATCCGCTGGGTGAACAACATGGAAAAGCGGCTGGGAAGCTGCACCTCCGGCGGCCCCACCGACGGGGACATCCGGATCAGCAGCCGCATCCGCGACTGGCCCGACTACGTGGTCGACTACGTGATCGCCCACGAGCTGGCCCACCGCCGCTACCCGGATCACAGCCGCGCCTTCTGGGATTACCTGACCCGCTACCCCCAGTCCGAACGGGCGCGCGGGTTCGTGGAAGGCGTGGCCTACACCAGTCAAACTGCCGCCGACGAGCTTTTATGACATCGACGGCCCGCGTGCCTGGGCCTTCTCACCCAACAGGAGCTGGTCATGACCGGCCTGAAACGAATTCCGACCCCCTACAGTTATGCCTCTGCGGTCGTCGCGGGCGATTATGTCTTTCTGGGGCTGCACCGGGGCTTTGGGGACGATTTCGTCGCCCAGTTCAAGGACGCGACGAAGGCTCTCAAAGACACGCTGGCCCAGCTTGACCTGCCGCTGGAGAGCATCGTCAAGATCAACGTGTGGCTCAAGCACGTCGAGGATCTGCCGGCCATGGAAAAACTCGTCGCCGACTATTTCCCCAAAGACGGATACCCGGCCCGCATGACCGCGACGACGGCCTTCATCGACGACGACTGCCTGCTGATGCTCGAAGGGACCGCCTACGCCGGAAAGCCGGCCTGACCGCGACACCGTGCCGTATTTGTCTTTGACTGACCGCTGACCGCTGAAAGCTGACCGCTCATGCCAATCACCCTGCTCACCGGCGCGATCGGCGCCGGCAAGACGTCAGCCATCAGGCGCGTGCTCGACGCCACGCGACCCGACGCTGGCGGCTTTTAAACCCGCGAGATCCGCGTCGCCGGGCGGCGGCTGGGCTTCGAGATCGTCACCCTTGACGGGCAGACCGGCGCGGCGCGCAACGTGCCCAACTCGATTCCGACCGCGCTGGTGCACAATGTATAAGAAACTCATGAGATGGACTTGATCCGGAGGCGACTCGGGCTGATACTGGAATCAGAGAGAGCTACTCTCCCCGTCCGATTGAACAAAGGAGTGTAGACATGTCTCCGAACAGGCCTGAGGTGGACGCCAACATCCAGCGCCCCTACCGTATCGCCCCCACACTCCGCGCCCGCTTCGACCGCCGTCAATCCCATCTCGCGATGCTTGGCCGCCGCGCCCGCCTCCAGCAGCGCCGTTACTGGCTGCACGTGCGGGAACGCTGCCGCAATCTGATTCATGGCGACCTGATCACCCACCGCCGCATGTTTGGCGTCAGCAACAAGCACGTCCAGCCGGGTGAGGTCCCGGCCGAGAAGGGCGGCTAAACTTTCTCGCCTGAGTTCGAGTTCAACACCTGCGCGCCCCCAGGGATGGGGGCGCGTTTTTTGTGGAAAGCGGCGGTAGGTTATTGGTTCGTGGTTGATGGTCACAGCAGGAAGGAGATGC
>CAZHMJ010000182.1:0-10285 GCA_964533805.1 uncultured Anaerolineae bacterium | reverse complement strand
CTGTACGCTCTCAATACCCTGGGCTTCAGGGGGGAGGCGCTCCACAGTATTGCCTCCGTCAGCCGGGTGACTTTGATCACGCGCCATGCCGCCGGGCAGGCCGGCACCCGCCTTGAGGTGACCGGGGGAGTCATCCAGGCCAGGCGTGGCGTGGGTGCGCCCACCGGCACGGTTATCGCGGTGGAAAACCTCTTCTTCAACACGCCCGCCCGCCTCAAGTTCCTCAAGAATGCAACCACGGAACGCCGTCACATCACGAGCCTGGTCACCAACTACGCGATGGCCTATCCCGCCGTCCGCTTCCGTTTGAATCAGGATGGCCGGGAAGTCTTCCGCACCTACGGGACCGGCAGCCTGGCGGATGTCCTGGCGATGGCGCTTGGTGCCGAAACCTTTCGCGACATGCTGCCGGTGCATCCTCAGCCCCCTGCCCGCCCGGACCTGCCCACAATCGACGTCTCTGGTTACACGTCGGCACCCAACGTCACCCGCGCGAATCGCTCTCACATCACATTCTTCGTCAACGGCCGCGCGATCCAGGATGCATCCCTGGCCTATGCCGTCACCCAGGCCTACCACACGCTGTTGATGAAAGGGCGCTACCCCATCAGCATCCTCATGATCGGTCTGCCGCCAGCCGATGTCGATGTCAACGTACACCCTACCAAAGCCGAAGTCCGCTTCCGTGCGGCTGATGCCGTCTTCGCGGCAGTCCAGCGGGCTGTCCGCGCCGCCGTGGTTGGCCAATCTCCCTCCCCATCCGTGCAGGATACCAGCCTGACCTCACCCCTGGCGTCCGGCTGGCAAGAGCGCCGGGATACGCTGGTCAGGGCAGGGCATCGCCCAACCCGCTGGCAGGAGCCGCTCGGTCTCGAGATCGACGATCCGGGACAGCACGGCCAGCACCGGCCGGAACCCGCAGTTCGTGTTCCTGAGAAAGCTGTCGCTGACGAAGAAGACCTGGAGCGCATCCCGGAGGGGTTGGGGCGTCCCACGCAGCCCAGAACGCTGCCCATGCTGCGCGTATTGGGTCAGGCTGCGGCCAGCTACATCGTCGCGGAAGGCCCGGCCGGCCTCTACCTGATCGATCAGCATGCCGCCCACGAACGCATCCTGTTCGAGGAGTTCATGGCGGCTCATGAAGCCCGCAGCAATCTCTCCCAGCAGTTGCTGACGCCGGTGACGCTGGAGCTTTCGCGCGTCGCCGTGTCGTTGATCGAAGACAATCTGGCGGTCCTCAGCCACCTCGGCTTCGAATTGGAGCCTTTCGGCGGGCAGACTGTTCGAATCCGGGCCGTGCCGGTCATCCTGGCCAAACGCGACCCGGCGGATGCGGTTAGAGTCATCCTCGACGATCTGGAATCGGGCGACAAACCGGGTCAGGCCACGCTGGAAGAACAGATCGCGCTCCGCGTCTGCAAGACGGCAGCGGTGAAGGCCGGGCAGGTGCTCAGCACGAGTGAGATGCAGGCCATCATCCGCCAGTTGGAGCGCTGCCAATCCCCTCACACCTGCCCTCACGGCCGCCCCACTTTGATCCACATCAGCAGCGATCAGTTGGCTCGCGAATTTGGGCGGCTGGGGCCGCGCTAAGCCATTGGCCCTCAACAAGCCGTCGCCCGGGGGCTATAATCCAGGCGACTCAAGTTTTGCTCAGGTTGACATCCATCCACGAGGTATCCAAACCATGCGGCGTTTCAAGTTCATGTCGTTGCTACCTTGCATGCTCGTCCTGTTGGCGGCCTGCACCAACGCCACGGCGGTTGAGTTCGACAACCGGACCGTCTGCGGGACGATCGAAGTCCAACTCACGAACACCCAGACAAACACCACCGAGACCTATCAGGTCGCGATCGGGCAGACAATCACAATCGACGTCGCTCCTAGTGTCACTTACAACTACGTCGTCGACTACACGGCCGCCGGTACCAACGAACAGGGCTATGAGTGCGTTGCCATCCAGCGCGGCCAGGTGACGGTTCCCTTGGGAGCGACTCAGCGCTTCAATCTGACCGCCGTCACGCCGACGCCATCGCCTGCGCCCTGATCTATTGCGCCGGGAGCCACTGAAAAGGACGCTCTTCGCCAGAAGCCCCAACCGCAAAAGCCACGTTATCGCTGCCCACGCGGACCACGACGACTTGCCAGGTCACACTGTGCGGCTGGGCATCCACGGGCTGGAGGCTGGTCGGCAGTGCCAGGGAGGTGTTGGCGGTGAAGTCCGTATACCGAGTCCCCGAAGTCGAATCGACCACGGTCACCTGGTAGAGTTCATTGGGATCGAGCACGCCTGAGGAGACCCACCGCAGAATCAGCGGGCCTCCGGTGACGATATCTCCAGGCGCGGGCCACAGCAGCCGCACCGGGCCGGCGGTTGGTAGCGGCGTTGCTGTTTCACTCCCGGAAGGTGTCGGAGAAAGGGTTGGCGTGGGAGTCGGCATCGGTACGATCAACTCCTGCCCAACGATCACCAGCGGGTTGCAGCCCTCACCACCACTTGCGACGGAGAAGTCGCAGCCCGCCCAGTCCACCTGAGGCGGTGGGTTCAGGCTGCGCAGGACCTGCAGGGTCGTGTTGAACTGGAGCGCGATTCCCGCCATGGTCTGGCCCTCTTCAATCACATGCGCCATTGTAAGCATGGGTGGAGTCGCTGAAGGCGGATTCTGGGCAACCACTGTGGCCGTCAGTTCTCCTCCAGGCGGAGTTGCTGTGGAAGTCGGGCGCGGAATCAAAATCACCGAGCCAGGCGGCGGCAGGACATCCTTGTTGGGGATATTCGGATTCAGCGCGACCACCTCATCCAACACGGCCAGGCTGGTATGCCCGTACTGCTGGACAACCGCGATAAGCTGATCGCCTGCCTGAAGGACATGCTCGATAGGGCCGGGTGTGTCGGTGATCGTCGGGGTGGCGGACGGTGTGACCGGTGTCGGCGTGCTGGCGGGTGTGATGGCGTTGACCGGCAGGAGGGTATGGGTCGGCGCGGGAACAGTCATCGTCGCGGTCAGCGAGGGAGAAGCCACCGGCGTCGGAGTCGTCGCTTCAGGCTGGAGGGCCGTCGAGAAGCTGCATCCGGCCGTGGCCAGATAGACCGCCAGCGCTCCCAGGAAAATCAGTCGTGACAACAAACGAGCCATAGTGGACCTCACCGGTTATCCCAGAAAAATAGCCTCGACGGCGTGCTGAAAGTGATAGCCGCCAATCCCCCCCCGGGGCTGAGTGGACCAACCGCGATCTGCCAGGTGAACGCATGTCGTCCATCGGCTGGCTGCCACTCAGCCGGAACGAGATAGAACGTCTCTCGAGTAGTTTCGGTATAGATGACCCCAGCCGTGGTATCTGTCACGGTCACCAGATAGGCATCCGTATCCGCCAGTACCCCGGTCGTCACCCAGCGAAGTGTGATCAACTCCCCTGCCCCAAAGAGTTCGCGATCTCCCGGACTCAACAGCGACGGGGCATTGAACGTCGGCGTGGGCGTGGGGGTGGCCGTCTCACTGCCCGAAGGCGTAGGGGAGAGCGTCGGTGTCGGCGAGGGCGCAGGCACGCGAATCTGCTGGCCTGCGACCAGGGCCACGCTGCAGTTGGGTCCCCCGGTATCCAGACCAAAGTCACACTGAGAGAACGTGATTTGGGGATTGAGCTGGGCCAGGATTTCGACATTGGCATTGTGCTGGTACGCGATCCCGATGACGTCATCCCCGGGCTGGATGGTGTACCACATCACGCCGGGCTGCAAGGTCACCGTGGGAATTACCTCGGCAATCACCAGGCCGTTCCCGCCGCCTTCAGAGGCGCCATCCGGGAGTGCGCCTTCCTCGTCCGCGCCGGGTGTCGGCGAAGGCCAGGGAATCAGAATCCGCTGACCGAGCTGGATACTCTCGGCGGAACGCAACCCGTTCAGCTCGACGATCTGATCGAGCACGGCCAGATCACGATGCCCACAGCGAGATGCCAGGCTGATCAGGGTATCGCCAGTCTGAACAACCTGTTCGCACGGCCCCGGCGTTGCTGTGGCAGTCGGCGTCTCGGTTGGCGGCGGCGGTTGAGTCAGAGTCGGTAAGAACAGGGTAGCGGTGGGCGTGATTGGGTTGGAACCCGCCTGTCCGCCCAACGCCAGCGTAGGGACCGCCGTTCGCAAGGCAGGCGTCAGCTCTGCACTTCCACTATCCGGCGCCGTCAACCGGCCACCAAGAATAGCACCCACGCCCACCAGAATCGCGAACAGCAGACCGGGCAACGCCACACTCCACCAGGATATGCCCAGGAGCCACGGTGCGTGCAGATCATCCTCGCCCAGCGCCGAGGAGAACCTGGCACCGTGTGGAGCCACGCCGCGCATGTTTTTCTCTTGAGATTGCGCCCACGCTGCCGGAAGATGCGCCCCACACTCAGGACATTCAGCCGAATCATTGGGGAGCAAGGTCTGGCATATCGGGCACGGGCTTCGCTCTGGCATACCTTACCTGCCTGCTGAGAACAGCGCGATTATAGCAACCCCCTTTGATCTTGCCAGAGGCCGTGTTTCAGCGCGGCGGTGAGCCAACCCTGTCAGCCTGCCCTCAGCCCGGTCACGATCGGGCGGGCCCCTAGCAACTCCCAGACTGCCACGGTGAGCGCCAGCATCTCGCGCACCTGGTACCAGCGCGCATCCCGGTAGATTCTCCGATCCGCGGCAAGGCCACGCGCATCGACGCCCAAGAGCTGGCAGGTGAGCAAGGCACGGGGGAGATGGTACGCCTGAGTCACCAGAATCACCTCGCTGGCCCCATAGACAGTCTTGGCCCGGAGACAGGTGTCATAGGTCCGCAACCCTTGCCGATCCAGCGTGATATCAGCAGGAGCCACGCCATGCTCAATCGCATACTGGGCCATCACCCCCGGCTCGTCATACTCCGGTGCGCGCCCATCCCCAGACATGATCAGATGCCTCACCCGCCCCAGATGGTAGAGCTGAATGGCCGCGTCGAGGCGATCCTGCAAGATCGGGGTCGGAGACTGGTGGCGCACCGCCGCACCAAAGACGACAGCAAGCCGGGTCGGGGGTATCTCTTCCGGGTTGTCAAGAATCTGCTCCGAGTAGCGTGCCGCGACTGCTTGGCGCAGCGCCAGCGGAATCAAGGCGGCAAGAATCGCCCCAAAACCAAATAGAATGACTGTTCGGAAAAGGCAGCGACGTAAGTTTCTATGCGCCATAGGCGTCTCTGTTCTGACACTCCAGCCAACAAGACTATCTCATGCCTGAACTACTTCTAACAGCCCCGGCCGTGGCTTTCGATGATAGTCGCCCACTGCTTGATTGGCGAGCAACGGCCGACTATAATCGACATGCTCCACAATATCCAGGATTTGATCTTATCCCTTGCCTGCCACGGAAAGTATCGAGACTTTGAAAATCGAAGCCTGTACCACGATCGAGGAATTTGTCGCGCTTGCTTCCGAATGGAACAACCTCGTCAACCAGGCCGCACTGCCACTGATCTTCCTGACACACGAATGGCTGATGACCTGGTGGGAAAACTACCATCCCGGCGATCTATGGATTCTGATCGCGCGCGAGGAAACCGGCGAACTGGCTGGCATCGCACCCTGGTTCGTCGTCCAGCACGGTGAAGGCCGAACAGTCTGCACCATCGGCTGCGTCGATGTCACCGACTATCTGGATGTCATCGCCCCAGCCGGACAAGAGCAGGCCTTCCTGACCGCCCTGGCGGAATACGTCGCCGCCCAGACGGAGACGTTCAGTACGCTGGACTTGTGCAACATCCCGCATGCCTCAACCACGCTGACGCAGTGGCCCGCGCTGCTGGAAGCCTGCGGCTTCGAGGTGGAGATCGCGCGTCAGGAAGTCTGCCCTATTATCCAGCTTCCGGAAACCTGGGACGATTACCTTACCGGCTGCCTCGACAAGAAGCAGCGCCACGAGCTTCGACGCAAACTGCGCCGCGCGGAGGTTGGGACTGGCTGGTACATTGTTGGCCCGGACCACGATCTCCAGGCCGAACTCGCGACCTTTCTCCGTCTGATGGCGGCCAGCAGCCCCGCCAAAGCCCTGTTCCTTGAGAACCCTCAGAACGCGGCCTTCTTCGAAGCCATCACCCATAAGGCATTCGAGCGAGGCTGGTTGCAGCTTTGCTTCCTGACCATTGGCGGGCAGCCCGCCGCAGCCTATTTCAACTTTGACTATTGCAATCAGATTCTGGTCTACAACTCCGGGCAAGATATTGCCCAGTTCGGCGCGTACAGTCCTGGAATTGTCCTCCTGGCCCACATCATCCGGCACGCGATCAACACCCGTCGCTCGGAATTCAACTTCCTGCGCGGGAATGAAGCCTACAAGTACCAGATGGGAGGCCGGGATACCGAGATCTTCAGGCTTAAGGCCAGGCGGCTGCAGGTTCGATGACCACACGAGCCATTCACCGCATTGCCATGCTGAGCGTGCACACCTGTCCGCTCGCCACGCTGGGCGGCAAAAAAACGGGCGGCATGAACGTGTACGTCCGTGACCTGAGCCGCGAGTTCAGCCGCCGGGGCGTTGCCGTCGACATCTTCACCCGCAGTCAAGACCCCTGCATCCCCCATGTCAACGAGACCCTTGCCCCCGGCGCGCGCGTGATCCACATCCCTACCGGCCCGGAGACGCCGCTCGATACCACGGAGGTATATCCCTACCTGCCCCAGTTTGTGGACAACGTCTTGGCATTCGTCGAAGACCAGCATATCCACTACGATGTGATCTACAGCCACTACTGGCTGAGCGGCTGGGCCGCTCATGAGTTGCGGGCTCAGTGGGACATCCCGGTCGCGCAGATGTTCCACACCCTGGGACATATGAAAAACCGGATCGCCGGCCAGGCTTCCGATCCTGCCACCCGGATCAGAGACATCCGGGTGGCCACCGAAACGGACATCATGGCCTGGGCGGATGGCCTCATCGCCGCCACACCGGCCGAGCGTGCCCAAATGTTGTGGCTCTACCAGGCCGATCGGCGCAGAATCCACATCGTTCCGCCGGGTGTGGACACCGCCCACTTCCATCCCATGGATCAGGCTGCCGCCAAGACCGAGATCGGCCTGGGCGTGTCTGACAGGTTGATCTTGTTCGTGGGGCGAATCGAGCCACTCAAAGGGGTTGATACCCTGCTGGAGGCTATTGCCCTCATCCGCGATCGGCAACCCAACCTGTGCCGGAATCTGGTTATCGCGATTATCGGTGGCGATCCCAACGACTCTGATGATTCCAATTCCGAGATGACTCGCCTCAAGGACATGCGGCAGGCCCTGGGTCTGCACGAACTCGTGACCTTTTTGGGCGCAAAAGACCAGGACCGCCTGCGTTACTACTACAACGCGGCAGACGCCCTGGTGATGCCGTCCGACTATGAATCCTTTGGCATGGTTGCGCTGGAAGCAATGGCCTGCGGGACGCCTGTGATCGCCTCGGAGGTTGGCGGCCTGGCCTACCTGATTCGGGATGGGCAGAGCGGCTACCATGTACCGGTCAGAGAGCCGGCGGCCCTGGCCGAGCGAATCATGTGTCTCCTGCAGAATCCGCCCCAGCGGGCGGACATGGGCCGGGCAGCCTCCCAACTGGCGCAGAGTTATGCCTGGCCGCTCATTGCCGACCGCCTGTTGGCGATCTTCGCGGCCCTCCCGGCCCCGACATCGAATCTGGAGACGCTAGCCTCCGTATGAATTGGGGCTGTTGGACTGGATAATGTCGATGTACGGTGTCTTCTCCTGTATATCCAGCGCCTCGGCTTCATCCAGTCTGCGCTGGCCCTGGTGATACAGCACATCATTGAAGGCATCGTAGCGATAGCGCCGGCTGACCCAGCCGTATCGGGGATGACTGAACACGACATCAAAAATGATTGCGTCAGCCTCAGACATCAACTTCTCGCTCTCCAACCAGACTGGGGCGTATTGCTCGAGATGGGGCATCACTTTGGCATCACGCCATTTGCGAATACTATCCGAGGTCATTCAGTCAACTCTCCCTAAATATGTGTTTTTTGTGGCCTTTGCCACGCTCTATTGTAATAGACGTTGCGTCTAGAGCAATCATTTGCTGTGGTTTTGCCTGAACCCTAGAAAGGAAACCTCATGCCTCGCGCTATTCTTAGTCTCTCAGACAAATCCGGAGTCGATGAGCTGGCCCGGACTCTGGCCGAGTTAGGCTGGGATCTCGTCGCCAGCGGAGGAACGGCGGCCCATCTTCGCGAAATCGGCATCCCCGTGACGCCGGTCGAGATCGTCACCGGCGCGCCAGAACTGCTTGGTGGGCGAGTCAAGACCCTGCACCCTGCCATCCACGCAGGCATCCTCGCTCGCGATACCGAAGACGACTTGGCTGCTCTCACTTCGCAGGGCTATGCGCCGATCGACATGGTGGTCTGCAATCTGTATCCCTTCGAGGAAGCGATTCACCGCCAGGGTGTCACGCTGGAAGAAGCCATCGAGCACATCGACATTGGCGGCGTCACGCTGCTGCGCGCCGCAGCCAAAAACCACGCGCGGGTGACCGTCCTGTGCGATCCCCTCGACTACCCGCGAATCATTGCCCTGCTGCGCGGCACGGGCCAGGTGGACCTGACAATGCGGCGCGAAATGGCCCTGAAAGCCTTTGCGCACACCCGCGATTATGACACGGCGATCCATGCCTACCTTCTGGAAACCCTGACGCCCTCAGGCGAAGCTACCGCCCATGAGCTTCCCGCTGCCTTGTCTCTGGGGCTGGTTCAGACAGAATCGCTGCGCTACGGCGAGAATCCACACCAGGCAGCTGCTTTCTACGCACCGCGGAAGAACAGCCCGCCCCTTGCGGCCGATCTGCTTGGCGGCAAGGCATTGTCCTACAACAATCTGCTCGATCTCGACGCGGCCTGGGAAGCGGTCGAAGCCTTTGATCAGCCGGCGGTCGTCATCGTCAAGCACCAGACCCCCACCGGGATCGCTGTGGCTTCGTCGATCGCAGCCGCATTCCCCAATGCGCTTGCCTCGGATCGGGTATCCGCCTACGGTGGCGTCCTGGCCGTGAATCAAACGGTCGACGAGCAGTTCGTAACCGAGTTGAGCGACCTGTTCGTGGAAGCGATTGCCGCGCCCGACTTCACCGAGGCGGCCCGGGAAATACTTGGCAAGTCTCGCAAGAATTGCCGTCTCGTCAAGATGCTGCCTGATCCCTTTGCGCGCCACTGGCAGATGCGTACCATCCGCGGTGGCTTCCTCGCCCAAAGCCTCGATCGCGGTGACCCGCCGGAAGCCACCTGGCGGACGGTCACCCGCTGGAAGCCCACCGCTGAAGAAATGGATACGCTTCACTTCGCCTGGAAGTGCGTCCAGTACATTCCATCCAACGCCATTGTGCTGGCGATGCCTGGAACAACGATTGGGGTCGGCGGCGGCCTCCCCAGCCGGGTCGACGCAACCCGCCTGGCCATCGAAAAAGCCGGCCAGCGGGCAAGAGGCGCCGTGCTCGCCTCGGACGCCTTCTTCCCGTTCGCGGATGCCATCCAACTGGCCGTCCAGGCCGGCGTCACAGCAATCGTGCAACCCGGCGGATCGATCCGGGACACTGAAGTCATCGCGGCAGCCGATGAAGCCGGAATTGCCATGGTCTTCACGGGCGCTCGTCATTTCCGCCATTAGGCCACGGGGGATTTCCTCCGGCTACATCTGTAAAACCGAGGGGATATCCGTTGCGAGAAAGCCAAATCCGCATATACTTAAGGCAGTGAATGACTTTGTGGGACGATATTCGTCACCCCTAGACAAAAAGGAGATGTATCAGTGGCGAGCGTAACCTTCAGGAACGTCTACAAACGTTTTGGTGATGTTGAGGCTGTGGCGAATCTCAACCTCGACATCGCCGACAAGGAATTCCTGGTGCTCGTCGGCCCGTCCGGCTGCGGCAAGTCCACCAGCCTGCGTATGCTGGCTGGCCTTGAGGAAATCAGCGAAGGCGAGATCCTCATCGGCGACCGCGTGGTGAACAACGTCGCGCCGAAAGACCGTGACATCGCCATGGTGTTCCAGAGCTACGCTCTGTACCCGCACATGACCGTCTATGACAACATGGCTTTCGGTCTGCGTCTGCGCAAGACCCCGAAGCAGGTCATTGACGAGCGCGTGCGCAAGGCCGCCAAGGAACTCGGCATCGAGAACCTGCTCGACCGGCGTCCCCGCCAGCTCTCCGGTGGTCAGCGCCAGCGCGTGGCTGTGGGTCGTGCCATCGTCCGCGAGCCTGCCGTGTTCCTCATGGACGAGCCGCTCTCCAACC
>CAZHMJ010000181.1:0-10319 GCA_964533805.1 uncultured Anaerolineae bacterium | reverse complement strand
GCAGCCCCAGCCCCTCGAACTCGTAGAACTGCTCCAGGGAGGGACAGGGCGCGACGTTGGCCAGCCGGACGGCCAGCCCGACCCGGTTGCGCCCCTTGGTCTGGAGGGTCGCCGCCCGGCCCAGGATGCCCGCCGCGTCCTGGATGATGGCCTTGGCCCCGGCGCTGTTCGGCCCGGCCAGGTACAGCCGCCCGCCCGGCTTGAGGGCCGTCGCCGCCGTGCCGAGCAGGGCCTGGGTGTAGGCCCGGCCCTTGGGGATGGGCAGCAGGGCGACGTCGAACGACCCGGCCAGCTCGGGCGGCGGAGCCGGGGCGTCGTGAACCGTCACGCCTTCGATCCCGTTCAGGTCGAGCATGGCCCGCATCAGCCGCGCCGCGACCAGGCTGTCGTCGCAGACGTCCACCCGCGCGCCGCGCCGGGCGGCCCAGGCGGCCAACGCCCCGGTCCCGCCTTCCAGCACCAGGACGCGCGCCCCGGCCTCGAACTCGACGCTCTCCGCGGCGGTTTCGGCCAGCAGGCCGGTCGCCGTCTCGACCTCGCCCCAGGCCACCAGGCCGGGCTTGACCAGCAGGGTCAGCTTCTCGCCGCCAAGCGTCGTCCGCTGGCGCAGGATGTCGTAGTAGCCCATGGGAAGCTCCAAAAGAAGTGGTCAGTCATTGGTTCTTGGTTATTGGTAGAGGCAAATGCGCGGCTCCGGTGACGGTGCTCGGCCTGCCGCTTCGACGCCCGGACGCTTTTTCTTGCCACTTGACTCTTGCCTCTTGTCTCCGGTTTTTCTGGCCTCTGACCTCCCGGCCTCCGCCTGATCATATCATTCCTGACCGGGCGCTGTCAGCCAGATGTCAGGCGACGGCCACAACCCGCCCGGCGCGGCCCGCGTAATACAGGTCAAATAACACGACGGGATGGAACCCAAGATCGAGGAGTAACCATGATGACCAACCAGAAACGTCTTTACCGCAGCCGCTCGAACCGGGTCTTTAGCGGCCTGGCCGCCGGCCTGGGCGCCTATCTGGGCATTGATCCGAACCTGGTGCGCGTCGTCCTCGCGCTGCTGATCCTGGGCGACCCGCGCTTCCTGGTACTGTACCTCCTGCTGGCGATCGTGGTGCCGGAAGGCGGCTCCGAAGAAGACCTTTACGAAGAAGACTACGAGCTGCCCAAGCGCAAACGCGCCAGCGATCCGTTCTAGTCCGCAACCCGGCGCTCACCTGCTGCGTATACATCCATGAAACGAGGGCGCGGTCGGCGCGCCCCCAGAGGGGATAAACAAACCATGAGCTCACCCAAACGTCTTTACCGCAGCCGCGACAACCGCATGCTCGGCGGCGTGTGTGGCGGCCTGGCCGAATACTTCAACATCGATCCCACGCTCGTCCGGCTGGCCTTCCTGCTCCTGTTCCTGGCCGCCGGCAGCGGACCGCTGCTGTACCTGGTGATGTGGATCATTGTCCCGGAGGAATAATCTCCCTCCGGCCACCTGTCCAGAAGGAGCTATGCCATGGAAACCAAACGTCTGTATCGCAGCCGTACCCAGCGCCAGATCGCGGGCGTGTGCGGCGGGTTGGCCGAATACTTCAATGTCGACCCGACCCTCGTCCGGCTGGCCTTCGCGTTCGTCTTCCTGTGGGGCGGGGCCGGACTGCCGCTCTACATCCTGATGTGGGTCCTCATCCCTGAAGCCCCGGATACCGGGGACCTGGAGTAACCGCCTCGCGGCTCCCCTAACCGCAGGCGGAGCGTGTGACACCGCGCCCTGGCCATCCCCCACCGGCCGGGGCGCGCCCTTTTCAGAGTTCTCAGTTATTAGTTCCTTGTTATTAGTAAAACAAAGGCGATGAGCCTTGACGGATCGCAGGATTCCCACGTCCTGCCACTTGCCTCTGGTCTCTTGGCCTCTGGTCTCTGCTTTTTCTGGCGGATTCGCATCGAACCGGATAGCATGGGGGCCTTTGACCGCCGGCCACTGGAGTCCTATGCCCATCCTCGCTCGATTTCGCAAACGCCGCCGGCTCGTCCTGATCGGGGTGCTTGGCCTGATCGTCGCCGCCGGGGGGATCGGCCTGCTGCTCGGCGGGGGGTGGCGCGGCCTGGCCAACGCCGTCCTGCGCCGCCCGGCCAACGAGGCCCTGATCCGCTGGTTCGACGACCCCGCCTCCCGCGCCGAACTGGCGACCTCCTTCGAAGCGCCCTGCCCCGGCTACCCGTTCCTCGTGCCGTCTTCCGGCCTGGTGGGCGGCCTGCCCTGGGGCGCGGCGTCCGCGCCATATACCATCCTCAACCCGCACCCCGGCATCGACATTTTCGGCGCGGGCGGATTGGGCACGGTTCCGGTCGTGGCGGCCTATGACGGCCTGCTGACCCGCGAGCCGGACTGGGTTTCCAGCGTGATCATCCGCCACGACGATCCGCTCCACCCCGGGGAGACGATCTGGACGTACTACACCCACATGGCGAATCTCTCCGGCAGCGAGTCGTACATCGTAGCCAATTTCCCACCGGGCACAGTCGACGCGCCGGTGCGCCAGGGCGATCTGCTGGGCTATCAGGGCGTGTACAACGGGGGCGTCGACGCGGCGCGCGTCGGCCTGCACCTGCACTTCAGCGTGGTCAAGAGCGATCCGCTGGGCGACTACACCAACGAGACCGTGTTCGAGAACACCCTCGATCCCACGCCCTACCTGGGCCTGGCCCTCAACGACTCGCCCACCGAGGCGTTCCCGTTGGGCTGTATGGAACCAGCGGCTATTGGCTCGTAGCTTTTGGCTATTGGCAAAAGCAGACCGGGCATGGCTTGACCACGCCCGCCGCGCCTGAGCCAAGAGCCAACAGCCAAGAGCGTTTCTTCTACCCCGGCACCAGGAAGTAACTGTCCGCGTCGGTCTCCGAAACCCAGCCCGTCCGGCCGTCGGCCAGGCGCACCTGCCACCAGGCCCGCTCGGCCTCGCAGACCGGCCCGGCGCGCATCTCCAGGCGGACGCCCTCCGGGATGAGCGCGATCACGCGCCCGGCCTGGCCCACCTCGCTGCGCAGGCGCAGCGGCCCGCCGTTGGGCGTATCGACCACCGCCACCGCCCCCACCTGGAGCCGGCTCGCCATCCCGCCAGGACAGCCGCCGCTCTCGGCCAGCGGTTCGAGGTAGTACACCCCTTCGCCGGATTCGGCCACCCAGCCGGTCAGGCCGTTGGTCGCCTCTTCGCGCACCCGGAACCAGGCGTAGTTGTTCTGGCAGACCGGCCCTTCCAGCACCGTGAAGCGGGTCGCCACGGCGAACTGGCCGACGCGCGTCGCCGCGAGGCCCGGCCCGCCGCGCACGTTGACCGGGCGCGGGTCGTCGTCGCTGACCACCGCCACCATCCCGACCTGCAAGCGCGAAGGCAGCAGGCCGGGGCAGGAGACCGGCGCCGGCGTGTTGGTCGGGCGCGGAGTCGGCGTCGGCAGGAGGAGCGTGACCTGCGGGCGCGGCGTGATGGTCGGAGGCAGGCTGGCGGTGACGGTTGGGCTGGGCGTGACCGTCCAGGTCGCCGTCGGAGTCGGCGTGAAGCTGGACACGGCGATCCGGGTGCCCATCTGGGCGGCCTGCTCGGTCGCCAGTTCGAGGATCAGGGCGCTGGCGGTGGCGGTCAGGTCGCGGGCCACCCGCTGCGAGGTCGCCACCAGCGCCGCGTCCTCGGTCGCGCCTGAGTCCGGCGTCCAGGTTTCGGTCGGGGTGGAAGTCAGCGTCAGGGTCGCCGTGAGCGTCGGCGTGATGGTGGCCGTATCCGTCACGGTGGCTGTAGCCGTCACGGTCGGCGTCGTAGTCAGCGTCAGGGTCGGCGTGTCCGTCCCGGTCGGGACGACCGTCTCGGTCGGCGCGGGAGTATCGGAGGGCGCGGACGTGGCCGAAGGCTCCTGCGGCGCGGCCCCGATGATCTCCTCGGAGAAGGTCGGCGCGGCTTCGGTGGGCGCGGCCGCCACCTCGATCGGCGGCGTGGCCGTCCGGGTCGGCGTGGCTGTGGGGACGCCGCCGAGCAGCGCCCGCCCGCCGAACACGATCACGCTCAGCGCGATCACGGTCAGCAGGGCCACGAGCGCGATCAGCCCGCCGCCGCCACGCCGTACGGATGGCGCCGCCGCAGCCGGTGGGGGCGGCGTTCTACGGCCCGGCAGGGCGGCGGTGGCATCCTCCGGCAGGGCTTGCGCGCCGCCCGCGCCGCGCGCCCGGCGCGTCACCGGGGGCGGGGTGATGCCGCTGTCGAACGCGCCCTGCTCCATGCCCACCACGGTCGCGCCCTCGGCGGCCGGTTTGGTCGGGGCGGCGTGCTCGCCGTACAACGCCGCGCCAAACGCCTCGTGCAGCCCCCGGACGGTGGGATAGCGTTCCGCCGGGTCCTTGGCCAGACAACGCAGGATGACCTCGCTGGCGGCCGGGGGCACGCCCGCCCGCACCAGGTCGGGCGGTTCCGGCTGCTCGTAGATGTGCTTGTGCATGTAGCCGAAGGTCGTGTCGGCTTTGAACGGCAGGTCGCCGGTGATCATCTGGTAGAGCACGACGCCCAGCGCGTACTGGTCGGTGTAGGGGCCGACCGGCTCGCTCTTCCACTGCTCCGGGGCCATGTAGGCCGGCGTGCCGACCGTCGCCCCGGTACGGGTGAGCTGGGTGGTGGCCTGCAAAATCTTGGCGATGCCGAAGTCGGTCAGGTAGGGGTTGCCGGCCCCATCCAGCAGGATATTGGCCGGTTTGAGGTCGCGGTGGACGATGCCCTTGCCGTGGGCGTAATCCAGGGCGGAAGCCACCTTGCCCAGCATGTCGTAGGCTTCGTCGAAGGGCAGCGGCGCGGATTGCAGCCGGGTTTCCAGCGTGCCATCGTCCACGTAGCGCATCACCAGGAACGCGCCGAAATCTTCCTCGCCGTAGTCGATGACCGGCAGGATGTGGGGGTGCTCCAGGTGGGCGATGGTGCGCGCTTCCTGGTCGAAGCGGGCGCGGAAGTCCGCCTCGCGGGAATACACGCTGAGGATGACCTTGATCGCCACCAGGCGATCCATCGTGGTCTGGCGGCCGAGGTAGACCACGGCCATGCCGCCATGTCCCAGCTCGCGGATGATTTCGTAGCTCCGGAAAACCCTGCCGTCCAGTTCGCCCATGCCAGGCAGCCTTTTGTGCGCAGCCAGTCAGACAGCATGCAGTGTAGACAGACCGGGGCGACCTGTCAAAAGCCCCCGCGATCCACCGGGAATTGTAGCACAGGATATGCCGCGCCGTCGCTCAACCTCATGCCGGTGCAGCCCGGTTCACGTCCCAAAGCGTCCGGCGCGCAGGCGGTCCAGATCGGACAGGAAATCGTCGATGAAGGTCAGCGCCTCGGCCAGGGTCAATTCACCCGCGCGGAGGGCTTCCAGCCCCCCCAAGCCCAGGTGGAGGGCGTGCAGCGGGTAGCGCAGCCGGGCGCGGGCCAGCAACGCCTCCGGATCGGGCCGCGGATCGCCGCCTTCGGCGTAGGCCCGCGCGAAGACCGGCCACAGCGCGGGCGGCACGTACCAGTGGAGGAGCATGCCCACGTCCAGAGCTGGATCGTCCAGGCGCAGGCCGTCCCAGTCCACCAACCAGGCCCGGCCGGCCACGTCGACCAGCCAGTTCGAGTTGTTGACGTCGCCATGGGCCGGACCGAGCCGCACCCCGGCGAAGGCGGCCCGCTGGCCCTGGATCTGCGCGCCGAACCAGGCCAGGTGCCTGGCCAGCCGGGGCAAAATCGCCGCCGCCTCGGACGGCCAATCCTGCCGCGTCAGGTCGCCCAGCCGCGTCTCCAGGTCCGCCCGCGCGGCCCGCGCCGCCGCCAGGCAATCCGCGCGCGGGTCGCCCCGCCCGTAGGTCTCCAGCCGATCGACCAGGTCGGAATCGCGGTGCAGGCGGGCCAGCATGGCCGCCGCCTGGCGCAGGTTGTCCCGGAACCACTCCCGATCGGGATTCAGACCCTCCACCCAGTCACTGACCACCACCGGCTGGCCGTCCAATTCCAGCGCGCCCTGCTCCCAGAACAGGACGGGCGGGGTCAGCCCGGTCTGGGCCGCGAAGAAATGCAGCCGGGCCGCGAGCACGGCTGCCGGATCGATCCGCAGCAGCGACCCCGGCGGCCAGCGCACGGCCATCCGCCGTTCCCCCACGCGCACGACCGCCACGATCGCGCGCGGGCTGGCCGCGCGCAGCGTCACCTCGTCCACTTCGGCGGGCAGATCGAATTTGGGCGCGGCCCGCCGCCAGAACTGGCGGACCGCGGTCGTCGGCTCTCGCTGCATCGGTCCCGCCCCTTCCCCACAATTCCCTGACCGAAACTTGTTATTCAATTTACTCTATGCTATAAGATCACGACAAAAGGAGAAATCCTGTTCTACTCATCGGATTAACCACAACCTTCGGGAGGGACTATGAGCGGCTTTTTGAAAGAGTTCAAAGAATTCGCCATGCGTGGCAATGTGCTGGACCTGGCCGTCGGTATCATCATCGGCGCGGCCTTCGGCGCGATCGTGAACTCGCTGGTCAACGACATCATCATGCCCCCCATCGGCCAACTGCTGGGCCAGATCGACTTCTCCAGCCTGTACATCAACCTGACCGGCACGGCCTATCCGTCGCTGGCCGCCGCCAAGGAAGCCGGCGCAGCCACCATCAACTACGGCGCTTTCATCAACGCGGTGATCAACTTCCTCATCGTCGCCTTCGTCGTCTTCCTCATCGTCAAGCAGTTCAACCGCCTCAAGAAAGAAACGCCTCCGGCCCCGCCCAACACCAAGGACTGCCCCTTCTGCGCCACCGCGATCCCGCTGGCGGCCACCCGCTGCCCGCACTGCACGTCGGAGTTGAAGTAAGCCAGGACGCGAGCGAACCCCGTCCGACCAGGGCGTCCCTCTGCCAGAGGGCGCCCTTTTTTCTTGCCTCAGGCGTTTGGATTTCTCCCGCATTGGCATGATAATGGCCCATACTGGCGGGCCATCGTCGTCCCACATCACCGCTTCGCCGTAACCTTCGGCGCGTTCACCTCATCCAACTCAGTGCAACGCCACAGACTATTCGCTTCTTTCCATCAAGGGAGGCACCCTATGAACGGGTTCATTCAATTCATGGCCAGCAACAACGGCCGCATCCTCCGGATCGTGGTCGGGATCATCCTGATCGTGATCGGGATCGTCGGGCTGCAAGATGCCGCGCGGATCATCCTGGTGATCGTCGGCCTGGTCCCACTGCTCGCCGGGATATTCGACTTCTGCGTGTTCGCGCCGCTGGCCGGGCTGCCCGTCCAGGGTCCGGAAATCCGCAAGAAGGGCTAGCCTTCTCCGGCCCGAATCATCACAAGGACGCCGCGCCGCTGCGGCGTCTTTTTGATCCGGCGAGTCAGCGCGGGCTTCCATCCCCGCCGGCCTGGGATTGATCCGGCCGCGTGGGTTTCTGGGCCGGGGTGGCCCCGCCCGCCTCCTCGTAGACTTCCGCGAAATACATCTCGACCAGGGCCGCCGCGTGCTCGATCAGGTGACGACCGGCCGCTTCGCCCTCCGGCCCGCGCATGGCGGTTTCCAGGTCCGCCAGATTCTCGAAGTACAGCTCCAGCACCCGGTAGTAGGGCGACTCGCCGCCCGGCGCGCCCACCACCAGCCCGGCCTGGCGGCGGATAACGCGCGGCAGGCGCTCCATCAGGGCCAGGCTGGCGATATAGAATTCCTCGAAAGCCTCCAACGAGTCGGGCTTGCGATACAAAATGGTCAGCTTGATCATCGATCGAAGTTCCTCTCTGACAAACAAGAAACGCGCGCCGGAGCGCGCGTCACTCGTCTTTGAACCACACGATTCGAGTCAACGGCGGCGAAGCAGCCCAACGAGCAAGCCAATCACCAGTCCGACCATGAAAGCCACCCCGATCATCTGCCAGGGGCTACGTTGCACGGCCACGTTGATCTCTTCGCCCACCTTCTCCAGATTCTTGGTATCCAGGTAACGCGCCGTGCGCTCCAGGTCTTCGGCCAGTTCGGCGGCTTTGTCCAGCGTGGCCGCATCCTGGGATTCCTCCGCCTCGTGGCGGATGCGCTGGGCGGCGGACATCAATTCCTCGACCACGCGATCCTTGGCGGTCAAGGCCCGGTTGACCAGTTCGCGGCGCAGTCCCCGAAGCTGGCCCTGCACATCGGCGAGTTCCTCGCGGGCCTGTTCGGTCGCCTGTTCCACCCGTGCTTTCACGTCCTGGGCGATCTGCTCGACGCCCTCCACACCCTGGGTTCCGTCTTTCTTGCTCATAGGTTCCCCTTTTTCAGCGGGCTTTGTGTTTCCATTATAGCGCGGATTACGCCTGATCTGGCAGCGCACAGGGTATAATCCCGAACATGAACCTCATCCACTCCCTTGCTCACTTCGTTTCCCGCCACCGGCGCGCCGTCGGCCTGGCCGCGATCGTGATCGTCCTGCTGAGCGCGGGCCTGCTGGCCGACCTGGCCGCCCACGGCCTGGTCTGGCAGGCGCTGTGGAGCGTGACCGGCGAGGAGGCGATCCCCGGCCAGCTTCAGGGCGCGCTGGAATACCTCGGTTCCTTCACCCGCCGCCTGCCGGAGACCCGCCCGGACCTCGTCCCGGCCCTGGCGCAGGTCAATCCCTACGGGATCAACACCTTCCTGCAGCAGGAAGTCGAGCCGGCCAAGCGCGAACGCCAGGTCCAGATGATCGCCGAAGCGGGCTTCCACTGGATTCGCCAGGAGTTCCCCTGGCAGGACATCGAAATCCACGCCCGCGGCGACTTCGAGGACCGGCGCAACGATCCACCCCGCAGCGCGTGGGAAAAGTACGACCACATCGTCGAGTTGGCCGGGCAGTACGGCCTGGAAATCCAGGCCCGCCTGAGCACCCCGCCCGCCTGGAGCCGCGCCGCCGGCGAAGCCAACGGCACCTTCGCCCCGCCCGACGACCTGCAGGATTTCGTCAACTACGCGGTGACGGTCGCCGAACGCTACCGGGGCCGCATCCGGTACTACCAGGTCTGGAACGAGCCGAACATCTACCCCGAATGGGGCGACCAGCCGGTCGACCCGGTGGGCTACACCGAGCTGCTGTGCCAGACCTACGCCGCGCTGAAAGCTGTCGACCCGGACATCGTGGTCGTCAGCGGCGCGATGGCCCCCACCGCCGCCATCGACGGCCGCAACGTGACCGACGTGATCTTCCTGCAGCGCATGTACGACGCGGGCGTGCAGGGCTGCTTCGACGTGCTGGCCGTCAACGGCTACGGGCTGCGCAGCGGCCCCACCGACCGGCGCATGCGGCCCGTGTCGATTAACTACGGCCGCAACCAGTGGATCCGCGAGATCATGGTCAACAATGGCGACGCCGACAAGCCGATCTGGATCAGCGAGATGAACTGGAACCCCGTCCCCGGCGAGGACGAACTGCCGGACATCATCGGGCGGATGAACTACGGCCAGGTGACGCTGGAGCAGCAGGCCCGCTGGGTGCCGCTGGCTTACCAGCGCGCCCAGGACGAGTGGCCCTGGGTGGGCGTGATCTTCTTCTGGTACTTCAAGCAAGCCTCGGACGCGGACATCCACCAGGCCTACTACTACTTCCGGATGGTCGAGCCGGACTTCACCCCCCTGCCCGTCTACGCCGCCATGCGCGACTACATCGCCGCCCACCCGTTCGAAGGAGACAGTTCATGAGTTTGACCCTCACCGTCCGGAGGCCATGATGCCCAGCATCGAACTGATCCTCATCGCGGCTTCCGTCCTGGTCATCTTCAGCATCCTGGCCAGCAAGCTGGCCACCCGGATGGGCGTCCCGGCCCTGTTGCTTTTCCTCGGCGTGGGCATGCTGGCCGGCGCGGACGGACCGGGCGGCATCTTTTTCGACAACCCCTGGCTGACCCAATCGATCGGCGTGATCGCCCTGGCCCTGATTCTGTTCGCCGGCGGCCTGGACACCCACTGGCCGGACATCCGCCCGGTGCTGGGCAAAGGCGTGGCCCTGGCGACCGTCGGGGTGTTGGTCACCGCCCTGTCGGTCGGGCTGCTCGGTCACCTGGCGCTGGGCTGGCCCCTGCGCGAAGCGATCCTGCTCGGCGCGATCATCTCCTCCACCGACGCCGCCGCCGTGTTCGCGGTGCTGCGCGGCCGGGGCCTGCGCCTGAAGAAGCCTGTCCAATCCCTGCTGGAATTGGAATCGGGCAGCAACGATCCGATGGCCGTCTTCCTGACGATCGGCATGATCGCGCTGATCACCCAGCCGGGGCGCAGCGAGTTCGACCTGATCCCGATGTTCATCCAGCAGATGGCCGTCGGGGCACTGGCCGGTTATGGCGCGGGGCGGC
>CAZHMJ010000180.1:0-10336 GCA_964533805.1 uncultured Anaerolineae bacterium | reverse complement strand
ATCCCGGCGAAGATGCCGATCGTGAAGCTGATCAGCAGCCCCAGCCCGACGCTGAAGATTGTCCAGGGCAGGTATTGCAGGATCTGATCGAGGACCGGCGTCCCGGCGGAGGTGATCGACTGGCCCAGGTCGAGGCGGACCAGCCGGCCGAGGTATTCCAGGTATTGCTCGATGATTGGCTGGGCCGGATCGAAGTCGAAGAGTGCCGCCGCCCTGGAATAAGCCTCGTCGTAGGACAGTTGCTCTTCGCGGACGATGCGCTCCGCTTCGATTTGGACCGGGTTGGAAGGCATCTGGCGGATGAGAACGAAGGTGAAGGTCATGACGGCCCAGATCGTGATCGCGCCTTGCAGCAGGGTCCGGGCCGTGAAGCCGGTCAGGGCGCGGCGGAGAGTGGGCCATAGGGAGGCAGGCCTTGTTTGAGCGACCTGGGTATTGGGTCTTGCTTCCATAATCATGTCCTGGCAGGGGTCAAACTGCATCCGGAGACCGGCGAGCAGTTGATCGAGACAAGCGGCCCACAACACTTCCGGCCGTCGTTTGGTGATTTTGGCTGGCTGTGTTGCTGAACGAACGCGATTATAGCGCCGCCTCTGGGCCAAACAAACCGGGTGGGGGCGACCCCCACCCGGTCAAAACTGTGTCGGGTCCGGCTTACATCGCGTCTGGCCCAGGGGTGAGGATACCCTTCAGCGCCAGGTAGGTGATGTAGTTGTCGGCGGAGCCGCCGCCGTTGCGCCAGATCGGGTCGTCATCGGCCGGCGCGCCGCTAACCAGATTCTCGTTGAGCGGATTGTTGGTCAGGGCTTCGCTCAAGGGGATGATCGGCAGCAGGTTGTTGAAGATCGTGACCGCCTTGACCACCGCGGGCTTCTGGGCTTCGGGGTCCAGTCCGGCGCCGGTCTCGGCGATCAGCGCGCTGTAGTCAATCTGCTCGCCGTTCCACTCGAACTCCATCGGGAAGTTGAGGCCGGTCTGGCCTTCGGTCAACCCGGTGTAGTTCCAATTGCGCAGCGCGCCGTTGAGCTGGTCGGTCGGGAAGGGCGAGGACGCGCCCCAGCTCCGCACGGACAGCGTGAAGTTGCCGGCCTTGATGTCCTCATCGAGCTGCTGCCACTGGACGGCGCGCCCGGTGATGTCGAAGCCGAAGGCATTGAGCTGCTCGACCGCGTTCTGAGCCGCGCCGCCGTAGTCAGCCCACTCCGCCTGGAAGGTGTACTCAGCGGCCACGGGGTCGCCGTTGTCGTCCAGCCACTTACCCTCGGCATTGCGGGTGAAGCCGATGCTCAGCAGCAGTTCTTCCGCTGCGGCGGGATCGTAGCTGTAGGTGTTGAGTGCGGCGATCTCGTCTTCGCTCAGCCAGAGCCGGATCAGGCCGTCGGACATGCCCGCCATGTACTCCACGGGCAGCGCGCTGAGGCCCTTGGTCAGGAAGGCGCTCTCCGCGCGGTCAATGACCATCGCCATCGCCTGGCGGACTTCGACGCGGTTCCAGGGATAGACATCGTGATTGATGTAAATCGCCGCGCCGTAGTTGTACGGGCCGCGGATGATGCGCAGACCGGCATCCTGCATCGCCTGGTCAGTCGCGGGCGGGAAGCCGTGGGTGGCGTAGCTCACCTGGCCGTCCAGCACCAGCGGGGTGACGGCCTCGGTCTCGCCGTACCAGAGCTGGACCGTGCCGAACTGGACGCTTTCGGAGAAGATGCTGTTCGGCTGCCAGTGGAGGCTCATGAAGCTGTCGCCGATATCTTCCAGGGTGTAGATGAACGGCCCGCTGGCGATAACCTGCTCAGGACGGAACTCCTTGATCTCGGTCTGGAGGGCCAGCCATTCTTCGCTATCGACCTCAGCGCCGCTGGCGTACAGGTCCAGGGATTTCTGGGCCAGGTCGCCATAGACGGTCATATTACGGATGGTCGTGCGCAGGATGATGTGGCGGGCCAGCAGGGACGGGTTGGCCAGGGTGAAGCGGACGGTGAAGTCATCGACCTTCTCGACTTCGCCCACGTAGTTGAAATCGCTCCACTTCAGGATGCGGCCAATGGCATAGGTGCCCACCAGGTCATCGGCGGTGATGGGGCTGCCATCGCTCCACATCGCATCCTGGCGCAGGTGCACGACGAAGGCTGTATCACCTTCGAACTCCCAGCTTTCGGCGAGCCAGGGTTCGTAATCGGCTTCGGCGGCCAGGTAGAAGGCCATCGGCAGCTCGACCCAGCGGTAGTACAGACCGAGGCTGCTGGCCGGCCCGCCGGTCGAGAAGCTGTTCAGGTGGCCATCGGGCGGCAGGGCATACGGCCAGGCGCCGAAGAAGGTGCCGGCCGGCGCTTCACCGGTCTGTCCCAGAACAGGTGCGACGCTGCCCAAGAGCAGCGCCACAAGAATAAGAAGTGTAACTTTACGCATTTTCTCCTCCTGCAAGCTGCGAAGGGAAACTTTGGAACAAACTACCGTCTCAACTATGCCTGATTTATGCAAGAGTGTCAAACGGACCTCGGCAAAATCAACAATGACAACAGTGTTATGCCGGCTGTGTTTCGCGCACAGCCGGCATCAAGGCATCGGGTGAAGTCAGGGGAGGACGGCCGGGGTCAATCTATCCCTTTGATCGGGACGGGCAGGCGCCCTGCGGGCGTATAGCGCCCCAGCAGGGCATCGACCGCCGCCTGGAGGGAGGGCGTGCTGTCGCCGCAGGTGCACAGGATCGTGCCTGCCCCGTGCAGGGCTTCCACGTCATACGGGTTGCGCAGGCAGAGCAGGATGCCGTGGGCAGCCGAATCGAGCAGGCTCTGGGCCAGCTCGCACTGGGCCTGGTTCAGATGGGCGCTGCGGGTAGCGACGATCAGGATTCCGGCGCTTCCGGCCAGAGCGCGGGCGCGCTCCACCGCGGCGGGATTGGGCGCGGTCGGGCTGAGGGCCAGGTGCTGGACGTGCGGCGCGGCCGCGTGCAGGATTGTCCCCAGGCCGGTAAACCCGCCCTGATCGATGATGCCCGATTCGATGAAGGACGCGAATTCCACCAGGGCGACGGATTTGTCCGCCGGAAGTGGGAAGATGCCTGCCTGGCTGCGGAGGAGGACCGTCCCGTTCTCGGCGGCCCGGCGGCAGACCGCCAGGTGATCGGGGTGGCGGATCAGGTCCAGCGGGCGGGCTTCGCTGACCGGGAAGCGCGCCTTGAAGGCGTCCTGGCGGGCCAGGGCCTGGGCGATCCGGGCTTCCGGCAGGCGGCCGGATTCGGCGGCGGCGACCAGGGCGTCGTAGGCTTCCTGCTGCAGGGCGCGGGTGTGGGAGAAGAAGATCACATCGTGGCCCGCCAGGGCGGCCAGGACGGCCGACTCGCCCGCGCCGTACTGGTTGGTGATGGCCTTCATCTCCATGCAGTCGGTCGCGGCCAGGCCGGTGAAGCCCACGTCATCACGCAGCAGGCGGGTGGCGATCGCCGGGGACATCGTGGCGGGATAGTCGGGATCGAGCGCCTCGAACTTGACGTGACTGACCATGACGCTGGCGATCCCGGCCTCGACCGCCGCCCGGAAGGGGCGCAGGTCGTGCTGCCACAGGTAGTCCGGCGAGCCGCTGACCACGGGCAGGCTGACGTGCGAATCGACCGGGGTGTTGCCGTGGCCGGGGAAGTGCTTGGCGCAGGCCCCGACGCCCGCCTTCTGGAAGCCGCGCACTTCGGCGGCGGCCAGCCGGCCGACCTTGTCGGCGTCGATGCCCAGGGTGCGCGTGCCGATCACGGGGTTGCTGCTGTCGTGGCCCAGGTCCACGACCGGGGCCAGGGTCCAGTCGATCCCCAGGGCGTGCAGTTCCGCGCCGAGAGCGGCGGAGACCGCTTCGGCCAGCTCTTCCGATCCGCTCACGCCCAGGGCCATCGCGCCGGGGCTTTCGGTGAAGCCCTGGCGCAGCCGGGCGACCGTGCCGCCTTCCTGATCGATCGAGATCAGGATCGGCTCCGGCGCGGCGGCGCGCAGGGTGCGAGTCAATTCGGCGAGCTGGGCCGGGGTATCCACGTTGCGGGCGAAAAGGATGATCCCGCCGACCTGGCCGGTGGATAGCCAGTCCAGGATGTAGTCCGGGGCCTGGAGGCCCTCGAAGCCGACGTTGAGAATCCGGCCAACGCGTGTTTTGGGAGAAGTCATCTTGGGTTCCCTTTCTCAGGTCGCGTGCGCTTGGACCTGGGACGTGGATGAAAGATAGAGACGATTATACCCGGTACGGGATCGGGTTCCGGTCAATCCACCCCCAGAACTAGCAGCGTCATGTCGTCGTATTGCTCGGCGTCGGCCTGGTATTCGGCCAGCGCGGCGAAGACCCCGTCGCACAGCCCCGCGGCGGGCTGACCGGCGAGGCGGCTCGCCACCGCCGTGAAGCGCGCCCGGTCATAGAGCGCCCCGGCCGGGTTCTGGAGGTCGGTCATCCCATCGGTGTAGAGCACCAGCCGGTCGCCGGGTTGGAGCTGCAACCCGGCATCGGCCAGGGCGATCTGGGGCGTGGGGAACAGGCCCAGGGCCATGCCGGGGCAGTCGATCTCGTAGGCCGTGCCATTACGCAGCAGGAGGGGGCGGTCGTGCCCGGCGCGGGCGTAGGTCAGCCGGCCGGTGGCTTGCTCGACGATGCCGTAGAAGATGGTCACGAACATGTTGGGCTGGCCCAGCTCCTGCAGCAGGTCGTTGACCTTGCCCAGCACGGCGCTGGGGACGCTCTCCCGGCGGGCCTCGGCCAGCAGCAGGCTGCGCGTCAGGGCCATGTACAGCGCGGCGGGCAGCCCCTTGCCGGAGACGTCGGCGATCGCCACGCCGAAGCGGCCATCTTCCAGTTGGAAGGCGTCGTAGAAGTCGCCGCCGACCTGGCGCGCGGTCACGTTGCGCGCGGCGAAGGTGTAGCCCGGCACTTCGGGGAAGGTGCGCGGCAGCACGCTCTGCTGGACCTGGCGGGCCAGCTCCAACTCGCGCTCCAAACGCTCTTTTTCGGCCAGCCCGGCCTGGGCGGCTTCGAGCTGGGCGATTTTGGTGCGAAGCTGGTCGAACAACTCCGCGCGCTGAACCCCCAGGGCGGCCTGGTTGGCGAAGGTTTGCAGCAGGGCGACTTCGGACGGCCGGAAACGGTTCTTGCGGGTGGAGTGGATCACCAGGAAGCCGACCTGGCGCTGCTGGGCCAGCAGGGGCACGTGCAGCCCGGCCCGCAGGCGCGCGCCTTCCACATCCTCGTGGCGGGGCGTGACGCCGGGCGGCCACTGGTTGAAGGGCGTCGGCTCGCCGTGGACGCTGCGCTCTTCCAGTTGTTCCAGGCTGACAAGCTGGTGGCGCAGGTTGGCTTTCCAGCCGCTGGCCGCCAGAATTTCGGCCCGGCCGTCTTCGCGCCGCAGGTAGAAGATCGCCCGGTCGGCGCTGCACAGCTCGCGCACGTGGCGGCAAATCTGGGCCGCCAGACCGTCGAGGTCGGTGGATGTGATCAGGGCGTTGCCCATGAGCTGGAGCGAGACCAGCGCCCGTGTCCGGTCCTCCAGGACGTGGTTGGAAGCTTCCAGTTCAGCCAGCTTGCGGTGGAGCGCGCTGCCCGCGTCGACTGCCTCGCGCTCGCTCGTCTCCAGCAGGCGATACAAGCGGCGCAGGCGCTCAACGCGCAGGTCGAGCACATCCTCCAATGCCAGCGCGCCCTGCGCGGCCAGCTCCAGGGCGTAGACTTCGGCCGGCAGCAGGCGCTCGCCGTCCAGGAGGGGCGCCTCCGGTTCGGCACGGAAGATATCAAACAGGGCCACGTCGCCCGCCCGGCCGGTGCGGTTGCAGCGCTCGCAACCGGTCGCGCGGAAGAAGGTCAGCGGGCCGCGCCCGGCCAGATGGGGGATCAGGTCGGGAAAGGTCCGGCGCAGGTGCGCGATCTGGCCCGGCTCCGGGCTGACCGGCTGGCGGCAGTTCGGGCATTGGGAGGGCATCCGTTGGACGGTCACCACCCAGCGCAGCCCGGTCATCTGCTCCGGCAGCGCGCCCAGGTCACGCAGGTGGCCGGCCACGTCGGCCCCCTCAAAGACCGTGTCCAGTTGGGAAAGAATGCGCGCGCCCTTGCGAGCCGCTTCCAGGGCCGGGGGGACCGTCGCCAGGTCCAGCCGGTCGAGTACGACCAGGGATGGCCCCCGGCTGGCGGCGACGGTGATCAAATCGGCGTACCCATAGCCCTGGCCGACTTCCAGAATGTCCACCCGGTCGCGCAACTGGCGCGGGATGCGCACTGACTCGCGGCCTTCGGCCACGACCACACAGCGCGAGTCGGGCCGCGCCTCCAGCAGTTCGCGCATCAGCACCCGGAAGATCGCCGCGCGCCCGCTGGGCAGCAGGCCGTGCGGCTCCGCCGCCGGGGCGGTCAGGCGCGGGTCGAGGCCGGCCACGACGATCAATCCGGACGGCTCAGCCGCCATGGCCGGGATCAGGGCGTCCAGGCTGGGGAGGTGGAAGAAGTCGTCGAGCTTGAGCATGGGCCTGTCCTGGCGCGCCGGTGCTCCTATGACCTTCCCGGCGCACTCCCGGTTCAGTATAGCGAGTCCTGTCCCGGCGGGGGAAGGCAACCTGGGGGCTGTCCGGCGGGGCAGGTTTCCTGGCATCGATACACGCGCGATTACCCTGCGCGTTTCTGGCTTCTATGGAAATCCGATTCACGCACAGCTCGGTTGCCCGGCCATACCAATCATAATGATTAAAGAAATTAAAAATGAATTTTGTGTATTCCTCTCAATTTCTTCTAAATTGAGAAAAACTCTAATTTACTATTTTGGAATCAAATGATACAATCTAGAGGATGAATTTAGCAGTTCAATTTTCTGAAAATTGACAACTCTTGTGCCAGTTGGGGTGGCCGCAGACCTCGTATCTGGTTGCGGGCCATTTTGAAGTACCCTTTTCATTGCAGACTCGCCTACGCACCACAGGGGCTTTCAAAGGCCTGTGACCGACAATGACCCTCAACGCAGCCATCGATCCGGCACCGCAGGATTCCATTCAACTCTGGCGGCAAACGATTCCCCCGTTTCTCGATCAAGCCATCACGACGGTCCTGTCCCAGGGCTTTGGGAAGCGCGACCTGGCCGTTTTTTACCGGACGTACATGGGTACCCAGTATGTGATGTTCACGACCGTGCCCGAAGCCTACCGTCCGGTCGCCGCGGCCGTCTCGAGCCTGGGCGTAGCCATCAACGTCTTCCTGGATGACATCGCCGACCAGCGAGGCGACGCGCTGCTGATCCGCCAGGCTCAAGCCTGGATGCTGGAGGGTGTGCGGCCGGATGCGCCTGGACTTCGCCCGCTGATCGACCTCTGGGAAACCTATCTCGGCCAGATCACCCAAAGCCCGAATTATGCAGCCTCCCGCGATTTGCTCCTGGCCGAATGGGCGAATCTGCTCAGGGCCATGCTGTATTCGACCCAGGTCAACGCGCCGGGGCCGTGCCCGTATAGCCTGGCCCATTCGATCGAGATGTGCGCCCCCAACATGCACCACGCGATCAAGCACGTGGTGGACATTTGTTATTCCCCCGACTGGGATCCAGCGCTGACCGCGCGCGCGATGGAGCTGGCGTATACGGCTCAGGTCGTGACCCGGATCGGGAACTGGAATAAGAGCTGGCAGCAGGAACTGCGGGTCTGCCGGGATATCACCAGCGGCGTTTTCGCGGTCGCGGTCGATTGGGGCCTTTACACGCGCGAACAACTCATCGATCGGGCGATCCCGGCCGACGAGATCATCGACCGGATTCTGTCCTACAGCCATCCCGTTATTGGGATGGATGCCGTCGCTTATCTCTATCAACTGGCGCAGGAGCGCATTGATGCCATTGCCGCGCAGCCGATGTATGACGCCTTCATCCAGCGCCCGACGTATGCCCAGGGCTTGCAACAGGTGATCGCCGACCAGGCTGCGGGAAAAGATGAGAGTCGCTAATCCGGGATAATTCACGGGCCACCGCACAATCGAGGATACGTCATGGATGCCACATCGTACAGCATCAACACGGCCTTAGTTGAGCTTCTGAGTGAACTGGCGGCTCCGTCATTCAAGGGGAAACTCTCTCACGCCTGGTTCGAAACCAATACGCTGGCATCTTCCACACTCTTTGCTGAAGTTGTTCCTTCCCCCGGAGAACGCAGCCGCTATCTCGATCGACTGTTGGCCAGGCAGTTGCCGGATGGATCGTGGCAGGAGGACGCCCGCCATCGGTATCTGCCTGACGCGATGATCTCGACCAGCAGCGCCCTGCTGGCCCTGCTGACCAATCACCGGGTAACCCCAGAGAGCAAGACGGTCCAGAAAGGGCTGGCCTTCCTGGCCCGGAACTTGCCGGCTGTTCTCCAGATGGATGATGAAAAGAAACCGATCGGGTTCGAAGCCATCCTGATCGACCACCTCAACCGGCTGGCGGCGCTGCTCCCGGCGCTGGCGATTGACGCCGGGGTGCTGGCGGGCATCACCCAGAAAATTCGCGCCAAGCTCGCCCCCAAGCTCGGCCACCTGTACCAGACCCGGATCACGCTGCACAGCGTGCTCGATGCGTTCACCCAGACGGAGGGCGTAGACTGGCAGGCGCTGGCGCTATTGCAGGAAGCCGATGGCTCGATGGGCATCTACGCCTCGTCGACGCTGGCCGTGTTGGAAAATCTCGATCCTGCCTCGCCCGCGTATCAGAAGGGGGTGCGCTACCTTCGGGAGGCGGTCGAGCTGCCCCTGGCCCTGCCGCCGTTCTATCCTTCGAACGCCTTCGAAATCTGGTGGGCGCTGTATCACCTGGGCGATTCCCCGCTGAAGCGCGTCGTCGCCCTGATGCTCCAGAATGCCAACCATCTGTTGACGCCTGTCCCCCCGCAGGGGATCGCGGTCACGGAGCGTTTCAGCCTGCCCGATGTGGATACGACGGCCATGAAGCTGGCGTCCCTGCTTTTCCTGGAGCAGGAAATCGAAATCGACAGCCTGGACTCGTTCTGGATGCAGGGCGTGTTCCGGTGCTACCAGCTTGAGAATCGCGTCTCGCCCAGCGCCAACGTGCATGCCCTGATGGCTATCGTCCTCAAGGCCGAGCAGGAGCAGCGGCTGGTTGAGCCTTATCAGGCGCGGATTGTCGCCGGGCTGGACTATCTCCTGGCTGAGCTGGAAGACAAGGATCATCTGGTGGACAAGTGGCATCTTTCCGACCTGTATGCCACCTGCCATGCCACGGAGTTGTTCATTCACATCGCGGAATCATTTCTTGTCGAGAGTCTCCCGCGTCCCATGCGGCACCGGATGTATGCCAAGACCCTGGAAATGCTGCAATACACGCTCACGCAGCGCTGCCCGGATGGCGGCTGGGGCGACGCCGTGGTTTCCACGGTGGAGGAAACCAGCTATGCGGTGCGCGCCCTGGCGAAGGCCCACCTGGCCGGGATCATCGACATCCGCCCCCTGCTGGATACGGCCGGTGGGTATCTGCTCGCCCACCAACCGGCCGATGATATTCCCTTATGGATCGGCAAATCGTTATACAAGTCGCTTGCCATTACACACGCACTCCAATTGAGTGCCCTCGCCTGGCTGGATCACATTGCACAAAGGAGCGATTCGCATGCCTGTTCAACCTCAGATCACGCTTTCACCAGAACTCGTGGCGGAGTTGGGGATCGATAACCTCAACAATGCCCAGCATCTGGCCACGCAGTCCATCGATGGGGCGGAGTGGCAGATATTCCGCCTGAAAGATCGCCTGTCCCTCATGGAAGATGGCCGGTTTGCCGTCTTTATCCACGAAAAGACCGAAGGAAGAATCGTCTTTATCTGCGTCGTGCCAGGTGGAAGAGCCACGCTGGAGGATACGGCCCGGATCGCGCAACTGGAATACTCGATTGCCGCCAATCAGATCCTGCCCACCGGCGTGGGGTACAGTTCGAATCCCATGCCCACCGTGTTTATTGCCAACTACCGGGGGATCGGCAGCATGGCCAGCCGTGAAGCCGTGCGGAAAGGTACGTCCGCATCCCGCCAGTTGATGAGCAACGGCAACTTCCGGGGGCTGGTGTTGTACAGCACCGAACGGGACATCGTCAGCTTGATGATCGATGTCACCGCCAAAATCCTGGGGCCGAACTTTCAGGTCGCCCAGAGTGAATCCGACGCCTTCTCCCTAGCCAGACAACTGCTCGCCAGGCCGATTTCCAAACAAACGGTGGGGTCCTGATCGGAAGGGCGTCCCTCCGACAACCTGCTGCGATCCTGTCTGAGCCAGCCTGATTGGATTGCGCCAGCAGCGAAGCTGTCCCAGGCTCTGCGCCCTCTGGCGCGGAGCCTTTTGATATCTGGCGCGGAGCCGCTTTCT
>CAZHMJ010000179.1:0-10337 GCA_964533805.1 uncultured Anaerolineae bacterium | reverse complement strand
CGACGGTGTGCATGATACCAGACCGACCGGCCACTGTCAAGCGTGGAGCGCCCGACCTGTCCCGAAAATCGGCCCTGGCGGACCCGGCCGGCCGCGCCAATCTGCCGTTTGGGTGAAACGCACATTTCGGGTAAAATAGGGGAGGTCGGCAAAGGGATTGGGGGGCGAGATACCCGTAGTTGGCACGGCCCTGACCGTAAACTTTGCATTGACTGCCTCAGTTCCGTATGATACACTTTTCCGCTGAGGCGCCGCTGCTTCGGCCCGTCGCGTAGTCAGAGAGGGATACCACAATAGGCGCTACAAAGTACCGAATTAATCAGGAGATACGCGCACGCGAGGTGCGCCTGATTACAGAAACCAACGACAACATCGGCGTGGTTTCGACCCGGGAGGCGCTCGATCGCGCCCGGGAGGCTCACCTGGACCTGGTGGAGGTTGCTCCGAACTCGGAGCCGCCGGTCTGCCGGATTATGGATTTCGGGAAGTTCCTGTACGCGAAAGCGAAAAAGGAACGCGAAGCCAAGAAGCAGCAGAAGGTTATTGAGGTCAAGGAAATCCGCCTGCGCCCCAAGACGTCCGACCATCACCTTGAGATCAAGGTGCGGAATGCCCGTCGCTGGCTGGAAGACGGCATGAAGGTCAAGGTGCGGATTCAGTTTCGCGCCCGTGAGATCACCTATCCGGAGATCGGGCGTGACATGCTGCAGCAGATCGCCGATGCTGTGACCGACATCGGGATCGTCGAGCAGCTTCCAAACATGGAGGGCTCCACCATGCTGATGGTGCTGGCCCCCAACCCGGACAAGAAAAAGAAATAATCCGGCTGATCACACAGGCACGACTGTTTCAAGGGAGCTCGTTGTGGCACAGAAAACCAAGAAGTACAAGCTCAAGACGTATAAAGCCGCGTCCAAGCGGTTCCGCGTCACCGGGACGGGCAAGATCATGCGCACCAAAGGCGGCAAGAGTCACCTGCGCCGTCATCGCTCCAAGCGCAGCAAGATGCAGCTCCCGAAGATGCTGGAACTGCTGAGTCCGGGCGATCGCCGCCGGATTGCGCGCCTGGCGCCGTACATGAAGAAGTTCCGCGCCAACCCGCCCGCGTAGTTGGGCGCCGCCCCACCAGGGGGCCATTTCCAGACGACTGTCGGCCCGGGCTGTGCGCCGGGCCAAACCTTGTATAGGAGCAAAAGACTGTGCGCGTTAAAAGAGGGTATGTGTCGCGCCGCCGGCACAACAAAATCCTGAAGCGGACCGAGGGCCAGTGGGGCAGCAAGCATCGCCTGTTCCGCCGCGCCAATGAAGCCATGCTGCGAAGCCTGTGGTATGCCTACCGTGACCGCCGGCATCGCCGCCGCGAGCTGCGTAGCCTGTGGATCACCCGCATCAACGCGGCTGCCCGCATCAACGACATGAGCTACAGCCGCCTGATGCATGGCCTCAAGCAGGCCAACGTCGAGCTGGATCGCAAGGTCCTGGCCGACATCGCCGTGCGCGATCCGGAGACTTTCGCCGCGATCGTGGGCGTCGCCCGCAGCTAGGTTCCTGTTCCGCGCACCCGTGGCGCGGGTGAGAATCAACCCCAGATGGTAAACAGTGAGGCCGCAGGGCCTCGCTTTTTTGATTCGGCCCCCACCGGCATTCCCGGTCAGGGCCGCGCTGCGGTACAATCGCGCCCGTCGCCATCCTTTTTGTCTTTACTGACCGCTGATTGCTGAACGCTTCTTGTGAGGAACCGCCGATATGACACCGACATCCTCGCCTGGAAACCCGGACTTCTATTGCAGCGATTGCTCCCGCCGGTTGGGCGAGCAGGCGTTTGGCACGACCGCCCAGGTCGATGTCTGGCTGATGCTGGTGTACTACGGTCCGTGGACGGCCAAGGCGGTCAGCGACAATAACCTCCCGGCCGAGGTGCTGACCCATCTCAATACCCCCCTGCCGGGCTACAAGCCCCGCCTCCAGTTGATCCGCCGCGAGATGCTCGACCTGAACGAGTTGATAGCCTTTTTCGTGGCGGTGGTCGATCCGCTGGCCCCGCGCCTGTACGCTTTCCACCTGGACTCTTATACGGACCTGCTGGGGATCGACCTGGCGGCGATCGCGGCGGGCGATCCGCGCTACGAGGCCGCGCGGCGGGCGGAGCCGTTGCTGGCCGTCTGCACCAATGGCAAGCGCGATCGGGCCTGCGCCCATCACGGGCTGCCGGTCTACCGCGCCCTGGTGGCGACCGGGATCGACGTCTGGCAGACGACCCACCTGGGCGGGCACCGCTTCGCCGGGACGGCGCTCAGCCTGCCGTTCGGGGTCGGGTATGGCTATCTGAACCCGGAGGATGCGCCCGCGCTGGCCGCGGCCTGCCGGGAGAACCGGATCGATCTGGCCCACCTGCGCGGCCGGTCGTGCTTTCCAGCGGAGGTCCAGGCGGCGGAATACTTCCTGCGCCGCGAGACGGGACGGCTCGATCTGCCGGGCTTCCGGCTGGAATCGGCCCAGGCCGATGGCCCGGCGTGGGTGGTGCGCTTCCAGGCCCTGGCGGATGGGCAGCGCTATGTCGTGCGGCTGGACCTCGACCCGGCGGCGCTGGAGATTTTCCCTAACTCCGGCGTGCCCACGCCGGAGGCGGTTGACCAGTACCGCTTATTGGCCTGTGCGCCGGAGGCGTCCTCGTGACCGAGATCACCAGTCCCAAGAATGAGCGCGTCAAGCTGATCCGGACGCTCCAGACCCAGGCGCGGACCCGCCGCGAGCTGGGCCTGATCGTGGTGGAAGGCGTCCGGCTGGTCGAGGACGCGCTCGATTGCGGGCTGCGCCCGGAGTTCACGCTCTATCTCGAAGCCGAGGTCGTCCCACAGCGCCCGGCGCACGGACTGTTCGAGCGCCTGCAAGCCCTGGGGACGTCCTGCCTGTCGGCCAGCGAAGCCGTGATGAAGCAGGCTTCGGACGTGGAGACTCCGCCGGGTTTGCTGGCGGTGCTGCCCCAGCCCAGCCTGCCCGCGCCGGACGCACCCTCGCTGGTGCTGGCCCTGGATGGGATGAACAACCCCGGCAACCTGGGCAGCGCCCTGCGCGCGGCGGCCGCGGCGGGCGTGGATGTGGTCGTGCTGCCGCCGGACACGGTCGATCCCTTTAATCCCAAAGTCCTGCGCGGGGGGATGGGCGCGCACTTCCGCCTGCCGATCGAGCGCCTGGATTGGGCGGCGATCGCGGCCCGCTACGGGGGGCTGGCGGCCTACGTTGCGGCGGCGGATGGCGAGCGACCGTACTTCGACGTGGACTGGACGCAGCCCTCGCTGCTGATCATCGGCGGCGAGGCGCATGGGGCGGGGGCGGCGGCGCGCCGCGTGGCGGCGGCGAGCGTGGCGATCCCGATGGCCTCGCGGACCGAGTCGCTCAACGCCACGGTCGCGGCGGCGGTGATCCTGTTCGAGGCGCGGCGCCAGCGTCTCCTGGCGGGATAAGCTGAGGCAAGCGACAAGAGGCAAAGAGGCAAGAGAAGGCAAAGCGGCGGCCCGGTATTCGCCTTTGTTGTTACCAATAACCAGCAACTAATCACGACCCACTGTCTTCACGAGGCAACCATGAATATTCGTTCGGTCACGGCTTTCACCAACCTGACGCTCAACGAGCCGGAGCTGGCCCTGGCCCAGGCGGCGAACTTCCTGCACAGCACGTTTTCCGCGTTCGAGGCGGCCGGGTTTCAGGTGCAGACCCGGCGTGTGGCAACCCAACCTTACCCGCACATCCTGGCGCCCACCGGACCGGGACTGGCGGTGGCCTTCGCGCGGCGGGTGCAGGACCTGGCCCGGGATTACGGGATCGACTACGTGGGGCTTGGTCCGGCTTGCGTCGATGACGATCCCGGCTTCGTGGACGCCATCCCGGAGATGATCGCGGCGACCGAGACGGTGTTTTGCTCGGTCAACATCGGCGACCCCACGCGCGGGATCGACGGCGGGTTGATCCGGCGCACCGCGGAGGTGATCCGGCGGTTGAGCACGGTGACGGAGAACGGCTTCAGCAACCTCTACCTGTCGGCAATCGCCAACTGCCCGCCGGGCGCGCCATTTTTCCCGGTGGCTTACCACGAGACCGACGCGCCGATGCGCTTCGCCCTGGCCTTGCAGGCCGCGGACCTGGCCCAGATCGCCTTCGCCGAGGCCGAGTCGGTGGACGACGCCCGGCTGCGCCTGACCCAGCTCGTGACAGGCGTGGCCAGCGAGCTAAGCGCGGTCGCCGAGCGGCTGGCCGAGGAATTCGACATCCAGTTCGCCGGGCTGGACATTTCGCTGGCGCCCTTCCCGGACGAGGCGCACAGCCTGGGCGGAGCGATGGAGCGCCTGGGCGTCCACCTGGGCGGCAGCGGCGCGGCTGCCGCGGCGGCGGTGATCATGAGCGCGCTGGATGCGGCCCAGTATCCTCGCGTGGGTTTCAATGGGCTGATGCTGCCCGTCCTGGAGGACAGTGTGTTGGCGGCGCGGGCCGGTTCCGGCGCGCTGACTCTGACCGATCTGCTGCTGTACAGCACGATCTGCGGCACGGGCCTGGATACCGTGCCGCTGCCCGGCGACATCTCGACCGAATCGCTGGCGGGCATCCTGCTGGATGTGGCGGCGCTGGCCCTGCGCCTGGACAAGCCGCTGACCGCCCGGTTGATGCCGATCCCCGGCAAGGCGGCGGGCGACGACTGCGGGCTGGAGAGCTTCGAGTATTTCGCGCCGGGGCGGGTGATGGCCGCGCCGTTAGGCCTGGTTTCCGGTGGACTGCTGGCCCAGGCGGAGCCGTTCCGCATCCGGGCGCGGGGCCACCGGTTGTCTGAGGGATAGGTTAGAGAAGGCGCGCGGGGTGGCCGGGGACGGTCACCCCGCGGCTGAAGGGGACGACGAGGGCGCGCAATCCGGACGGAGTCCGGGAGATGGGGAATCATGCGCCGTGCGGCGAAGCTCTTTTTGGGGGAGGGCGGGAGCCGGTCAAGCCGCACAAACGAGGCGCCCTCGTCTACCGTTACGATAGTCTGGTTCGACGGTGGATATTCCCCCAGCAATTGGGGGGAAGCTGGCCCGGCGGAAGACAGCGCTCAGCAATCAGCGGTCAGCCATCAGCCAAAGGCAGAAACGGTTAGCCGTGTCGTCAGCGCGCCTGGTTTTTGCCTTTTGCCTGGACGCTTGCCGCTTCGACGCTGCTCCCGGCCGATCCCGTTGCGTGGGGGGCGGGCGCGGGGGTATACTTCGCCCCAGTTCAAGGATGGATCGCCATGACTTCCGTTTGCAGCCACCCCCATCACGTTTTGCTGTGCTGAATCCGGCCTGACGGTGCGGCTATGGGTGGTTGCAGCGCAGGCGTCGCCTGCGCTTTTTGTTGTATGGTGATCGTATGCAGACAAGGAAAGGATGCGGCCATGACTCAGATCACGCCCCGCCAGCCCAAGGGCATGCGCGACTTTCTGCCGGACGACCTGATCAAGCGCCAGTACGTGTTCAACACCGTGATCGAGGTCTTCGAGACCTTCGGCTTCGAGCCGCTACAGACTCCGGCCCTGGAGATGCGCCAGACCCTGCACGGCAACCTGGGCGAGGAAGCCGAGAAGCAGATTTTCTACGCCCAGCATCCCCAGGGCAAGGAAGAGCTGGCGCTGCGCTACGATCTGACCGTGCCGCTGGCGCGGGTGGTAGCCCAGTACGAGGGCCAGCTTTCCATGCCGTTCCGGCGCTATCACATCGCTCCGGTGTGGCGCTCGGAGCGGCCCCAGCACGGCCGCTACCGCGAGTTCTACCAGTGTGACGCGGACATCGTGGGCGTGGCCGGGATGGCTGCCGACGCCGAGATCATCAGCCTGGTGGCGACCGCCCTGCGCCGGTTGGGCTTCCGGGACTTCCAGGTGCAGATCAACAACCGCAAGCTGCTGACCGGGATCGGGGAGTACGTGGGCGTCCCGGCGGAGCTGCGCGGTGGGCTGTACCGCAGCATCGACAAGCTGGACAAGATCGGCGCGGATGGCGTGCGCGCGGAGCTGGCCCAGAACGGCATCCCGGCCGAGGCGATCGCGCGCCTGATGGCCCTCCTGGATCTGCGCGGGCAGGGCCTCGAAGGGCTGGCCCACCTGCGCGAAGAACTGGACTCTACTCCGACCGCGCAGGAAGGGATCACGGAGTTGTTCGATCTGGCCGAGCAGTTGGAGTCGTTTGGCGTGCCGCAGGCCAACTACATCTTCGACCTGGCGATGGTGCGCGGGCTGGGCTATTACACCGGGCCGGTCTTCGAGACGATCATCACCGAGCCGAACCTGGGCAGCATCACCGGCGGCGGGCGTTACGATGGGCTGGTGGGCATGTTCCGCAAGGAGAGCCTGCCCACGACCGGCACCTCGCTCGGCATCGAGCGGATCATTGACCTGATGGACGAGCTGAACCTTTACCCTCCCGGTCTCAACCGGACGGTCGTCCAGGTGCTGGTGACGGTGTTCGGCGCGGAGACTCGCCCGGCGTCCAACCGGCTCGCCAGCGTCCTGCGCGAGGCGGGCATCCGCACCGAGGTTGTGCTGGAGGATCGCAAGGTCGGCAAGCAGGCGGCCTACGCGGACAAGAAGGGTATCCCCATCGCGGCCTTCCTGGGGCCGGACGAGATCGCGGCCGGGCAGGTCACGCTCAAACGCCTGCGCGATGGCGAGACGCGCACGGTCGCCCAGACCGAGGCGGCGGCGGTGGTGCGCCAGTTGCTGGGCTGAGATCAAATCGGGGCGGAAATTCGGGATGTTGAACTTTTACAAAATAACAAGGTAACGGGGGATGATTCCGGCAGCGGGATCGCTCCGCCACCGGTAGGGGCGACCGGCCGGTCGCCCCAGGGCGGTTCGCGAACCGCCCCTACAAAGACGTGCTGCTGTCCGATATCCGATCCAGGCGACGTTGCCTCACTAAACTACGAAACTTCAACATTCCGACGCCACTGGTTCCGAGCGCCGATTTCGCCGATTTCGCCGCGATCGCCGTTCTCAAAACGGGCAGAGGTCGTCCAGGGTGTAATTGCTCTGGGCCGGGCCGAAGTAGACCGGGTCGCTGAGGAAATTGTAGGCCGGGCGCAGGTCGCGCTCGGCGTAACCCTTGACCTGAATGCAGGCCATGTTGAGCGGGTCTACCCCGGCCGGGGCGGACTGGTAGGTGCTCAGGAAGACCTCGGCCAGCCGGGTGAAATACGAGGCGACGTCATCCAGCCGCCAGGGCAGTTCGACCTGTAGTTCGCGCAGGGTTTGCCGCGCCTGGTCGATTGCGTTGTCTGCCGTGTAGGCCAGCACCAGCCGGTAGCGGGCGTAGGCGTTCAGCGTGGTTTCTTCGGCTTGCAGGCTGGCCTCGGTGGGTTGGAGTCCGCCCCACGGACTCAGCGCCGGGGTGATGGCGCCGGTTGACTCCTCGCCAGCCTGATCCGGCTCAACCGGCTCGCCATCATGCAGGGCGGCCGTATAGCGGCGGATCGCTTCGGGCAGGTCGCCGCCCCTGAGCATCCGGTCGGCGTCGCGTAGGGCGTGGATCAGGTAGAGCGACGGCTCGTAGAGAACAACCGGATCCGTGTATTCAGTCCCGTTCCAGGCGAAGATATAGGTCGCGGGGCGGTGCGGCCCGGCCTCACGCTGGCTGAGGTAGCCCTCGATCACGGTGAATTCCTGCGGACCGTCCCCGGTCCGGTCGGCGATCTCGAAACCGGCCAGCGGAAAGCCCCGGATGATTTCCCCCTGGGGGTTGCGGTAGCGGTAGTACTGCTCGAACGTGTCCGTCAGCGACCGGAAGACGCCTTGCCCGGCCTCCCAGGTCAGGATCGCCGGTTCGCGGAAGCAGGCCAGCGCGGCGCAGTGTTCGACGAAGAAGGCCAGCTCCGGCTGGCGGTCGCCGGTCATGTCGCCCAGCAGGATCACCTGGGGGATGCCGCTGTCCGCGCCGGGGGCGGTGGCCTGCCCGTAGACGGCTCGAAAGGTCGGGGCCGGGTCGCTCCGGTCACAGGCCAGGACGAGTAGCCAGCCCGGTGCCGGGCTTTCCCCTGCGGTAGTTGGATTCTGAAAGGTGACCACGACATCCAGGTAGCCATCCTGGGTGAGGTCGGTCGTCGCCCGGACTGTGCCCGCCTGGTCGGTGATCGCCCCCCAGTCGCGTAGGACGCCCTCCAGCCCGGTCGGCGCGCCGCCGCTGCTCAGGTAGTCGATGATCGCGGCCTCGTACAACACCGGGTCCGCCGGGCGCGGCGGTGCGGGGATGTCGGCGATATCCCGGCAGAAGACGGGTTGGGGGATCGGAGTCGCCGGCGTGACCGGCGCCGGGTCGAGGTTGCAGGCCAGCCCGTTCAACCCCAGCAGGATCACCAGCCAGGCCAACCGGCGCAGCGCAGTGTGCATACGGACCACTCCTACGTGGATGGGTTGTGTTTGCCCCTGCCCGAACAGGGGACTCAGGATCGGGTTGAGTATAGCGCCCTTGGGGATTTGGGAAAAAGCGGCCCGCAGCCGTCAGGCTGCGACGAGGCCAGAGGCCGGGAGACCAGGGAAAAGCGTCGAAGCGGCAGGCATCCAGGCGTCGAGAGACGACGCAGGCGGATCATATGCGAACAAGAAGCGGCACGGCAAAAGAGGTTTGCCGTGCCGCTGTGCGGGAGGCCTGACGGCAGATATGGGCTACAGGCACTCGGTCAGGCCGACCGGGAGCATGGTCAGCCCGGAGATCATCTTGGGGTAGAAGTCGGTGCTCTTCTGGGGCATCTTCTCGCCATGCCCCGCCACCGCCCGGATCTGATCCATGCGGGTTGGGCTGAGCAAAAAGACGAAGTTGCCGCGCCCGGCGTCGACGTTTTCGACCGCCTGGCGGGCGTCTCGGTGGTAGCGGATCATGGACTTGTCCTCGATGCCCTGGGCCGGGACTTCCGCCACCCGGTCGATCAGGACGCGGTGGGCGATGCTGACCGCCAGCGCTTTCCAGTCCGCGCTGTGTTCCGTGTTGACCAGAGCATCCAGTGAGGCTTCATCCTTGAGGGTCAGCACCTGGAAGCCGGTCGCCGGGCCGCCGTAGAATCCAAAGGCGTGGCCGGTTGGATGCGCATTGACTGCTTGAAGGCAGCCGTCCAGGTCGGCGGCGGGCTGGAGGTCGAAGTATTCGGCGGCGCGGACCAGGACTTCGGCCGGCGTGTAACGGTCGAAGTTGCGGATCTCGCGGTGGGTGGGCAGCACGACCAGACCCGGATCGTCCATGCTGACCAGGGTCGCGCTGATGTGGTTCAGGGCGGCGTTCTCCGGCATGCCGGGATAACGCTCGCGCTGCTGGCGGCGGTAGTTGAGCGCCGTCTCGTAGCGGTGATGCCCATCGGCGATGATCAACTGGCGCAGCGGGGCCATGACGGCCTGGATGGCCTGGATCGCCGGCGCGTCGGTGATGATCCAGACCCGCTGGCGGACGGCGCTCTCGAAAATCTCCACCACGTCGATATCCGGCTCCCGGCCAGCGATGGCCTGGCGCAGCAGGGCGTTGACCCGATTTTCAGGGTCGGGGTAGAGCAGAAAAATCTGTTCGGTGTTGACCTCCAGCGACTGGAGGAGCTTGAGGCGGTCTTCCTTGGGGCCGGCGTGGGTACGCTCGTGAGGCAGGATCACGCCTTCGTCGAATTCGTGAAGCTGCACGGCGGCGATCATTCCCAGGCGGGTGTAGGTCTGCCCGCCCACCGTAAAAATCTGTTCATAAGCATAGATCGCGGGCTTCTCTTCCCGCACAAAAATCGATTCATCGAGCCATTTTTCGTAATAGGACCGGGCCTTGGAGTAGATAGCCCCGTTGGTGCTGGTGCCGTTGGCCTGGTGGGAGCCATCCGGGCGGGTGGGGAAGTGCTCGTCTTCCAGGTGGCCGAGGGTGATGTGGGTGATATTGTAGGGGCTGAGGCCGAAATACTGCTGGCGCAGTTCGCCGCTGATGCGGTCGTACGGCTGGCTGACGACTGCGCGTAACTCGGGGATGCGTTGGGGATTGTAACGGATGCCGCGAAAGGGCCGGATGGTAGCCATGCTCGGAACTCCTTGAGACGAGTCAGAATCAGGGATAGCACGCGCTGATGTAACTGTAGGTATTGGTGTGCAACAGCGGACAGATGCGATTTCGACGCCGCATAGGCACTGCCTTTCGGTCATTCGTGAGGCTGCTCACAAACAAGCGGCCAGGGCAATTATAGCCTTACCACCTGGGTGCAATACTGGTAGTCTGCCCAAAAAAATCGCGCCAATCTGCCTACATGCCAGGAGCCGCCCACAGGCGGCTCCCTGGACTTTGGCACTTCAAGGAGCCGGAAGGGAAGACCTTCCGGTTCATTTT
>CAZHMJ010000178.1:0-10337 GCA_964533805.1 uncultured Anaerolineae bacterium | reverse complement strand
ATTGTGTACTCATGAGCGACAAGACACCCCAACCCCTCGATCTGGCCGCGCAGTCGGCCGCCCTGCAAGACCTGTACGGCAAGCTGGCCGAAGCCGAGCCGACCGTCATGGCGGGCAGCGTCGCCTCCCTGAGCGAGGATGAAGCCCGCTTCGCCGCGTCGCAGTGGCGCATGATCTGGCGGCGCTTCCGGCGCAACAAAGCCGCCATCATCGGCGGCGTGATCGTGCTGATCTACTACCTCGTGGCCCTGTTCGGCGACTTCCTGGCCCCCTACGACCTGGCCTCCCGTTTCACACAGCAGGTCTACCTGCCGCCCCAGACGATCCACCTGATTGACGAAGGCCAGGTCCGTCCTTACGTCTACGCCGTCAAGACGGAATACGACCAGAACTTGCAGCGGATTTACGTCCCGACCGAGGAGAAGGTCTACCTGAACTTCTTCGCCGAGGGCACGCCCTACAAGTTCCTGGGAATCTTCGAAAGCAACATCCACCTGTTCCAGGGATCGGACGGCCAGATCGTCAGCCTGCTGGGCACCGACCGCCAGGGCCGCGACATGTTCTCGCGGATCATCCTCGGCAGCCAGATTTCCCTGACCATCGGCCTGATCGGAGTCATCCTGAGCCTGATCTTCGGCTCCATTCTGGGGATCGCGTCGGGCTACTTTGGCGGAATCATCGACGAGATCATCCAACGCCTGATCGAGTTGGTGCGCGCCTTCCCGACCATTCCATTGTGGATGGCGCTCTCCGCCGCCCTACCGACCAGTTGGTCGCAGATTCAAACGTACTTCGCCGTGACGATCATCCTGTCCCTGATCGGCTGGACCTGGCTGGCCCGCCAGTTGCGCGGCCAGGTGCTGGTCCTGCGCGAGAGCGACTACGTCATGGCCGCCCGGCTGAGCGGGGCCAGCCACGCCCGGATCATCTTCAGGCATCTGATCCCGGCCACCCTGGGCCAGATCATCGTCGTGTCGACCCTGTCCCTGCCCTCCATGATCATGGCGGAAACGTCGCTCAGCTTCCTGGGCCTGGGCCTGCGCCCGCCGACCACCAGTTGGGGCGTTCTGCTTCAGGAATCCCAAAATCTGCAATCCCTGGCGCTCTATCCGTGGGTGATTACGCCAGCCGTGGTCATCGTGATCGTCATCCTCGCCTTCAGCTTCCTGGGTGACGGCCTGCGCGACGCCGCGGACCCGTTCACCGTCTAGGCTTCGCCGGAGCACGCCATGGAATCCCAAAACATACTGGAAATCAACGACCTGCACGTGCACTTCCACACCCTCGACGGCGTGATCCATGGGGTGGACGGCGTCACGCTCAACGTGCGCCAGGGTGAGACAATCGGCGTGGTCGGCGAATCGGGCTGCGGCAAGAGCGTGACCGCCCACAGCATCATGCGCCTGCTGCCCAAACAGGTCGCCCGGATTCACGCCGGCGAGATTCTGTTCCGCCGCCGGAACGGGGATGTGGTCGATATGACCAAAATTGATCCCGAAGGCGACCTGATCCGGTCGATCCGCGGTAACGAGATCGCCATGATCTTTCAGGAGCCGATGACCTCGCTCTCGCCGCTGCATACCATCGGCGATCAGATCATGGAGACGATCATCCTCCATCAAAAGGTCAACAAGCAGGAAGCCGAGCAGCGCGCGATCGAAACCCTGCGCGCCGTGCGGATCGCCAACCCGGCGGAGTTCATCAACTCCTACCCGCACCAGTATTCGGGCGGCATGCGCCAGCGCGCCATGATCGCCATGGCCCTGTCCTGCAACCCGTCCCTGCTGATCGCGGACGAGCCGACCACTGCCCTGGACGTGACCATCCAGGCCCAGATTCTGGACCTGATGCGCCAGCTCCAGCAGGAATTCGACTCGGCCATCATGATGATCACCCACAACCTGGGCATCATCAACGAGATGGCCGACCGGATCGCGGTGATGTACCTGGGCAAGATTGTCGAGGTCGCCGAGCGCAGAACTCTGTTCAAGCGGCCCGCCCATCCCTATACCGTCGGCCTGATGCAGTCCGTGCCGGAGATGGGCAACACGGACAAACGGCGGCTTCACCCGATCCCCGGCATGATTCCCGACCCATTCAACGTGCCCCAGGGCTGCGCCTTCCATCCGCGCTGTCCGGCCGCCAAGAAAACCGCCTGCACCGACCCGGCCGGGGTGCCGCTGGTGGAAGTCGAACCGGGTCACTTCGTGCGCTGCACGCTCTACACGGACTAAACGCCATGCCAGCCGAAAAAACAACCCTGCTTGAGATCAAAGACCTGAAGATGCATTTTCCCATCCGGCGCGGCCTGTTGAAGCGCGTGGTGGGTCACGTCCGGGCGGTGGATGGCGTCAGCTTCGAAGTTTATCAGGGCGAGACGCTGGGCCTGGTCGGCGAAAGCGGCTGCGGCAAGACCACGTTGGGGCGCAGCATCGTGCGGGCCTACCGCCCGACCTCCGGCCAGATCCTGTACTATGGCGACGCCAACGGCAATGGGGGCGTGGACTTCGCCACCCTCAGCCAGCGCCAGATGCGCGCCTACCGCGATGACCTCCAGATGATCTTCCAGGACCCGTACTCCTCGCTCAACCCGCGCATGACCGTCCTGGATATCGTCGGGGAGCCGCTGTACATCCACAAGCGCGCCAAGGGCAACGCCCTCAAGGCCGAGGTCAGCGACTTGCTCAAGCGAGTCGGGCTGCGTCCGGAGTATATGAACCGCTACCCGAACGCCTTCAGCGGCGGGCAACGGCAGCGAATCGGCATCGCGCGGGCGCTCGCCCTGCGCCCCAAGCTGATCATCTGCGACGAGCCGGTCTCGGCCCTGGACGTGTCCGTCCAGGCCCAGGTGGTCAACCTGCTGCAAGACCTGCAACAGGAGTTCGGCCTGACCTACCTGTTCATCGCGCATGACCTGTCGGTCGTCCAGCACATCAGCAACCGGGTCGCGGTCATGTACCTGGGCCGGGTCGCGGAGATCGCCGACTCGTTCGAGCTGTACCGCCAGCCGCTCCACCCGTATACCGAAGCGCTGCTCTCCGCCGTGCCCTCCACTAACCCGGATATCAGCCGCGAGCGGATCATCCTCAGTGGGGATGTGCCCAACCCGGCCAACCCGCCCACGGGCTGTTTTTTTCACCCGCGCTGCCGCTACGCCCAGGATATCTGCAAGCAGGAACAGCCCGCCTGGCACGCCCGGCCGGACGGTCACGGCGCGGCCTGCCATTTCGCGGATAGTCTATCCCTGCAAGGAGTCCACTGACCGTGACCTCGCCCTCCCTGGACCAACTCAAACGCTGGCTGAGCGCGCCCGCGCCGGTCAGCGATCTGGCTCACCAGGTCCGCCAATCGCCCACCACCCCCCGCCTGCTGGCCGCCGTCCGGCGCGCGGTGCCCGATCTGAAGACCATCCCCCAGACCACCTACACCGATTACCGCGAGTTCGAGCGCACCGGGTCGCGGCCGGAATACCAGACGCCGTACTACCTCAAGCGGGCCTGCCTGACCCGGGCCTTGCTGGAATACCTGACCGGCGACAAAACCCAGATCGACGCCATCCATGACTTCGCCTGGAGCATCTGCGAGGAGACCACCTGGGTGCTGCCCGCCCATGAGGAACAGGGGCCGGACTACTGGGAGATCGAGCCGGCCTGGGTGCGTACGACGCCCTTCGGGGCGCACACCATGCTGACCCGCGAGCCGGACTCGATCGACCTCTTCGCCGCCGAAACGGGCGCGGCCCTGGCCGAACTGGTGGCCCTGATTGGCGACGACCTGGCCCCGGAAGTGCGCCAGCGCATCCGGCAGGAGGTCGAGCGCCACATCTTCAAGCCGTACCTGGCCCATGCCCGCGACCACTGGTGGTTCAACGGCGCGCTCAACTGGAACGGCGTGTGCAACGGCTCAATCGCACTGGCTTTTCTGCGCCTGGAAAACGACGTCCAGACCCTGGCCGAGGCCCTGGCCCTGGCCCTGGAAGGCTTCGAGGCTTACATCGCCACCGGCTTCGAGGCTGACGGCGGCTCGATCGAAGGCGTGGGCTACTGGAATTACGGCCTGATGTACTACGTCATCGTCGCCGAACTGCTGCGCGAAAAGACCGGCGGCGCGCTCGACCTGCTGGCCCAGCCGCGCCTGAAGGCTATCGCCGCCTACCCGCCGGGCATGACCCTCGTCGCGCCGGCCCGCTTCATCAACTTCGGGGACGCCCTGGAGTACCAGCCGATCTCCCCCGGCATCGCCCAGCGCCTGGCCGAACGCACCGGAGTCGATCAGCTCCGCGCCCTGTTTGTCCCCCTGGAGGAGGCCGCGGAGATCGTCCACAGCATCGCCAAGCTGCCGGTCATCCTGCGCCTGGCCGCCTGGTGGGATGCCACCCAGCCTCTCCCGGCTCACGAGCAGCGCGACTTCTACCTGCCCGACACGGGCGTGATCAAACTCGTCGGGCAGACGGCGGAGGGCAAGCCGGTCATCCTGGCGACCAAGTCCGGCCACAACGATGGCCACCACAGCCATTGCGACGTGGCGACCTTCATCCTCGCGGTAGACGACGAAAGCCTCCTGCCGGATGCCGGGCGTGGCCACTACAGCAAGCAGTACTTCCGCCGGGAACGCTACGCCAACATCTTCGCCAACTCCTACGCTCACAACGTGCCGCGCATCGGCGGCAAGCTGCAAATGTGGGGGCCGGAGTTCGGCGGGCGCCGGCAGTATCACGGCGCGATCCGGGAGCAGGGCCAGCGCGGCAGCCTGAAACACGTGACCATCGACTTCGCGGCCGCCTACGATCTGCCCGCCCTCAGCCAGGCCCGACGCAGCCTGGAGTTCGATGCGGCCGGCGGTCAGGTCAGCCTGACCGACGAGTACCGCTTCGACGGGCAGCCGCTGGTCATCGAGGAAGCCTTCTCGACCTGGTTCCCGGTCGAGGTCCAGGGTAGCATCGCCCGGATCAAGGGCGAGCGGAGCGCGCTGGAGCTTGAGCTGCTGGAGCCGTTGGGCGTCCAGTTCCAGGTGGAAAACCTGGAATCCGCCTGCCGCGAAAACCATCTGGAGGGTACACTCTCCAGGCTCTCGGCCACGCTGCCGGAGGGCGCGCTTCGTTTCCGGATGGTCATCCGACCGCGCTAGCGGGAATCATCTCAGGAGTCACACTCATGCCAACCCGTTGGGCTTCCGAAATTCGCGAGTTCAAGGACGAAAAGACCGGCCGCACGATCAAACAGTTGACCTCGCGCGGCAACAACGTCCACCTGTACTTCACCGAAAACTCCTTCCTCCAGGGCAAGAACGAGCTGATCTTCGTCTCCGACCGCGCCTCCGGCGAGGACAAGGCCCCGCACGAGATCCCGCAGTACTGCCTGTTCCGGATGAACCTGGACAGCGGGGCGATCGAGCAGATCTCGGACGAAATCCTGGCTTCGGCCCACGCCGCCACCAAGACGCCGGACGGCTCCCTGATCGCCTTCACCACCCTGGAAGAACACGTCAAGGTGCTCGACCCGGCCAGCGGCGAGAGTCGGCTGGTCTACGCCACCGACCCGGCCTACCGGATCGCCAGCGTGCCATCCATCGCGCCCAACAAGCGCTACGTGGCCTTCGCGCGCAACGAGCAGGTCGACATCGGAATCCACTACCTGGGTGCGAATTATGCAGGCTTCAAGGAGCGCTTCTACGCGATCAAGGACGGCCGGATCACGCTGGCCTACACCGACGGCTCCGGTTGGCTGGACGTCTTCAAGGACACCCACCAGCTCGGCCACTTCCAATTCGCGCCGGATGATTCGACGCTGGGCATGTTCTGCCACGAAGGGCCCTGGAACCTGGTGACGCAGCGCATATGGTACCTGGACTTCACCTCACGCGAGGCCCGGCCGTGCTTCCGCCAGAACGAGAACGACTCGATCGGCCACGAGTTCTGGACGCAGGATGGTTACGTCTTCTTCGACGATCGCGGCCCCGGCCACGACGGCACGATCACCTCCGACCGGACCCAGGCCGTTGTCACCGACGTGCCCGTCAACAAGAATGCCCTGATCCCATTCGTCGGGCTGATGGATCGCCGCGGCAACCTGGTGCGCAGGGTCGAGATGCCCTACTACTGCAACCACTACCACGCCAACCCGGACAACAGCCTGCTGGTGGGCGACGACGTGGACGACCTGGTCCTGATCAACATCGCCGGGGACAAACCCAGCCTCGAAGTGCTGTGCAACCACAAGACTTCGTGGCACACCCAGAGCAGCCACTGCCATCCCACCTGGGACTGGGACGGCAGCCGGATTCTGTACGCCTCCGACTTCGGCGGGCGCGTGCAGTTGTACATGGTCGAGCTGTAAATCCACCCGGCCCATCCTGTCCGAACCACGGGGGGCCATCCGGGCAGGATGGGCGCATTGGCTGAACGAGAGAAACACGGGGAACGAATAACCGGGTGGTTGGGGAGATGGTGGGGGTAACCGGGGCGCTACCTGGCATCGCGGTCGCCCCCACCAACAGCAAACACCCCATGGACTGCATCGATGGAAACGACCGAATCCATGAATGCACGCGAACGCCTGCGGGCGGCACTGGATCACCGCGAACCCGATCGCATCCCATTCGACCTGGGCAGCGTCCAGGTCACCGGGATTCACGCCGTTGCCTATCGGAACCTGCGCGCGGCGCTGGGCCTGCCGGAGATTGAGCCGGTCCTGTGCGACTCGATTCAGCAACTTGCCCGGCCCGACAACGACCTGATTGAACGACTGAGCGTGGACGTGCGCGGCCTGTTCCCCCGCAACAGCCACAACTGGAACGTACGCGAGGAGCCAGCCGGCGACGTCTGGCGGTACCACGACGAGTGGGGCATCACCCACCAGCGCCCCCGGCCGGACGGGCTGTACTACAGCATCGTCCAGGTGCCGCTCGACCAGCCCGATCTGACCCCGGCCGCCATCCAGGCCCACCCCTGGCCGGACATGGCCGACCCGGAGCGCATCGCCGGGCTGCGCGAGCTGGCCCTCGGCTACCGCGCCAACGGGTATGCCGTTGTGCTCAAAGACCCGTTCGCCGGGATTTTCGAGATGGCGCAGCGCATCGTCGGGATGCAGAAACTCCTGATCATGATGGCGATGGACGCGGCCCTGGCCGGAGTCCTGTTCGACCGGCTGCTGGAACTCAAGCTGGCCTTCTGGGAGATGGCCCTGCCCCGCCTGGGCGACCTGGTGGACGTGGTCACGTACGCGGACGACTACGGCACCCAGCAGTCGCAGTTGATCTCGCCCGCCATGTTCCGGCAGCAGTTGAAGCCGCGCATCCAGACTCTATTCGCGCGGATCAAGCAGTTGGCTCCCCACACCAAACAGTTCTTCCATTCGTGCGGCAACGTCCGCCCGCTGATCCCGGACTACATCGAGATCGGCACGGACATCCTCAACCCCGTCCACGTCCGGGCGACCGGGATGGAGCCGGCCGCGCTCAAGCGCGATTTCGGGCGAGACCTGGTTTTCTGGGGCGGCGGGGTCGATACCCAGGATGTGCTGCCCCACGGCACCCCCCAGACGGTCAGGGACGACGTGCGCCGCAACATCGAGGCGCTGGCCCCCGGCGGCGGGTTTGTCTTCACCTCCGTCCACAACATCCAGCCGGACGTGCCGCCGGAGAACATCGTCGCCATGTGGGAAGCCCTGCAGGAATACGGCGTTTATCCGCTGCCGGTTGAGTGATCCGATCGTGTTTTAGACAAGGGAGAAAGAGGAGTATGGAAACCCGTTACCCGCCACAACCCGAAGCCGTCCGGCGCTACACCACCGAGGAACTCCGCCGCGACTTTCTGATCGAGCGCCTGTTCTCGGATGACGCCGTGCACATGGTCTACAGTCACATCGACCGCGTGATCGTCGGCGGCGCGTGCCCGGTCAGCCAGTCGCTGGTGCTGACCGCCGACAAGAAAGACCTGGGCGCGGACTTTTTCCTGGAGCGGCGCGAGCTGGGCGTCGTCAACGTCGCCGGGCCGGGCCGGGTGGTGGTCGATGGCACCACCTATCCGATGCAAAAGCTCGACGGGCTGTACGTCGGGCGCGGGGCGCGCGAAGTCCGCTTCGAAAGCGACTCGGCCCAGGCGCCGGCGCACTTCTACTTCGTCAGCACGCCCGCCCACGCCACCTATCCCACCGCCCACATCCCGATCAGCAGCGCCGCGCCGAGTCACCTGGGCAGCCTGGCGAACTCCAACGAGCGCACGATCTACAAGTACATCCACCCGGACGGCGTCAAGAGCTGCCAGCTCGTGATGGGCGTCACCCTGCTCGACCCGAACAACATGTGGAACACCATGCCGGCCCATACCCACGTGCGCCGTATGGAAGTCTACTTCTACTTCAACGTCGAGGAACCCAACGTCGTCTTCCACCTGATGGGCCAGCCGGACGAAACCCGGCATGTGGTCATGCGCAACGAGCAAGCGATCCTCTCGCCGAGTTGGTCGCTTCACTCGGCGATGGGCACCGGCAATTACGCCTTCATCTGGGCCATGGCCGGCGAAAACCAGACCTTCAGCGACATGGACGCCATCGCAATGGCGGACCTGAAATAGGCGGATACACACCATGAGCATCCTCGATCAGTTCAAGCTGGATGGGAAAGTCGCGCTGGTCACCGGAGCCGGCCAGGGGTTGGGCCAGGCGATGGCCGTCGGACTGGCCGAGGCCGGGGCGGACGTGGCCGGGCTGGATCGCACCCCGGACTGCGCCGCAACCTGCGCCAGAGTGGAAGCCCTGGGACGGCGCTTCCTGACCCTCTCGGTCGACCTGCGCCAGGCTTCGCAGGCCGATCTACAGGCAGTCGTTGCCCAGGTCACGGCCGGGCTGGGCCGCCTGGATATCCTCGTCAACAACGCGGGCATCATCCGCCGCGCCCCGGCCCTGGACTTCAGCGAGCAGGACTGGGATGACGTCCTCGCCATCAACCTGCGCGCGGCCTTTTTCCTCTCCCAGGCGGCCGGGCGGGTGATGAAAGCCCAGGGCGGCGGCAAGATCATCAACGTCGCCTCGATGCTGTCCTTCCAGGGCGGGGTGATTGTGCCCTCCTACACTGCCTCCAAGAGCGCCGTGGCCGGGATCACCCGCGCCCTGGCCAACGAATGGGCGGGCCTGGGGATCAACGTCAACGCCATCGCGCCGGGTTACATGGCGACGGATAACACCGCCCCCCTGCGCGCCGATGCCATCCGCAGCCAATCCATCCTGGAGCGAATCCCGGCCGGGCGGTGGGGCACGCCGGAAGACCTGCAAGGCGCGGTCGTTTTCCTGGCATCGGCCGCGTCCGATTACATGAACGGCGCGATCGTGCCGGTCGACGGCGGCTGGCTGGCGCGTTAGTCAAAACAAAGCGGCGGCAGCATCGAAGCGACAAGCGAAAACCAGGCGCGGCACACACCAGCACGATAGTCGTCCGCGACGGCGGATGTCTTTGGCTGACCGCTGACGGCTGAAAGCTGTTTTTCGAGGAGAGACTCGCATGCCCATTGTCAAACGCGCGGAGGCGGAACTGACCCCGATCGGGCCGGGCCGCCAGCGCTACCTGACCTATATCGGCCAGATCATGGCTGTCGTGCTGGAGATCGACGCCCCGCCCCCGGCGGAGCCGGACGCGCCGCACGCCCACGTCCACGAGCAGATCACGTTCGTGGCCGAGGGCGAGGTGGACTTCTACCTGGACGGCGTGCCCACCCGCCTGGGGCCGGGCGACCTGATCACGATCCCGGCCAGCGTCCCGCACTGCATCCACCCCCGGACGCGGCGGGTCAAGCTGCTGGATGTTTTCAACCCGATCCGGGAGGACTTCCTGAAGTAGACATCCCCATTGTCTCGCAAAAAAAGCGCCAGGCCCACGCTGGCAATCGCTAGCGTGGGCCTGGTCTTCTTCCGGTAGGGACGACCGGCTGGTCGTCCCCGGCACGTCGGATGAGCACGAATTTTCACCGCTCATTCTTTGAAATCCGTGCCCATCCGTGCCCTATTCCCGTTTTCCTACTGCCCGACCTGGTAGAAGATCAACTCCCCGAACAGACTCGGATTCTGATAGGACAGGTCGGCGGTATCGTAGATCGACCAGATCAGCTTGGTATCCCGGTTGGCGCTCGAAGCCCCGTTGAGGTGCACCTGGAATCCCAGGATACCCTCGTTGACCGGCTCGATCGTCCAGACCGCGTTGGTCAGCGGCACCGCGACCTCGACCGCGTAGCCCGTCTCGGTGAGCACGGTCACGACTTTCGCCTCGGCGCTCGGCCCCCGGACCCCGGCGATGATCGCCTGGTCGGGCGGCAGGTCAGCGTTGAGCGCCGGGATCGTGATCTGGGC
>CAZHMJ010000177.1:0-10418 GCA_964533805.1 uncultured Anaerolineae bacterium | reverse complement strand
GTACCAGAATGCCGGGCTGGCCCGATCTTCGAATTGGCCATCCGGGCTGTATTCCATGCGGATGAGCTGGGGGGTGAGCACGGTGAAGCGGACATATTGGGCCTGGACCACAGCCCCGGGATTCGCCATCGGTTGGCTATCCAGATGGAAATGAGGACTGAGCGAGGTCATAATTATCCTTTTGCAGACGCATGAACGAGTCCAGCAGGGATTCGGACTATTGGGCGAGGAACTACCCGGCAAGGATTCTAGCGCACTTTGGACCGCGCGTGAGATGGAATCTCAGCGGTTCGGATAGACCCCTGGCAATGTGCGCATTCCTGGTTCAGGGCTGCATCACGATTGGTTGCGGGCAGTGCGAGAATTCTCCTGTCGATTCGCCGGGTTTGCGTTACACTGCATGGGGCACTGTGCCTGATGTACCCGGTATTATGCGCTAATCTGCGCTGCTGAGGGCGGGCGTCGGATTGCCGGACCTAGGATCTATCTGCTCTCCTATCATCGGCTGAGGTCACGATGGGTTTTCCTGAACATTTCGTGTGGGGCGCGGCGGCGGCGTCTTACCAGATTGAAGGTGCGGCAACAGCGGATGGCAAGGGACTCTCGGTCTGGGATGTCTTTAGTCACCAGGATGGCAAGGTTTTTAATGGCGACACGGGAGATGTCGCGTGCGATCACTACCATCGTTATGCGGACGACGTGGCGATCATGAAGTCGATCGGTTTGCAGGCCTACCGCTTGTCCATCTCGTGGCCACGGGTGTTGCCCTGCGGGGTGGGGGCCGTGAACGAGGCAGGCCTCGCTTTTTATGACCGTCTGGTGGACAGCCTCCTTGCCGCCGATATCAGTCCGTATGTCACGCTGTTCCACTGGGACTTTCCCTATGATCTCTATCGCCGGGGGGGATGGCTCAACCCGGACTCGGTGGAGTGGTTCGCGGAGTACACCGATCTGGTCGCCCGTGTGCTGGGGGATCGGGTCAAACACTGGATGACCTTGAATGAACCGGCTGTGTTCGTCGGCCTAGGGCACGATCTGGGCGTGCATGCGCCAGGGCTGAAACTGGGGCGCAAGGATGTTTTTCAGATCGTGCACCACGTGCTGCTGGCCCATGGTCGTTCGGTGCAGGCGCTGCGCGCCGCATGTAAGGATGCCCGGATTGGCTACGCCAACAATGGCACCGGGGCTGTCCCGGCGACTCACAATCCGGCGGATATCGAGGCGGCTCGCCGTGCGATGTTCGAGGTCACTCATCCTGACTACTGGGCGCACAATGTCTGGGCCGATCCGATGATTCTGGGGGAGTATCCCGAAGGTTGGCTGGAAGTGCTAGGCCCGGATGCACCGAGCATCGGCCCGGATGACATGAAGCTCATCCAGCAACCGCTGGATTTTATTGGGGAGAATTATTACACCGCGCAGGTCTGCCATGCCGGCGACGGTGGTGCCCCGGTGCGTGTGCCCGATCCAATCGGCCGGCCCTACACGATGTTCCAATGGACGATTGTGCCAGAAGGGCTGTATTGGGTGCCGCGCTTCTTGTATGAGCGCTACCATCTGCCGGTCGTGATCACCGAGAACGGATTGTCCAATCCCGACTGGGTGGCGATGGATGGGGAGGTGCACGATCCTCAGCGAATCGATTACACGCAGCGGCATCTGCTCCAACTGTGCAAGGCCGGCGAGGATGGCGTGGCGCTGGGTGGATACTTCCATTGGTCGATTCTGGATAACTTCGAATGGGCGGAAGGCATGAAGCATCGTTTCGGGCTGGTTCACGTGGACTATCAGACCCAGAAGCGAACGCTGAAGGACTCGGCCTACTGGTATCGGGACGTGATCGCCACGCATGGCGCCAATCTTGCGGTGGTGAGGGCGTAAATGCGGTGGGTTGCGTTGAGCGGGTCTAACATTGAGGAATCACATGCAGCCTGATCTCATCACGATTCCCGGACTGGGCGAGTTTCCACCCGATTCAGGACTTGTGCCACGGACAGAATGCAGCGATGGACGGTTCAAAGCCGGGCAGCACGGCGTTAGGTCGATCGCGGCTACCGGGGATGGCAAAGTCGAGTTCATCGGGTTCGACGGGCACAGCCTGGCGTATGTCCGTTCGGCGATGGGCTATCCGGCCTACTACCCGGTTCATTCCGTGTGTCTGGAGAAACCAGTCAAGGCGGTGCTGATGGACCTGGATGGAACCAGTGTCCATAGCGAAGGGTTCTGGATCTGGATCATCCAGCGGACCACCGCCAGCCTGTTGGGGAACCCGGCTTTCGAGCTGGAAGACGCCGATCTGCCCTATGTGTCCGGGCACAGCGTTTCCGAGCATCTGCAATACTGCATCCAGAAATACTGTCCTGAGCGAGGGGTCGATGAGGCTCGACAGTTCTACTTCGAGCACACCCACCGCGAGATGGAAACGATCCTGAACGGCGGCGGGCGCGTCGATGCATTCGTGCCTGCGCCGGGTCTCAAGGACTTTCTGCTCGCCCTCAAAGCGATGGGGATCAAAATTGGCCTGGTCACGTCCGGGCTGTACGAGAAGGCATACCCGGAGATTCTGTCGGCGTTCCGCACGCTGGACATGGGGGACCCCCGGGCGTTCTACGATGCTATCATCACGGCCGGGTTTCCCCTCCGCGAGGGGGAACCCGGCACGCTGGGGGAGCTATCCCCCAAGCCGCATCCCTGGCTGTATGCCGAGACGTGCCGGGTCGGTCTGGGCATTCCCTTCGAGGAACGCAATCGCGTGGTCGGGATCGAGGACAGCGGCGCGGGCGTTTGCGCGATCCGGCTGGCCGGCTTCCCGACCATCGGACTGAGCGGCGGCAACATCCTTCAAAGCGGCACGCGCGCTCTGTGCGATTTTTACTGCGATTCGTTCGACGAAATCCTGGCTGTTCTCCGGTGAGGTTGTCCAGGATCGACGAGGCCCTGTTGAGCAAGGGGGAGCGAAATGACCTATAGCCCATCCTACGAGTGGGACATCCGGCGCGAGATATGCGAAGTAGGCAAGCGTCTGTACGATCAGTTCTTCATCGCCGGGAACGATGGCAATATCTCGGTGCGTCTTAGCGAAAATGAAATCCTGATCACGCCGACCGGGGTCAACAAGGGCATGATGCGCCCGGAGATGATCCTGAAAATCTCGTCCGAAGGCGAACTGATCGAAGCCCTGGTGGGCGGGAAGCCTTCCTCGGAGATGCGCATGCACCTGATCATCTACCGCCACCGGCCGGACATCCAGGCCGTGGTGCATGCCCATCCGCCCACATCCACCGGATTCGCCGTGGCCGGTATGGGATTGGATAAGCCCTTCATGCCGGAAGTGGTTGTTCGGACGGGGCCGACCCTGCTGGTGCCCTATGCGATTCCGGGCGGTGATGAACTGCCGGAATCACTTGTACCACATCTGGCAGGTCGGGACGCCCTGCTGTTGGGAAATCACGGGGTGGTGGCCTACAGCAAGAAGCTGTGGGACGCGCAGGCCAATCTGGAGACGGTCGAGTTGAACGCGCGCATTTTGCTGACGGCCCACCAGCTTGGCAACGTCGAGTATTTGAGCGACGAGCAGGTTCAGGCGTTGGAAAAACGCTATCGCCGCTGAACGGATTCATCCGGGGCGACAGGCTGATCGTGCCGCCCCGGATGGGTTGTTATTCGGACGGGTGGCTTTCGAAGGCGTTGCGGCGGTAGACCGGGTCCGAGGTGGTGAACTGCTCGGCGGATACCGCCGACTCCTTGCCTAGGACTTTGTGGACGAAGTCCGGCCACCAGTTGACTTGCGGTGCACGTTCCATATACGGTTCCAGCGCCCGTTCCGATTCGACCGCTTTCTGGTGGCCGAGGGACTGGAAGGCTTCGCGGCTCAACCCGGAGGCCGCCAGACCCCAGCGCCGGCCGATGTTGACGTGCAAGACCTCATCCGCCCAGTCGAAATCCTGGAACAGCTTCGCCAGCGGATCGCCCGCCTCTTCCGCTGTGACCCACTCGTACTTTTTGCCCGTGGTGGCAGGCATCAAACTCTGTTCGATGGCGTAGAGGACGGCATGCGCCTCGACTGGGCTGAGGGATGTGTTCAGCCGGATGGCAAACCCAGGATGCAGGGGAATTTCCCCACGCCAATCGACGCCGAGCCGTTCGAAATACACCGAGCCCATCATGGCATGCCGGGCCTCGTCCCAGAGCTGACGGGTCATATCCGTGTAGTACTCCCACGGTTGATCGCCTGCTTCGGCAATCATGCGGGCCATGGCTTCCGGTACGTCCATTTCCAGGGTGCGTTTGCACATCAGGGCCAGTGTCTTCTCGTCGGCCGGGACGCCGTCCGCGCGGGCGACTTCGTGCGGGGGAAAGACGAAATTCCACTGGTGAACGAAGCGTTCGTCGCGGCGGGGGAAGAAATCCGGCTGGTAGGGGTGGCGCGCCCTGGGGGGCGGAAGCTTTCCAGTCTGGGTTGACTCGTCGCCTACGATTCCGCCCGCTGCCTGGAGATAAGCCTGCAGATGATCTGCCCAGCTGGCGGACTGCGCCTGGACGGCAGAGTCGGCGCACAGGGCGTCCAGGGCGGCGCGCCCCCACTGAACAGCATCTTCCAGCTCCAGCAGGATCAGACGCAGGATACGCCGGGTGGGGTGATCCACCAGCGGGTGGGCGGCCTCGTAATGCCGGCGATAGGCTTCCAGCAGGGCCGGCTTGAGCACGCCGTATAGGGCTGTGATCTTCTCGACGGTGGTTTCGGATGCCAGGACTTCATCCAGAAAGGTGTCCAGCGCCGCGTCGGGTGCCACATCCATGCGGGGTGGGGGATTGCGCATCTCGCTGACACGAGTCCGAAGATGGGCCGCATGCTCGGCATCCAGGTAGGCGTGTAGGCTCAACGCCTCCTTGACCTCCCATTCGGGGGTTGGATTGAGCCAGTAGAGGGCGAATTCCATCGCCCGCTTGTGAATCCACGCATAGCGCACCAGCCGGTGTACGGTCTCGTCGACGCCCAAACCCTGCTGCGCGGCCTCAACATAACTGCACAGTCCCGCGAGTGGGGGAATATTCATCTTGTCCTCCAGAAGAACAATTTCTACATAATATATCGCAATTGGGCCGAGACGCGTAGGGAAACAAAATAGCCGGGCAGGACAAGCGCCCGGCTTCGTTCTCTGGGTCTTGGATGGCGGTTATTGTCCGGAGGGCTGTTCGGCTTCGACAAAGCGGACTTCGAACATCTTGGGCCAATGCTTGCCGGTGATCAGGAATGTGTCGCTCTCCGGCAGGTAGGCAATCCCATTCAGGACTTCACCCTCGGCCAGTTCGGCGCGTTCCTCGTCGGTGAGCAGACCGGATGCATCGATCAGACCTTCCACGACACCATTGTATTTGTTGATCTGCAGGATGTAGTCGGTCATGTAGACGTTGGCGTAGATGTAATTTCCCACGCATTCCATCTCGTTGATGCGGGTAACCGGTTGGCCCTGGATCGTGACGACCCCGTCGAACAGCAATTCAAATGTCTCAGGATCGCGGAGCGTGATGAACGAGCTGCCATCGCTCATGAACAGGAAGCGATCGTCGGCGCACAGGCCCCAGCCCTCGCCTTCGTACTCGTAGGTTTCCAGCAGTTCAAAGGTTTCGATATCGTATACGAACGCCGCATTCTCTTTCCAGGAAAGCTGGATCAAATGATCGCCGACCCGTTCCAGACCCTCGGCGAAGTACTCGTCCGGGATGTCGATCTGGCGCAGAACTTCGCCGCTCTCAGGATCGACCTGGCGCAGGGTGGATTCGGCATACAGGCCGGCGCTTTCATACAGGAAACCTTCGTGGAGCAGGAGACCCTGGGTGTAGGCGGTCGGATCGTGCGGCCGGACGGAGACAACCTCCGGAACGAGCAGTGTCGGAGAGACAAACGTGCTGTCTCCCTGGGCCGCGGCTGGTCCCACGGACAGGATGATCAGCAAGGCCAGAACAGACAAAAGGGCAAGAAGACGAGCGGAGCGGTGCATTCAATTATTCTCCCTGGGTACGGTTAACTGCCGGGTCATGGAACGCCGGCGGCAGCCACGTGCTGCCGCCGGTCGGATTGACCGGGCCGGCTTGCCCGCCCGGTCACGCATTCAACGGCGCAGGCCGGTTGGCCGCGATGGTTTTCTGGTACCAGTGATAGCTGTCCTTCGGAATACGCTGCTGGGTCTCGTAATCCACGTAGACGATCCCGAAGCGTTTGGTGTAGCCATGTCCCCACTCGAAATTGTCGAGCAGCGACCAGACAAAGTAGCCTTTCAGGGGCACGCCCCGGCTGACGACATCCATCAGAGCGCTCAGGTGACTGTGCAGGTATTCCATCCGGCGCGGGTCGTGGACGGCGCCACTGCTTACCTCGTCGGCGAATGCCGCGCCGTTTTCAGTAATGTAGATGGCGGCGGGCCGGTATATTTCATGCACATCGACCAGGAGATCGGCCAGACCCTGCGGGACCGCAGGCCAGCCCATCTCGGTCATCGTATGGCCCGCGGCGGCCATCTGGTCCGGAGTCAGGGTGCTGAGGCCGTGCGGCCGGAGTGGGTTGGCCGTGGCATAGAGGGGAAAGTAGTTATTGATGCCCAGGAAATCGACCGGCGTGGCGATGGTTTCCATGTCCCCCGGCTCGACAAAGGTAACTTCGGACTGGTAGAAGGTCAGCAATTCGGCTGGGTAGCCCTGACCGAACACCGGGCCAGCGAACCAGCGGTTGAGACTTGCGTCGACAAGGTCCGCAGCCCTGGCATCCTGCTCGCTGGATGTCACGGGATAGACCTTGCACATATTGAGGGTGATCCCGGTGACGGCGTCGCGCACGTTGGCCCGGATGACGGGTATCACTTCACCGTGCGCAAGCAGGGCGTGATGGCTGGCCCGCGCCGCGTCGATCTGGCTGCGCTTGCCGGGCGCATGGCGGCCTTCGCCGTAGCCGACGAACGCGAAGACGTGCGGCTCATTCAGGGTGATCCAGTGTTTGACCCGGTCACCCAGGTGGCGCGTCACGACGTCGGTGTACTCTACAAATGGCTGGACAATGTCCCGTGAAGGCCAACCGCCGCGATCTTCGAGCGGCTGGGGAAGGTCCCAATGGTACAGGGTGACCCAGGGCGTGATCCCCGCTTCAAGCAGACCATCGACAAGCTCGCTGTAGAAGCGCAGACCTTCGGGATTTACGCGTCCTGTGCCATCCGGCAGGATGCGCGGCCACGCGATCGAGAAACGGTAGGCATTGAGGCCGAGTTGTTTCATCAGCGCGATGTCCTCGCGCCAGCGGTGGTAATGGTCGCAGGCGACATCGCCGGTATGGTCGAGGGTGATATTGCCAGGGGTATGGCTGAAGGTGTCCCAGATCGACGGGCCGCGTCCGCCTGCATTGGCTGCGCCTTCGATCTGGTAGGAGGCCGTCGCTGCTCCCCAGATGAAGTCTTTGGGGAACGATTGAATGGTCATACGCTTCCCGTTCTTTCTGTGTGCTTCGGTTCGGACAGACTTGATTGGAGGAGCGCAAGTCCGCCGGAGAGAGGATACACCGAGGCAGTGGGCCGCGCCACTGATAGGGTGAGCCAGGTTGTGGCAAAGACCGGCTGCGCTGGGGAAGTCAATCTCTACAACTGGAGCACGGACCTGATCAAATCGCGCAGTTCCGCCGTGCTGAAGGGTTTGTAGATCAATCTACGCGCGCCAATCTCAATTGCTCGCGCCTCATCGTCCGGATCATTGCGGGCGGTGAAAGCCACCATAGGCACATCCCTCACGGCTGGGATCTCTCTCAAGTGCGCCATCAAAGAGAATCCGTCGAGATCGGGCAGGTTGATGTCGACCAGCAGCATGTCCACGGGAGTCTCGGCGGCAATTCGTAGGGCCGACTCCGCGTTCATGGCGCTGATTACCTCGATTTTCAGCGCCTGGAGCGTATGGTTGACCAGTCTTTGAATCACGATTTCGTCGTCGATTACGAGCACGGTGGGCATTGTTGTTTCTCCGGAAGACTAATGACGTCTTTCGTCGATAATTCGTCTGGGCTAGCTGGCGCGCAGGCGTTTGACCAGTTGCCATAGATTTCCGTCGGCGAGTCGTTGATATTGCATCTCATCCATCACCTGCGCCAGGATGTGCATGCCCCAGCCACTTTCGGGCAGATCCAGCGGGTTGGGGGGACTGATGTCCCGGTTGGGATATGCGACCGGGGCGGTGTCGCGGACAATCAGAGTCAGCATCTCTCCATCAAACTCAGCTTCCACTTGGATTTTCCCCGGATGTCCGGCATAACCATGCTGGACGATGTTCATGCACAGCTCGTGCAGGGCGAGCTTGATTCGGGGGCCAGTTTCTTCGGGCAGACTTTCGTCGAGGTCGTCCACAAAAGCTTCTAATCCTGGTAGCGCCTCAAACGAGGCTGTGAGGACAAGACTCTTTTTCAGGGTTGCCACAGTCCGATCGGTGCGGCAGAGGGTGAGAAGGGTCTGGTCGTCATGGGCTGTCCGGTTGCCGCGCGTCCGTAAGGCCGCGAGGCGAATGGCGCTGATGATCTGTTCGGCGGATCGCGCGTCGGCGGTTACGGCCTCGATCAGGCCTCGACTTCCCCAGAGACCCTGGGCGGTCTCGATTTCGCTGTAACCATCGCTGTAACATACCACCAGATCGCCGGTCTCCAGGCAGGCCTGCTGGCGGCGGGGCATCGCATCCGGCAGCACACCCAGGGGAGGGGTCGTCGCTTCCCACTGGCGCCAGGTGTCTTTGAGCCGAAGCAGCGTGGGCGGATGACCGGCATTGGCATGTTCGATGATCCCTGTCGCGGGGTCTATCGTCAGGATCACTTCCGTCGCCATGATTCCGGAATCGGTATAGGCCGCATAGAATTCTTCATTTACGGCCCGGATGGCGTCCTCTGGGGACAGGCCTAACTTCAGGGTCATCTTGGTCGCCGTGTGCAGCGAGACGGCGGCCAGGGCGGCGGGGAGGCCTTTGCCTGCAACGTCTAGCAAAAAACAGGCTAGCTTGCCTGAGGGTTGAAGAACCCATCCCCAGGCATCACCGCCGACGCTGGCGGCTGGCTCCCAGTTCGCGGCGACTTGGAAGCCGGGCAGTGAAGGGCTCGATGCTGGTTGGAGAGAGCGCTGGATCAGGCCGGCGATTTGAAGCTCGTGCGTCAGTTGTTCTTCGCGGGCCTGGCTCTCTTCGAGATGCGCCGCCACGATTTGGCCGGCCGCGCGCTCCGTCATGCGCATCAAGGTTCGCGCATCGAACACGCTGAATTCCCGGCCGCCCTGGCTGATTCCCACTCCAATCAATCCGACAGCCCGGCGGCTGACCAGAAGGGGCATGAACATCCAGTGGGTGCTGAGACCGGTCCAGGCAGGGACTCCATGTGCATGAAAGAGTTGTGTCGCCTGGGGGAGGGTGTCCAGATAGCGCTGCAGGACGCTCTGATGGATGGCATCGGATGGAAGGGTGATGCATTCGGCCGGGTGTTCTTGATCCGCCGCGAGATAGACCATGCCCATCTCGGCATCGACAGCCGCCATGATACTCTCGAGGATTGGCATGATGTCGCGCGGAGACTCGGCGGGGCCTGGGGGCGCTTTGAGGAATGGGACGAGCTGATCCCACGCCTGAGCAAGCGCGGCGGTCATCTCGTCAAGCTCGTGCTCGAGTTGGGCGATTCTGGCCCCCGAATCCTTGACGGCCTGCGGGGCCATTCCCGGCGCGGACTCTCCCCGACTCATGCTATGCTGACCATGGCCAGGGCATCTTCCAGCGTGTTGGTGATGTCGAATGCCCGATCCATCGCAGTCAGATCGAGGATGACTCGTACGGGTTCGGATGGGGCGGCGACCACGAATTTTCCACCCCGTTGGCGGGCGGCTTTCAGACCGCTGACCAACGCCGCTAGCCCCATCGAGTCGATGAAGCTGGTCTGGCTCAGATCGATCACGATCGACCGGATGGCTGCCTGACCCAACCAGGTCGATTTTACTTGCTCAACAACGTTGGCATCCAGTCGCCCGGCGATTTTGAGGAGTAGGGTATGTTCTTGCGGAAACTGCGTAACGATGTCCATAGAGTCTCCTGATAGATCGCTGCCGAGTATATCTTGACCTTAACGATCAAGGTAGGAGTGGGTCAGTGAATTGACAAGCGCAATCGTAGGTTAATTATATGTGAATGTGTGGAAAATGTACAGCATTGTATCGCCTGGTGCCGATCGGGGATGTCGAGTGAGTATCGGGTGGAAAATGCGTCAGACTAATCTGAAACCGGCGCGGGCTGGCGCAGGAATGTCTCCCGGGTGGTTTGGGTTGCGTCCAGCAGGTCGGGAGGCAGTGCCGACCAGAACTCCTGTGGCGTTGCGATCTGGCCTTGCTCAGCCTCCACGTAGTCATGCAGCCATTGGAAGAAGG
>CAZHMJ010000176.1:0-10515 GCA_964533805.1 uncultured Anaerolineae bacterium | reverse complement strand
GGAACTCGTGCGAGGCCTTTTCGATGAACTGCCGCAGCAGGTGGACGCGCTCCTTTTCCAGGGCAAGCTCGAACGTGCGCTGCTCGGCCTCTTTGCGCGCGGTGATGTCAATGTGAGTCCCGAACATCCGCAGCGGTTTGTGGTCCTCGGTCCATTCCATGACCCGGCCGCGATCCCAGACCCAGACCCAGTGCCCGGCTTTGTGCTTCATGCGCACTTCACACTCGTACTCCGCGTTCCCGGAAAAGTGCGCTTCCAGAAGCCGGTTGGACGTTTCCAGGTCCTCGGGATGAGCCAGATCGATCCAGGTCTGGATGCTGGTGGGGGCCAGCTCGGCGAGGGTGTACCCGACGATTTCCGCCCAGCGCGCGTTGAACCACGTTTCGCCGGTCTGGACGTTCCACTCCCAGGTGCCGGCCTGGGTGCTTTGCAGGGTCAGGTTAAGGCGTTGCTCGCTCAGCCGCAGGGCTTCTTCAGCCTGTTTGCGTTCGGTGATATCGCGGGCGGCCGCATAAACCAGTTTGCCAACCGGGTAGGAGCGCCATTCGATGTACCGGTAGCTGCCGTCGCTGGCCCGGTAGCGATTCGTGAAATTGAGGACCGGTTGCTGCGCTACTAACTGGGTAATTGTGTCGAGGGTCGCCTGGAGGTCGTCCGGATGGACGAAATCGAGGAAACGCCGCCCGTTCAGTTCATCCGCGGAGTAGCCCAGGATGTCCCCCCAGGCCTTGTTGACCTTGATGAAATGCCCTTCCGTGTCGGCGATGCACAGCAAATCCAGCGCCAGCGTGAAGAAGTGATCCAGATCGTGGTGTGAGGCCCGTAGCTCGGCCTCCATCTGTTTGCGGGCGCTGATGTCGCGCGCGATGCTTTGAATGTGCAGCGGCTTGCCCTCCAGATCGCGCACCAGCTCGACATTGATTTCGAGCGGGAGGTGACTGCCATCCTTTTTGCGAAAGACGCGCTCGAAAACGGGGACATGCTGGCCGGCCAGCAAGCGTTTGTGTATCTGCTCGCTTTTGCCAGGCTCGGCGGTCAGGTCTCTGAACGTGAGCTGGCGGATTTCTTCGGTGGAGTAACCCAGCATTTCCGCGGCCCGGTGGTTCACCTCCAGGTGCCTGCCTTCCAGGTCCAGGATGAAGACCGCGTCGTGAGTCTGCTCGAACAGGGCATGGTAACGGCGCTGCGCTTCGCGCAGGTCGCGCGTGCGCGCCTCGACGCGCTGCTCCAGCACGGCTTCCGAGGCCAGCGCGCGATCGTAAGCGGCTTGCAGTTCCGCCCGGCGGAGATGCTCAATCGTGCTTCGATGGCGGATGTATACCAGGAGCATACAGCCAATGGGAAGGACAAACAGGATGCCATCGATCAGGGTTCGTTGATCGCTCACCTCCTTCAGCGAGGTGACGAGGGTTATCAGCGTGGGCACCACAAGCGCCAGCACCATGATTCCGATGGTCCAGCGGATAGGGAAAAACAACGCGGTCAGAAACAGCGGGATGACGATGTAGAAAGGCAGGGTGGTCAGGCTGTCCGGCGTGAAGGGGGCTACCGCGAACAGCAGAAAGAGCAGGGCGATTAAGACGGTCGCCGGACCGTTGGTATGCCCGCGCCTGGCCCAGGCATACAGGCCAAACCCGATGATCCAGATGCCTGCGGCCAGCCAGTAGTCGAAGTCATCCAGGGCGCTGGGGTGGGTCAGCATCTCGAACAGCAGGATCAGTCCACAGACGACCTGGAATGCGAGCACAAGCCCCAGCAGCAGCCGCGACTGCTGGCGCGCTTCGGGATCGGTCAGGCAGGCTGAGGGTCGGGTGAGCAACTCGCTGAGCGACCAGAGGGAGTTCCGGAATGACCGTGGGGGATGGAGTCGAGCGTCGGGCATAGCGTCGCCTCGCCGGAACGGGCTGGACTCTGTGGCTGGTCGAACTGGAAAACGCGTCGGAATGAAGCCTGAGATGGGTCGATGTCTCGGACGAAATCCGGTCTCTAGTGTACACCTAACCGGTACCAGTAGCCCAATTTTACGAATAATTTTCCGATGCGTGCCCGGCGGATGCGCGCCCCGCGCCGGATGGCCTGTTTAGCCGTGCTGGATGTGTTCCAGGCTGCGGTTCAGCAGGTCGCGGACGTGATCGTCGTCCAGGCTGTAGTAGATCAGCCGCCCGCGCCGCTCGGTTTTGACCAGCCGCGCCCGGCGCAGGGTCTGAAGCTGGTGGGAGACCGCCGATTGTTCCATGCCCAACACGGCCGTCAGGTCGTTGACGCACAGCTCGGTATTGGCCAGGGCGCAGATCATGCGCACCCGGGTCGGGTCGGCCAGCGTCTTGAACAGGTTGCCCAGGGCCGTGGCGGTGGAATCGCTCACCAGGGCCGCCTGGGCCTGGGCTGCGTTGTCCGGGTCGACGAACAGGCGATCGGAATCGGTCATGGGGCACACTCCTTGGGGACCGGGCAGCGAGCCTGGTCAGCGGCTGCCCGCGTTCCACCTGCGGCCTGTTTTACCACCGACTGAGGAGCCAGATCAAACTGGGAAACAAAAAGAGGCCATAAAAGCCTCCGCGCAAGTACAGATAGTCTAACGCGCGCCCTCCCAACACGCCACTTTTCAGGGCTGGATCGATCCGGCCCGCGCCGTATACTGAGGGCGTCAATCACCCACACAAGGAGCGACGAACCATGAGCAGCAGCGCACATCCCCTGGCAGGCCACGTGGCCCTGGTGACCGGCGCCAGCCGCGGCGTGGGCAAGGGGATCGCCCTGGCCCTGGGCGCGGCGGGGGCGACGGTCTACGTCACCGGCCGCACCGACCGCACCCATCCCGCGACCGTCTCGCTGGCGGGCACGATCGACGACACCGCCGCCGAAGTCACCGCCCTGGGCGGGGTCGGGATCGCCGCGCGCTGCGATCACCGCGACGATGCCCAGACCGAGGCCGTCTTCGCCCGCATCCAGGCCGAGCAGGGCCGCCTGGACGTGCTGGCCAACAGCGCCTGGGCCGGCTACGAGGGCCTGCACGACGAGTACGACCTGCCGCCCAATCGGCCCTTCTGGGATCGGCGGCTGTCCTACTGGGATGACAACCTGTCCGGCGTGCGGGCGGCCTACATCGCCAGCGCGTTCGCCGCGCGGGTCATGGTCCCCCAGGGGCGCGGGCTGATCGCGTGCGTCTCCAACCGGGTGGAGCCGTCCGGCAACGTGGCTTACGGCGTCGCCAAGCGGGCGACGGACGTCCTGGCCGCCGAGGCGGCGGTCAGTCTGCGCCCGCACGGCGTGAGCGTGGTCAGCCTCTATCCGGGCCTGGTCAAGACCGAGGGCGTCCTCAAGCACGCCGCGTACTTCGACCTGACCAACGCCGAGTCGCCGCAGTTCACCGGGCGGGCGGTGGTCGCCCTGGCGACCGATCCGGACGCGCTGAGTTGGAGCGGGCGCGCCCTGGCCGTGGCCGACCTGGCCGAGGCGCTGGGGTTCACGGACGTGGACGGGCGTGTGCCGCGCATGGGGTAGCGCCGCCAACGGCTGCGCCGAGGCCAGGAGTCCAGAGGCCAGAGAAAACGGTAGGGCGAGCCTGCTGTGTGACCAGCGTGTTCCCCTCAAAATCACGCCGTGGGGTAATCGCCGGGGAGCCGTCGCCAGACCGTCAGGCTCCCCGGCCCTTTTGGGCTTACCCCAAACATCGAAAAGTTTATACTGGTTTCAACATTCATCCATTCCGTAAGGAGTTGAACTGATGCGGCGTTTCTGGCTGATCATCGGGTTATGGTTGGCGGTGCTCATGATGCCAATGGCGTCTCTTGTGGCTCAGGAAGGGGGAACGGACTGCCCCGGCGCGCTGCCCTCGCGCCTTGTGCCGGGCGGGCAGGCGCGTGTCACGCCGGGCGATCCCAACAATGTACGGGCGGAACCGGCCCGCAGCGCCGAATCGACGGGGTCGATCCCCGGCGGGGCGGGGTTTACGGTGCTGGACGGCCCGGTTTGCGCGGATGGCTTCACGTGGTGGCAGGTGGATTATAACGGCCTGGTTGGGTGGACGGTGGAAGGCACGGCCGATGCCTACTGGCTGGAGCCGATCGTCACCCTGGCGGAGAACGCCATCACCGCCGCCAACCTGGAGCAACTCACCCCGCGCGAGATCGACTTCACCAGGGTCTATTCGGTGAATTTCACGGCCGACGGCCGCTGGCAGATTTTCAACGAAAACGATGGCATCTGGGTCAAGGACCTCAGCCAGCCGGACAGCTTCGCAGATTTGATCTATCCCTGGGAAGATTCCTGGTGGCAGCGCTTCACGGCGATCGCGCCGGATGGCACGATCCTGATCGGACTTCGCGGCGAACTCCTTCAAATCGATCCGGCTAGCGGCGCAACGAGCCAATGGGCGACCGTCGAATCTGGGAAATGGCCCCTGTTTTTCAGTGCGGACAGCAGCTTGTTGGTGACGCGCGGTATGGAAGGGCTGGAACTGTGGGACGTGGCAACGCGGACCGTGCGCTTCACGACGCCGGGGGACTACACTGCCTGGGCCTTCAGTCCGGATGGACAGCTTGTCGCCATTACGGACGAGCAGAACCGCATCCACCTGTGGAATACCCAGACCGACGAATTCCAGTTGTCGCTGCGCCTGTCCGAGACGGGGTACGACACGCAAACCAACCTGTATAACGTGCAGTTCAGCCCGGATGGCAGCCGTCTGGCCGCCGCGACGAGCAACGCGATTCTGCTGTTTGACCTGGTGACTGGCAGCAAGCTGGCCGTGCTGGAGGGCGGGCCCGACCTGGCCTTCACGCCGGACGGCAGCCTGCTGCTGGCGAACGAGGATTGGGATCGGTACACGGAATTGAACGCGGAAACTGCCCCGATCCAGGTCTGGGAGGCGCGCACCGGGCAAAAAGTGGCCGTGATCGATCAGCCCAGCGCGAGGGTCGATTTTCTCCAGTTCAGCCCGGATGGTGCCCGGTTGTACACGGCCGATTATGGCGATTCCACCCATGACCGGGAAGGCGCCTTCTTCGAGTGGACGATCGGCCCGGAGGCGAGCGGCCTCGTCCAGCAGGTCGATGCGCAGCCGGAAGGCTGCCCCGGCTTCTTGGCCTCGCGGCTGGTGGCGGATGGCCGGGCGCGCGTGCGGCCGGATCTGACCGCCGTCAACCTGCGCGCCCAGCCCACCAGTGGCAGCACCCAGGTCGGTCAGTTGACCGGCGGCGCGTTCGTCGACGTGGTGCAAGGCCCGTCCTGCACGCTGGGCACGGCCTGGTGGCAGGTGACCGCCGAGGGACAGACCGGCTGGCTGGCCGAGGGTCAGGCGGATGCCTACTGGCTGTTGCCCGTGGGCCTCGTGGTGGAGACGCCCGCCTATCCGGGCGATCCGCTGGCCGCGCTGGGCCAGGGCGAGATCGCCGCGACGGCCGTCTCGCCGGATGGCGCAACCCTGGCCGTCTCCAGCACGGCCGGGGTGTGGCTGTATGACCTGACCGACCTTGACGCCGCGCCGCGTCTGCTCTACCTGGAGGGGCAGCCTCCGGCGTATGGCCTGGTTTTCAGCCCGGATAGCACGCAACTCGCCGTCGCCGCGGGCAGCAGCGGGCGCTGGACCCCCGAACGGCTCCAGGGGACATGGCTGTGGGATGTCGCTTCGGCAACCCTGATCACCCGCTTCCAGAACAACGAGATGGTCGGGTCGCTGGCGTTCAACCCGGCGGGTACGCTGCTTGCCAGCGCGGGGGCCAGCACCCTGCTGTGGGACATCCAGGAAGGCTACGAAAGCGGGCAGTTCGCCGATGGCGCGCTGGACCTGGTATTCAGCCCCGAGGGGCGCATTCTGGTCTCCGTCGCCGCCTGGTCATGCACGCTGTGGAACGTGGAGCGACGTGCGCCGATCAGCACTTTCTGGATTCCGATGCCGACGCCTACCTGGTCCATTTATCCCATTGGCGGGTACGAGCCCAATCCGATCCCATTCGACTACGCCACCCTCAGCCCGGACGGCCAGCAGCTTGTCTCTTACGGCAACGGCCGGATTCAGGTGTGGAACGGCGCGGCGGGCGTCCTTCAAACCGAGATTTACCCGACGACCCTGACGGAGTATGAATCCTGGGACGTCAGCGACCTGGCTTTTAGCCCGGATGGCACGCTGCTGGCTTCCGCCGGGGATAAGCTGCGGCTGTGGGACATGACGTTCTCACATCCGCTGGTCTTGCAGGCGGAAATCGTGACCGCCGCCCGGACGAACTTCGTCGCCTTCAGCCCGGATGGCGGCCAGCTACTGGCGCGGGTGGTCGTTTCCCAGGACGAATCGCGGATGGAAGTGTGGGACGTCGCCGCCCAGGAACAGGTCTGGAGCGTGCCGGGCATTGGCGGACAGTTCACGCCAGACGGCCGGATCATCACCTTCACCCAGGAGTCAGTCGAAATCCGCACCGCCGCCGGGGAACTGGAAGCCCAGGCGCGGGGCTAACGTTGTATCCACGCGCGGCGCGGGCGGATTCCTGACAGCCCGCGCCGCCGTGCTGAAGACGGCCTCCGCGATTTCCTCTTGTCTCCTGCCTCTTGTCTCTTGCCTCTGCCATCGGCTTGACAGCCCGCGCCGCGCGGATTATGCTGAGGGTGCTATCCTAACAGTGGAGTAGTGCCCTATGACCGACGCGGAACTTGCCCTCCTCAGCCTGGTGGCCGAAGGCGCGCAGCACGGCTACCAGATCCAGCAGGCCATCGACGAGCGCGGCGTGCGCGAGTGGGCCAACATCGGCAACTCGTCGGTGTATTACATCCTCAACAAGCTGGAGCGCGATGGCCTGCTGACCAGCCAGATCGAACCCAGCGCGCGCGGCCCGGCCCGCAAGGTCTACGAGCTGACCCGCGCCGGGCACGGCGTCCTGCAAACGGCCATCGCCGACCTGCTCAGCACGCCCCACGATTCGGGCGACGGCTTCGTGATCGGTCTGGCCAACCTGCACCTGCTGCGCCCCGACCAGGTGCGCCACGCCCTGGATGCCTACGAGAGCAAGCTGCGCATCCGCATCGCGGAGCTGAACCAGCTCCGCCAGGAACAGGCCGACGCCCAGGCCATGCCCTCCCTGCAAATGCTGGCGATCTTCGATTACAGCCTGCGCATGCGCCTGGCCGAGCTGGAATGGCTGCTCGAATTCCGCCAGGCGTGGGAGGCCCAGGCCCCGGCCGGACCGCCGCCGCGTCCCCGCTTCCGCGCCCCGGTGATCCGGATGGACGCCACCACCCGGCTCCCGCCCACCGTGCGCCTGGACGCGGGAGAAGATGAACCGGACGATCCGCCTTCCGAGGAATGAGCGTCGAAGCGTCTAAGCGGCAAGCGTCCAAGCAGCCCTCATCCCAGACAAGCTGTCTCGCTTTTACTGAAAACTGAGAACTGATGACTGGAGGCTGATGATGGCCGAGATGAGCCGCACCCCGGTTCCCGTGAGCATCCCGTATCCGTCCACCCCGGCCATGAAAGCCGTGACGAAGCTGCCGGTCGGGCTGTTTCGGCTGGGCCTGGGGCCGCTGGTCGGGCGCTTTTGCCTGCTGCTGACCACCACCGGCCGGGTCAGCGGCCTGCCGCGTACCACGGCCGTCCGCTTCTACGAGCACGAGGGCCGCCTCTACGTGATCAGCGGGTGGGGAGCGCGCGCCCAGTGGGTGCGCAACCTGGAAGCCGACCCCAGCGTGACGATCCAGACCTGGCGCGGCGCGGCGAGCGTCATCGCCCGGCGCGTGACCGGGGACGAGGCGCTGGGGCGCGTGTTCGACTGGATGAGCGCCACCCCGATCATGGCCCGCTGGGTGGACGCGCTGGAGATTCCCTTCACCCGCGAGGCCTTCCTGGCCGCCGGGGACCGGATCACCCTGATCACGTTCGACCCCACCGACAAACCCACCCCGCCGCCCGTCCCGGCCGACCTGACCTGGGTCTGGTCGGTGCTGGGCAGCCTGGTTGGGATGTACTTCCAGGCGCGAGCCGCGCGGGCGCGCCAGCGCCAGAAGCGGGCCTGAGCGCGGCGCGGGTTATGCCGCTGGCAGCGTCCAAGCGGCAAGCGGCGGAGCGAAAAACGCAAACTGAGCGCGAATCACCCTGCCTGGCTGTTTTTGCCTTTGGCTGACGGCCGACCGCTGACGGCTGACCGCTGTTTTCGGAGGATGGCATGAACAGGTTCAAACTCCTCGTGGGCCTGCTGGTGCTGGCCTTCATCGTGTTGTCCGTCCTCGTCATCGGGGCCGTCCTGGGCGACCCCGGCAGCCCCGGCGGGCTGCGCGCGCTCGCCCAGGTTCTGATCGTGATCTGGGCGGTGATCCTGGTCGGGGCCGGCATCGGGCTGGTGTACAGTCTCTATGCGACGCTTGCCTATCGCAGGATGGTCCGGCCCGCGGCGGAGATGGTCGGCGTCATGCGGGAGGCGGGGCTGACCACCGACTCGCTCGTCCAGGAGTTCGAGGGGCTGTTCCAGCACTATCTGCGCGAGTCCACCGAGCAATCCCTGGCCGCCGGCCAGCCGCTGCCGGAAAACATCGGCGAGGCCGTGATCGAGCGCGCCTCGGCCGAGATGCAGCACAAGTACGGGCTGACGGCCGATCACATGGCCCGCGTGATCATGCTTTTCGTCCGGAACAATCCTCCTGGACCTGTGGGGACGCCGGATGTCATACCCGGTCGCGGGCCGGATTTGTGACAAAACTCACCCAAGAATCCCGTTTTGCGCCCCGGCCCGCCGGGGTTTTTGATTCCTGATAATTCGGAGTATGCATAGGAGAATTGACTATTTATAACCTGGAGAATGTGCCAACCTTCACTTGTTAGGGTGTCAGGTCTCAGTTAGTTTATGACATAAGAGAGCGTGGCAGTCTGTCCAGCCCTGCTGGCCCAGTCCTGCCGACCCAGGCGGAATGACCCGTCCGGAGGAAAAGTCATGGCACAATCGCGCGCCGATCTGGACATCGATCGCAAGCAGCGGGCGCACATCCCGATGCAGCCGGTCCAGAAGCAGGAACCCGAAACCCGCATCAAGCACTTCGAGGAAATCTATCTCAACTACGAAGCCGAAATGGTTCGCCTGGAAGCCAGCCGCTGCATCCAGTGCCCGGACCCGGCCCCCTGCCAGCTTGGGTGCGCGTTGGGCAATGACATTCCCACCGCGCTGCGCCTGGTCGAAGAAGGCGACTTCATCGGAGCGGCCAACATCTTCCGCCAGTCCAGCCCCATGCCGGAGATTTGTAGCCGGGTCTGCCCCCAGGAAAAGCTGTGCGAAGGCTCCTGCACGCACGGCGGCGGCGTCAGCGGCGAGCCGGTGCGCATCGGCAAGATCGAGAAGTTCGTGATCGAGTACCAGTATGCCACCGAGGGCATCCCGCTGGGCACGGTCGAGCCGGAGACCGGCAGGCGCGTGGCCGTGGTTGGCGCCGGGCCGTCCGGGATGGCCGTCGCCGAGACTCTGCGCCGCAAGGGCCACGCCGTGACCGTCTACGACGCCAACCCCTATCCCGGCGGCCTGCTGATCTACGGCATCCCGGCCTTCAAGCTGAGCAAGGACCGCGTGGTCAAGAAGGTCCAGCAGCTCGAAAAGATCGGGATCGAGTTCGTGGTCAACACCCGGATCGGGACGGATATCCCCCTCCAGAAATTGATGGACGAGTACGATGCCGTCTTCCTGGGGGTGGGGGCCAACGTGGAAGCCCCGGCCCGCTGGGAAGGGACCGATCTCAAGGGCGTCTACAAGGCCAACGAGTATCTGATCCGCTCCAACGTGCCCTGCCCGCTCCAGCCCAACACCTATGAGTGCGCCGGGCAGCCGCCGGTGGTGGGCCGCCGCGTGTTCGTGATCGGCGGCGGCGATACGGCCATGGACTGCGTGCGGACCTCGCTGCGCCTCCAGGACGCCCAGGGCTTCGCCTCCGACGTGACGTGCGCCTACCGCCGCACCGAGGCCGAGATGCCCGGTAACCGCGTCGAGCGCGAGAACGCCCGCGAAGAGGGCGCGCACTTCGAGTGGCTGACCGCCCCCAAGCGTTTCATCGGCGATGAGAACGGCCAGTTGACCGGGATCGAGTTCGTGCGGATGCGCCTGGGCGAGCCGGATGAAAGCGGCCGCCGCCGCCCGGTGGAGATTCCCGACTCGGAGTACCTGGAGCCGTGCGACACGGCCGTCCTGGCCCTGGGCTACTGGCCCGATCCGCTGCTGGGCAAGACTCAGACCGGCCTGCTGACCCACGAGTACGGCCTGATCACCTGCGACGAGAATGGCAAGACCAGCCTGCCGCACGTCTGGGCCGGCGGCGACGCCGTCAGCGGTCCGGACCTGGTCGGCACGGCGATCCGCGCCGGGCAGAAGGCCGCGGCCAACATGCACGCCTACCTGATGAGCCTGTAAAATCTTCCCGACGCGGTTTTCCGCGCCATGCCTGCCTGCTGCCGCCCGCCTCCGCCGGGCGGCAGTTGATTCTGGCAGGCCCCTACACCGCAGGGCAATCGCATCAAACTGAAAAAGACATCTCACCACAGACTCGACTTTGTCC
>CAZHMJ010000175.1:0-10588 GCA_964533805.1 uncultured Anaerolineae bacterium | reverse complement strand
GCGGCAGGCTTGGAGCCTGCCGCTGAGGAAAAAAGCCCACCGAAGGGGCTAAAAACCTCAGCCATTCTGGCACGCTCCTGTTCCGTCCTCGGAGGCGCAGTCTCAGCTTTTGGCTTGGACGCCTGCCGCTTCGACGCTGTCTCCTGTCTCTAAGGGAATCAAAGCCTTTCCAGCCCCTTCAGCGGGCTTCCATTTCCCCAGCGGGATGCTTGGAGCATCCCGCGATCGGACGGCCGGTTCCCATCCGCGCAGCCCGGCGAAATCGGCCGCTGGTCACGCGGCGGACGAGGCAGTGCCTCGTCCCTACAGTCTTCGACGCGCTACGTCGTCTTGATGTAATTGACCTGCTTGAAGTCCGGCGTCTTGAGGGGCAGGACGTCCACCAGTTCGTACTGGCGGCTGCCCATTCCCAGGCTCTCGGCGTGGGCCAGCATGGCGTACGGGTCCTTGTACGGGCCGTGAATCTGCTGGAAAGGATGCCCCTCGCGGGTCACGACTTCCATCATGGCCGGCAGGTTCTCCGCCGCGACCGGCGATTGGCCCAGCGCGTCGAGGGTGGCCTGCTCCACGGCCACAATGTCGTCCGAGCCGAAGATCCCGGCGTCGGGCAGGATGTTCATCCCCGTGAAGCCAAAGCAGTCACAGACCGGCGTGATGTTCGTGGCGAGGTTGATGAAGGTCGCATTGCCCGGCGCGAAGCTGTCCAGCACCACCTTGGCCGCCAGATTGACGACCTGGGCGAACCCGGCGAAGTTGCCCGGCCGGATTTCGAACGCGCCCTCGGCCACGGCCTGGCAGCGCATGCACTGGTTGCACTTATAGGTGTGCAGGTGCAGGCCGTCCGGGTCCTGCCGGTCATCGACGATCGCCCCGTACGGACACGACTCGCGGATGGCAACCCGGTGCGCCTCACCCCGGCACTTGTCCTTGTGGAAGTACGGCTCGTAGTGCACGACGTCGTGCATCGCGCCGCGCGTCTGGCCGTCCATGCAGCCCAGGGCCAGGTTCTTGATCACGCCGCCCCAACCCGCGTCCGGATGGCCCTTGACGTGGGCGAAGTCGACCAGGAAGCTGGCTTCGGCCACCGCCCCGCCCAGGTGGAACTCGGTCAGGTTGCGGAACTGATAGGGGACGACCTTGATCCATTTCTCGTCGATCCCGTTGCTGGGATAGATCGGGCAGCCGAGCGTCTCGGCGGTGTAACCGCGCGCGTGGGCATCCACCACTGAATACGGCAGGTCGGTCACGAACGGATCGCCGCCGCCGTCCTTGATGGCCTGGACCACCCGGCGAATGAAGACCGGATGCACCACGGAATAGCCAATGTTGGCGCCCAGGTGAAGCTTGATCGCCACCCGGTGACCCTTGACCCGGTCGCGCAGGTGGAGCCTATCGAGAATCAGATCGAGTTTGGCGGGCAGGGTTTCGGCGTGGTCGAGCTGGGTCTGGCGGGGCGAGCCCCAGTAGACGGTGCTAGGCATGGTACCCCCCTTGGAATGTGTGCGAATCGATTGCCCCGATCATACCACGCGCGGCCCCTACGCGCAGTCGGGACAAAGCGCACCCATCCGCCCGCCATTCGTCCTGAGTGGGGGAACATGGCCGGGCAGGTTGTAGGGGCAGGTCAATGACCTGCCCGACCGGGTCGAACGGACAAGGCAGTCGACTCCCATCCCGGCGCGATCGGCCGTTTGGCACGGGGCGGACGAGGCGGTGCCTCATCCCTACAAGGCGCGCACTTTTCTCTGGCCTCCGCTTTCTCCTGCCTCTTGCCTCTCTGCCCCTTGCCTCTGCGGTATAATGGCCCTGCCGTGCCGTGACATTCCAGCGAAAGCGCGAGTGCGTCCATGCAAGAATACAGCCGCGAACCGTCCGACCAGCCTGAAATCGAGCCAGCGCTTCCGCCTTCCGGCGCGCCCACCGGCCCCCTCGGGGAACCGTCCGCGCCAGGCGGCGCGCCCGCCCCAGCCGGAACGCCCGGCTCGGTCGCTCCGACCGCCCAGGCGCCTCGCCAGGTGCGCGTGCCGATCAAGCTCCCCAACCCGCGCCCGATCTGGACCTACATCCTGCTGGGCATCATCGTGGCGATCTACCTCGCCAGCCAGGTCTTTCCGGAGCCGCCCGCGACGATAGTCAAGGGCTACACGGTGCGCAACACCGAGGAATGGCTGGTCGTCATGTTCGCCAAGATCAACCCGTTCATCCTGCAGGACGGCGAGGTCTACCGGATGCTGACCGCGATCTTCCTGCACGGCGGGCTGGCCCACCTGTTCTTCAACGGCTACGCCCTGTACATCGTCGGGCGGGATATCGAGCGGCTGTATGGCCACGCCCGCTTCCTGGTGATCTACTTCCTGGGCGGCCTGACCTCGTCGCTGGCCAGCATGGTCCTCAATCCAGGCGCCTGGAGCGTGGGCGCCAGCGGATCGCTGTTCGCGATCTTCGGCGCGGAGATGGTCTTTTTCTTCCGCCACCGCCGCCTGTTCGGGCCGCTGGCCACCCAGCGCCTGAACAACCTGGTCTACCTGCTCGTGATGAACCTGTTCATCGGGATTTTCGGCAGCGCGCTGATCGACAACTGGGCACACGTGGGCGGCTTCCTGGCCGGGCTGGGTCTGGCCTGGCTGATCAGCCCGCAGTTCAAGGCTATCCCGCCCACGCCCGCCAACCCGATCGTGGAACTGGAAGACACCAACCCGTTCCAGGCCCGATTGTGGGTGCCGTTCGCGTGGCTGGCCGGGCTGGTCGCGGCCGTGGGCCTGCTGCTGCTCGGCCAGGGCTAACCCGCATGCCCATCCGCCCCTTCCAGATGCCCGCCGACGCGGATACCCTGCTGGACCTGATCCCGCGTTCGTTCCAGTACCCGGAGAACGCCGCGTGGAGCATCCAGGCCGACGAGCAGGAAAGCCTCTCCAGCGGAATCCGGACGGTGCGGCGGCTGTGGCCGCTGCTGCGGGCCGTCCAGTGGATTAATCCGGCCATGCGCGACTCGTTCAGCGGGTTTGTGTGGGAAGAAGACGGGCAGCCGGTGGCCCTGGCGAATGTCATGCGGGAAGGCTCCAGCCGGCTGTGGATGATCGGCAACGTGGCCGTGCTGCCCGACTACCGGCGGCGCGGCATCGCCCGCCAGCTCGTCCAGGCATGCATCGACCTGGCTCGCGCCCACGGCGCGCGCTGTATCGCCCTGGACGTCGTGGCCGGCAACGACCCGGCCTACCTGCTCTACGAAGACCTCGGTTTCGTCCACTACACGGGCAGCGCGCTCCTGGACTTCCACCCGAAAGCGGCCGCGCCGGATGGCATGCCTGCCGGGCGCGCCTCGCGGCGGATCCGCCGCCCCTCCATGCGCCTGCCGGAGGGCTACCGCCTGAGCACGCTGGATCGCTTCGACTGGCAGACGCGCTTCGAGTTGCAGCGGCGAATCACGCCCGACGAGGTGCGGCGCTACGAGCCGATGGAAGACAGCCGCTTCCGGGTTTCCCCCCTGCTGCGCCCGCTGATCCCCCTGTTCGCGCGCCTCAACGGGCGGCTGAGCCATTCTTACGCCGCCCGCAACGGCGAGGGCCTGATCGTCGGCGTGGCGGCCGCCCACGCCCAGCAGCGCGGCGGCGGTACCCACGCGATCCATCTGATCCTCGATCCGGCCGCGGAAGGGATCGCCTCCCCGCTGGTGGGCCTCCTGCTGACCCACCTCCAGCGGATCGACCCTGCCAAACGCATCGAGATGGAAGCGGCCCACTGGCAGCCCGCCGTGATCGCGGCGGCGGAAACATGGGGCTTCCAGCATCGCTGCGACTACCACCGTCTCGGCCTCCAGATCCGCTGAGAGCAGCTTTCAACTCTCAGCCAAAAACAAAAAACGCGCAGCTTTTTGGCTGCGCGACCTCTGGTTTCTGCCTTTTCTTGCCTCTTTGCCTCTTGTCCCCTGCCTCTTTTGCCACTATCCCGCGCGGCGGCCGAGGGCGTAGAGCAGCCCGGACAGGGCCAGTAGGGCCAGCCCGCCGCCGATCAAGAGTTCGGAGGGCAAACCCGGGATCGTCCAGGTGTCGCCACGGGATTCCTCCACGCGGGCCGGTTCGGCCGGCGCGGGCTGCGGCGTGGGCTGTAACGCCAGCGGCGTCCCGGTGAGCATCACCGCCTCGGACGGCGCTGCGACGGCCAGCGTTGGCGGCGGCGTGGCGGTCACGGCGGCATCCCGCGCCAGGGTCTGGGCCAGGACTTCCTGAGTGGGCGCCATCTGGGTTGGCATCGGCGACGGCAGCGAGGGCGGCTTCGTGGCGGTGGGGACCAGCCGCTGGCCGGAGTCCGGGGCCGCGCCGGTCGCCGTCAGGGAGGTCACGCCCGGCGCGCTGGCGGCATTGAATGCTTCCGCGTCCGTCGGCATTTCGAGTTCGCCCTGGCTGAGGCCGGTCTCGGCCGCGCTATCGACCGTGCTCATCTGGGGCGCGACCATGCCGGTCATCTGGGCCGGGGTCGACTGGGGCTGGAGCGCCCCCGGCGCGCCGCCGCCCAATCCCTCGGGGGTCTCCTTGTAGGTCGTCCCGCCCATCCCGGAGGGCGCGGGCTGACCGGCCAGAGTCTGGGTCGGCGCGGGTTGGGCCGGCGCTTCCTGGGCTTCCAGAGCCATCACCACCGGAGTGTCAGTGAGCAAGACAGCGGCCTCAATTCCGGCGGCGTCTTCCACAGCGGCGACCACGCTGGCGAGCGCGGTCGGTGTGGAGGGCAGAGTCGAGGTCCTTGCCGGGGTGGGAGTCGGAGTCGGGCTGGCGGTGAGCGCCTGGGTGGGCAGGGCCGCTACTGCCGAAGCGTCGGGTTCGACTGCCAGCATTTCGTCCGCGACCGGCGGCCGGACTGCCGCCGGCATCTGGTGAGCGCCACGCAGCAGCCCCATCACCCCCAACGCCAGCACAAGCACCGCCGCCAGGGCGCTGATCGCGCTCGACCAACGGTAGGCGCGCTGGACAGGCGTCACCCGGCGGTCCAAGGCCCGGCGCGCGGCGGGCCGGGCCACCGGTCGCCCGTAAATTGCGGGGTCGAGCCGGAAATCACGCGGGGCCTTGAGCAACGGCAGGGCGCGCGCCTGGACCACCACGCTCCGCAGAGCCTCAAGCTCCGCGACCAGGGCCGGCTCCGCCGCCAGACGGCGCTCCAGGGCAGCGCGTTCGGCCGGGGTGAGTTCGTTATCCAGGTAGGCCGACAGAAGTTCCAGATCGGCGGGAGTCAGGGCTGGCATGGCAGCATCCATCACATGGGTTCGGCGGAAGTTTGACTACTACTAGGACGAAAATCCGCCGGGAGAAGTTCCCCCAGGCCGCGCAGGCAGTCGCGCAGGCGGGCGCGGGCGCGGCTCAGGCGCGATTTGACCGTGCCCAGCTCCAGCCCGGTCACGTCGACGATCTGCTGGTAGTCCAGGTCTTCGATATCGCGCAGCACGACCAGCGCCCGGTGCTCAGGCGGCAGGCCGCGGATGCAGTGCTCGATACCCCGGCTCAGCTCGGCGCGCGCGGCGTGGTCTTCCGGGTTCTCCTCCTCGCTGACGAGCTGGGGCGGCGGATCGGGCGATTCTTCGGGCGTCAGGTCTTCGATCGACTCGGCGGGGCGGCGCTTGCGGCGGCGCAGTTCGTCGTAGCAGGTATTGGTCACGATCCGGAGCAGCCAGCTCTTGAAGCTGCCGCCCTGGTAGGTGTCCAGCTTGTGGAAGGCGGTGATGAAGGTCTCCTGCGCGGCGTCGGCCGCCGAGGCCGGATCGGCCATGATGCGGTAGGCGGCGTTGTAGATGCGATCCTGGTGGGCCAGCACCAGGTCGTTGAAGGCATGCACGTCGCCGCGCCGCGCCCGCCGGATCAAGGCCGCTTCGTCCATACTTGCGCGCTCCCTCGCCGCGCCCCCTCGCCGATCCGTTTCGATCCTACCCAGGATCGAAGGAAAGGCAAGCGGGCGGCGACTTAAAGGCGGAAAACAGGGCACGGATTTGCACCGATGACGCACGGATTTCGAGGCAAACAGGACTGGTCACACGCCAGGAAGTATGCTATGATTTGAGACATCAAACTGTTCCCAACGGCCTCAATCGTTGAGGAACCATTGCCGGAGTGGCGAAACGGCATACGCTATCGACTCAAAATCGATCGTCCTTACGGACATGTGGGTTCAAATCCCACCTCCGGCACAGAAAGGCCAGGTTGACACCTCAATCTGGCTTTTTCTTTGCCTCCCTGTCGCGTTATACTCTTAACCGTATCCCATTACGCGACAGGCAGTCCCGATGCATACCGTCGAAGAGTACCGCGAAATCCTCACCCTATGGGGCGCGGGGAAAAACAAAAAAGCCATCGCACGCACGACTGGCATCCCTCGTCCTACGGTCATTCAGTGCATTCAACGGTTTCATGATCTGGCCGGACTGGAAGAAGCTCTGGCCGAGAAAGCCCGCCAGGGCAAGGGTGACGCCGAGTCGGTCGTGGCCTGGCTGCTCGATCGCCCGAAAGAAGTTCACCAGGCGTATACTTACCTGTTGGGGTTGTATCTCGGTGATGGCAATATTTCGAAACCCACTGCCCACCGGGTCTATCGTTTGCGAATTGCCCTGGACCAGAAGTATCCCGACATCATCCAAGCCTGCGTGGATGCGCTAGAAGTCCTGCTCCCTGACAACCGGATAGGCACCGTTCCGGCTGACGGCTGTACTCACGTCAGTTGTTATTACAACCACTGGCCCGCCCTGTTCCCGCAGCATGGCGAAGGGCCAAAGCACCTACGTCCCATCGTCCTGACCGAATGGCAGGAGCGGTTCGCTACCACCTATCCGCTGGAACTGTTCCGAGGCCTGTACCACTCCGACGGCTCGCGTTCGCAGAACATCGTCAACGGCACCAACTACCCCCGCTACCTGTTCACCAATGAATCGCCCGGCATCCGGGCCATCTTCTGCCAGACCTGCGATCGCCTCGGCCTGCACTGGACCATCGCCAACCGGCGCAACGTGTGCGTCTCCCGCCGCCGGGACGTGGCCTTCCTCGATCAGGTCATCGGCGCGAAGCGATAATGCCAGGTCCCACCGGCCGCCAGCCAGGAATCGAACGCCCCACGCTTGCATGGCAGGCCGCCGAACGGAATCGGGCGTCTGGCACGCGGGGCGGTTCGCGAACCGCCCTACCCCGGGTCTCCTGACTCTGCTTTTCCAGCCACCGGCGCGAAAAACTGCTACAATAGGGCTTTGTGGCAGGTGCTTCCGGTACATTGGGCGAGGCAGAGGGATGCTCCGTTTTCTGGCTTTTCTGGCCATCGGGTTGATCATCGGGCTGGGCCTGGGCGTCTACATCGGCTGGGTGCAGGCCCCGGTCGAATTCGTGGACAGCCCCCTGAGCTTCCTGGATCAGGCCCACAAGGACTCGTACACGATCATGATCGCGTCCGGGTACGTGGTCGACCGCGACCTCGACGGCGCGCTGGAGCGCCTGCGCGCGCTGGAGGTCGACAACGTGCCGACCTACGTGCAGGGCGTGACCGAGCGCTTCATCTCCCAGAGCCGCCGGGTGGAGGACATCCGCCTGCTGGTGGCGCTGGCCGAGGCAATGGGCCGCCTCACCCCGGTCATGGAGCCGTATCGCATCCTGCCGCAGGCGCAGCAATGACAAAGGCGGCTGTTGGCTGTTGGCTGTTGGCTGTTAGCTTTTGGCTAAAGACTGACCGCCGATAGCTTTTACTGTCGACTGACTACTGTGAACTGTTGACTGCTTTTCCGAGAGTTCGAGGGGCATGGGCAATCGTCTGGCGATTTCGCTGTTGGGGCTGGTGCTGGGCCTGGGCGTGGGCATCGGGCTGGGGCTGACTTATACCTGGGTGATCAACCCCGTGGTCGAGTATGACACCGAGCCGTACCAGCTCAGCGCCGAGGCGCGCACCCAGTACATGACCGCCATCAGCCTGGCCTACCGCGCCGACAGCGACCTGCGAACCGCGGTCGACCGGCTGCTGGAGCTGCGCCTGCCGGGCGATCCGTTCCAGGCCCTGGCCGAGACGGCTTGCGACCTGCTGCGCCGGGGCATCAGCACCACCAGCCAGCGCAACGCGATCGAGGCCATGGTCTCGCTCTACCGGCCCCAGGGGCGCACCGGCTGCGCCGACGAAAGCGACCTGTTCACCGTGATCCAGGCCAGCCCGACCCCCTTCCCGACCGCGATCCCGGTCACGCCGACCCTGGTTCCTCCCGCCAGCAAGACTCCGACCCCGCCCGCCCCGGCCAGCCTGACTCCGGCCACGGTCGCCCCGACCGCCACGCCGACCGCCATCCCGAACGAGGATGACTTCCTGCTGGTGGCCGTGCAGACCTATTGCAGCACGGAGTTGGCCGGGCTGATCGAGGTCTACGTCCAACTGCCCGGCACGGGCCAGCTCCCCGGCATCCCGATCCGGGTGCGCTGGGATGGCGGCGAGGACAACTTCGTGACCGGCCTCAAGCCGGAACGCGGCCAGGGTTACGCCGACTTCAAGATGGAAGCCAACCGCAACTACCAGGTGGAAATCCCCGGTCGCAGCCCGGTCAGCCGCGCCCTGTCCGCGACCCAGTGCTTCATGGAAAACGGCGATACCTCGACCATCTCCTACCGGGTGATCTTCCGCCTGAACCAGTAGCCCAGGACAGAAAAAACAGCGTCTAAGCGGCAAGCGAAGGCAGAAGGTTGTCCCGCACGGCCCACCGCGACGGCGTGCTGCCCGACTCGTGGAGCGGGATCATCGGCTTCCGGGTGGTCAGCCGAAAAGCCGGGCCGGACTGACGCCCCTGCCTCACGTGTTCCTTGGCCCTATAGTCTCCGGACTCCAGTTTTCTCCAGCCTATAGACGGAAACGCGGCGCTCGCGTAGAATAGCCGGAGTCTTCCCCCCCCCCCTACGAATGCAGGTGGATCATGGCTGTGAGTGCGGTGCCGTCTGTTTCCCCGAGCGAGCGCGAATCCGCTTACCAGCGCAACTTCTGGCTCTTCCTGGCCGACTCGATTCTCTTTACCGTGGCGATGAACCTCATCGGCACGACCACGGTCATCCCGGACTTCATCCGCCGCCTGACCGACTCCGAGGTCCTGATCGGCCTGTCCAGCAGCCTGTTCGAGATCGGCTGGATGCTGCCCCAGTTGTTCATGGCGCGCTACCTGGTCAAGGTCGCCAGCAAAAAGTGGTGGTTCGCCGGGCCGAATATCGTGGTGCGCTTCGCCATCCCGGCCTTCAGCGTGCTGATCTTCCTGCTGGGCAAGGATCAGCCCGGCCTGTTGCTGGCCGCCTTCCTGCTCTGCTACGGCATCGCCGCCGTGGGCGACGGGCTGGTCGGCGTGCCGTGGGTCGACCTGGTCGGCAGCAGCCTGGACGACAAGCGCCGCGCGCGCCTGTTCGGCTTCATGACGGCCATTTCGGGCGTGATCATGCTGGGCGTCGCGCCGCTGATGGGAGTCATCCTGGGCGAAAGCGGGCCGGGCTTCCCGAACAACTACGGTATCCTGTTCGGCCTGGCCGGGGTGCTGTTCCTCGGCTCGATCGTGCCGCCCCTCCTCCTCAAGGAACTGCCGGGCGGCAAGCCGGTCGAAACGGTGCCTTCCTTCCGCGAGTACCTGCCCCAGCTTGGCCGGGCGCTCCAGAAGGACAAGCCGTTCCGGGCGATGGTCATCACCCGGATGCTGTCCAGCCTGTTCATGATGGCCTCCCCGTTCTACATCGGTTTCGCCACCGTCGAACTGGGCCTGTCCAGCGAGGACGCGATCCCGGTTCTGGTCGCCATGCAGACGATCGGAACGATCAGCGGAGCGCTGGTGTACGCCTGGATGGGCGCGCGCCACAACCTGCTGTACATCAAGCTGGCCCTGGGGCTGGCGGCCCTGCTCCCGATCAGCGCGCTGCTGGCGGGCCTGGTCGGCCCGTGGCCGCTGTACATCGGCTACTTCGCGGCCGGGCTGGCCCTCAGCAACCTGTTCTCCAGCTACCTGAACTGGATCATCCAGCACGCCTCGCCGGAACAGCGCCCGATCTACACCGGGCTGTTCAACACCGTGGCAGCCGTGACCCTGCTGGCCTCGCCCCTGATCGGCGGGACGCTGGCCGAAACCCTGGGCTACCGGGCCGTGTTCGGCATGGCACTGGTCATGATTCTGGGCGCGCTGTTCGTCGTGACGCGCTACATCCGCGATCCGCGTCCGGCCCCGGCCGAGCCGGAGCCGGCCGTCATAAGCGATTAGGGCCGCGATCGGCCGTGCGGGTCACGGCGTCGGCATTCATGCCGCCGGTGCGGGCGACGCCGCTACGGAAAACGCGCGCCTGTCTTGCGCCTTGCTCCACATGTGGGGGCAAGCCGTGTCGGCACAAGGTCGGGATGGAGGTGCGCGTCAAACGGCCGAATCCCATCCGCGCAGCCCGGCAAGATCGGCCGTTGGACACGCGGCAGGGTCAAACCCTGCCGCTGGGGAAAAAAGCCCACTCAAGGGGCTAAAAGCCGCTTCAGCCCCTTGAGTGGGCTTCCATCTCCCCAGCGGGATGCTTTGAGCATCCCGCGATCGAACGGCCAACACCCCCCGCGCGCGACCCGGCGCGATCGGCCGTTGGAC
>CAZHMJ010000174.1:0-10644 GCA_964533805.1 uncultured Anaerolineae bacterium | reverse complement strand
GGCAGGGTGGGATCGCTGTTGGAGGTCGGGACGGGCTTTCACCCCGAGCTGACCGGCCGCGAGAACATCTACATGAATGGCGCGATTCTGGGCATGAAGCGCGCCGAAATCGACCGGCGATTCGACGAGATCGTGGCCTTCTCCGAAATCGACCGCTTTCTGGATACGCCGGTCAAGTTCTACTCCAGCGGCATGTACGTGCGGCTGGCTTTCGCCGTGGCCGCGCACATGGAATCCGACATCCTGCTGGTGGATGAAGTACTCTCGGTGGGTGACCTGAATTTTCAGAACAAATGCCTGAATTCCATGCAGGATCTGGCACGGTCGGAACGGACTATTTTCTTCGTCAGCCATAACCTGGCCAGTATCCGGCGCCTGTGCAGCCGGTCGCTGCTGCTGTCCGAGGGAAGATTGCTGGCGGATGGTCCCACGGCCGACGTGCTCCAGCAGTACATTACGGTTGCCACCGACGCCTTGGGGGAGATCAGCGAACGGTTTTTTCCGGCTGAGCCTGAGCTTCCAATGCAACTCTGCTCCGTTCGCCTGTCGGACGCGGAGGGGCACCTCCTGGAGCGTTATCCGACCAACACAGCGCTCCAGGTCGAAATCGAATACGAGGTGCGGGACCCGGTGCAGTCAGCCTACGTGATGTGTACGGTGACCGATCAAATGGGCACCGATATTCTGTGGACCTATGATGGCGACAGCGAGCAGTTCGGCCACCGTGCCGTGGGACGCTACAAAGCGGCGTTTGCCCTCCCGCCCAGTTTACTGACGAGTGGGCAATACCATGTTCGATGCGCGATAGTAGACACCAATGTGGGCACCTTGCATTTTCCGGGCCCTGCGTTCCGGTTCATCGTGCAGGATTTCGATTCGCTGCTCTCGCATCGCAATATTCCCTGGCCGGGTGTGGTGCGTTTGAATCCACCCTGGACAACCACGCGGCTTGAAACCGTTCGGGAGGGATAGGGCATCGATGCGAGTCCTGCTGTTCAGCACATCCTACATGAACGGCAACACCGGCTCGGAGGTGCGCGCCCACCTTCTGGCGGCTGCCTTGATGAAGCGGGGAATCACCTTGGGGTTTGTCACGCCAGACAGCCCTGACTGGGTTGAGCCTGGGACGCCCACGTTTTCATGGCTGGCATCCAGGCGGGCTATCGCGAGCGAACTGCAACTGGCGGCCGAAGCCTTCCGACCGGATGTGATCTGGGGGATTACGGAGGGCCTGGCCGACCTGGTGATCAAGACCAGCCGGCGCGTCGGGTGCGCCAGTGCCTTCGACCTGCACGGCATTGGAATCGTGGAAGTCCTCGAATTGGGGGCAGGGTATGGCTCGCGCTGGCAGCGCAGTTGGAATTCGCTGCGCTGGCTCTGGGCGATCCGGCAGGCTGATGCGGTGAGCGTGGCCAACCCCACCTTGCTTCCGGTTATCACTCGCTACGTGAATCCCCGCACCATGCTGGCCGCTGGCTGCGCGGATTTGGAACACTTCAGCCCGGCCGGACCGAAGATCGAACTGGGCCCCGCCGACCGGCTCCAGGTAATGTACGCGGGCAATTTCCTGCGCTGGCAAGGGGTGGACATGCTGCTAGAGGCCGCGCGGATTCTGTTGGAACGCGGCGCTCCCTATGATTTCAACTTGCTCGTCTCGTTCGGTAAGGATCAGAGCGCTCTGGAACCGTACCGGTCGCTGTTCGAAACCGGCCGGGTGAGGCTCCTGTCGCCTGTAAGCTATGAGGAAATGCCGGCGCTTCTGCGCTCAGCGGATGTTCTGACCATCCCCCGTCCCTGGATGCGAAGCACGCACCTGGCGTTTCCCCAGAAGATCAGCGATTACATGGCGGCCGGCCGGGCGATCGTGGCGACCGATCTCGTCCCGCATCGCTATGCGATTACAGACGGTCAGACGGGCGTGCTCTGTGCACCTGATCCTACCGGATTGGCCGAGGCCTTACTACGATTGGAGTCGGCAGAAGTTCGCGACAGACTGGGACGGAATGCCCGCGCTTTTGCGGAGCAGCAGCTTTCCGTGGAACGCGTCAGCGGAATCGTGGCCGAAATGCTGGACCGGGCCGATGCCCATCATCGTTCGACGGACGGGCTGTCTTCGTAAAACCTGGATCGGGTTGAGATATGTGTGGAATCTGTGGCGTTTGGGGACAGGCGGAGCCGGAGAGCGTGGCCCGGATGGTGGCGGCCATGTATCACCGTGGGCCTGACGACTCCGGTTCCTATGTGACTTCGCCGGTCTCCCTTGGCATGGCCCGCCTCAGCATTCTGGATTTGAGTCCGTCCGGCCACCAGCCGATGTGCACGCCCGATGAGTTGATCTGGATCGTCTACAACGGCGAGTTGTACAACTTCCAGACCGAACGGGCCGCGCTGGAAGCGCGCGGAGTTGGCTTCCGGTCGACTTCGGATACCGAAGTCGTGCTGCGCATGTACGAGCAGTATGGGGAGCGCTTCCTGGAACGGCTGCGCGGGATGTTCGCGCTGGCCATTCTCGACCTGCGGGCCGGGCCGGGCCGGGAGAAGCTGCTGCTGGCCCGCGATCAGCTTGGGATCAAGCCCCTGCTTTATGCTCAGATAGCCGGGCGGGTCGTTTTCGCCTCCGAGATCAAAGCACTCCTGTCCAGCGGCCTGATAGGGCGCGCGATCGATCCGGTCGGGCTGCGCCAACTGCTGACTTTTGGGTCGGTCTACCAGCCGCGAACCATGCTGCGCGGCGTCTCTATGTTGCCTCCGGCGCACTATATGATCCTGGAGCACGCCCGCGAGCCACGCATCGAGCGTTACTGGCAGATCCAGGTGGATCGGTTTGCCGGGCGGCGGACGATGGCGTATCCGGAGCTGGTCGACGAACTGGCTCGCCTGCTGGAAGAGTCGGTTCACCTGCAAATGGTCAGTGACGTGCCACTGGGCGCCTTCCTGAGCGGCGGAGTCGATTCCTCGATCCTGGCGGCGATCCTGGCGCGGGCGGCAGGCAGCCGCATCCAGACCTTTTCCGTGGGTTTCGAGGCGGAAGGCGCGGCCATCGACGAAAGCGCGGACGCCTATCGGACCGCGCGCCACCTGGGGACGGATCATCACGCCGTCGTGGTGCGGGGCGGGGAAGTCCGCGACCGGATCCGGCATATTGCGGCGAGTCTGGATCAACCTTCGGTCGACGGCGTCAATTCCTATTTTGTGTCCTGGGCGGCCCGCCAGGGCGGGTTGACCGTGGCGCTTTCCGGCACGGGCGGGGACGAGCTGTTCGCCGGCTATCCCTGGTTTATCGACATGGCGCACATGGACAGGCGGTCGCCGCGACCGTGGCAGCGGATCGCGGCTGATCTGGCTCGCCACCCCCTGTGGGATCGCCTTTCCCTCCAAAAATACGGGCGCGCCATTCGCAAGCTCAGGGCCAACGGGGATTTCGTCAGCCGGTACGGGGGCCTGTATCAGATTTTCGGTGTACAGGGAGCGGGGCGGATTCTTAACCGGGCGCTGTGGCCTGTGGCTCAGGTGGGGCGCGCGCCCTACTTCGATTTACTCGCCCTGGATGAGGTTCCGGACGGAGACCCGATCGAACGGGTGACGGCGCTGTGTCTGCGCGGTTACACCAACAACCAGTTGCTTCGGGACATCGACGCGGTATCGATGGCCCACTCGCTCGAAGTCCGGGTGCCCTATCTCGATCCGGTTATGCTCGATTTTGCAATGTCTCTCCCTGAGAGCGCCAAGCTGGGGGACGTCTCCCGGCTGGACAAGCCCTCACATACGCTGACCTACCGGGAAAGCGGCGCCAAGCGGATTCTGATCGATGTCGGCATGCGCTATCTGCCAGAGGGTTTTGACCAGCAACCGAAGCGTGGGTTTGCCATGCCTTTCGCGGCATGGATGAACGGCCCGCTGAAGGATGTGTTTGCCGAAAGCCTCTCGGAGAAGCGGCTGCGGGAGCGCGGCCTGTTCGACGTGCCCACGGTGCTGGTCACGCGGGAGCAGTTTCTCAAGGGTCAGATCGCCTGGGCGCAGCCCTGGCTGTTGATGATGATCGAGTTGTGGTGCCAGGAAGTGCTGGATCGTCCGAGCCCTGGCGAGGCCAGCTTGTCGCAGTTTGCATTGCATGCTCCCGAAATGAAAGACATGATTCTGTGATGCCGAGCTTGTTTGACTCTGATCCCTATCCAGGGAAACCGCGCATCCTGTTTGTCGGGCTGGCGGAAAGCACCCATACCCATGCCTGGATCGATCTCCTGCGCGAGGCCGAACTGAACGTGCGCCTGTTCGCGTTGCCCACCCCCTCCGGTTATCCGCCCGATGACTGGCCGATCCCGACCTATGTGAGTGGGCGGATCTACCGTCGTTTTGACCGGGCGAACCGGCGGATTCCCTATCTTTATGGCGGAAAGGCGCCGGGGATACGTCACCTGTGCAAAACGGGCAATCTGGTCATTCGCAGGCTGTTCCAGCCGGAGCGCTGGCTGGCCTCCATCTTGAACGATTGGCAGCCCCATGTCGTGCATACGCTGGGATTGGACCCGGCCGGAATGTTCCTCCACCGCGTGTTGCGCTCGGACCCGGCCGATCGCGCTTTCCAATGGGTGTTGCAACTGCGTGGCGGTTCCGACCTGACCTTGAGCCACCTCGATCCTGATCAGCGGACCGGTCTGGCCGACGTGTTGGGGGCCTGTGACCAGATTTTGAGCGATAATCGGGAAAACTTCCGGATTGGTGGGCTGCTGGGTTTGCGCGAGGAGCAAATCGCGCCAATCGCCCCGGTGCCCGGCACGGGTGGCGTGGCTCTGGCCGAGTTGCAGGCGCTTGCGACGACGAAGCCCAGCGCGCGCCGGGTCATCGTCTGGCCGAAGGCCTATGTCTGCCCCTGGTCGCTCAGCCTGCCCGTGCTCGAAGCGCTCCAACTGTGCTGGGATGCGATCGCCCCGTGCGAGGTCTACATGACCGCCGCGGATGAAACCACCCGGATGTGGTACTGGACTCTGCCGGAGCGGATGCGCGAACACTGCCATTTGCTGAGTCGGGTTCCGCGCCGGCAAATGCTTGATCTCATGGCCAGCGCCAGGGTCGCGCTTTTGCCGTCCCTGGTCGATGGCACGCCCAACAGCATGTTCGAGGCGATGGCCTGCGGGGCGCTGCCGATTGTCTCGCCGCTGCCGACCCTGACTCCTCTGGTCGAAGACCCGCTGAACGTGCTGTTTGCCCGCAACCTGTATCCCGACGAGATCGCCAGCGCCCTGCGTCGAGCCATGACGGACGACGCGCTCGTGGAGGCCGCCGCAATCGAGAACGAGACGTTCGTCCGGCGTTATGCCGATCGCGCGACCCTAGCCCCGAAGGTGGTGGCTTACTACCTGACTCTGGTCCAGCAGGCAGGCCAATCGGGGACGGTGCGCTGATGACCGCTGCAGGCAAGAAGATCGCCGTGCTGTCTCACATTCTGCCGCCGTCGCCCTCCGGGCAGGCGATGGTGCTTGAGGCGCTGCTCGACTATCTCGATCCTGCAGATTACTGCTTGATTTCCCAGCAAATGGCTTCTCCGGACGCCCATGCGGCGAACTACTACCCCCTGGTGCCGCGGAGAGCCAGGGTAGTGAAGTGGCTCCAGCACCTGCCCCAGATCAACCCGGATAAAGACACACGCTGGCACCGCGTGCTGCGGCCATTGCTGTGGGTCTACCATAGTTTGCAGACCCAGGGAACCTTGACGGGCGGCCCCGACGCGGTCGTGAAGACGTATGCCGACCAGATTGAGGCCATTGTCAGGCGTGAAGGCTGTGGGCTGATCGTGGCCTGTACGGGCGACCTGTACAACCTGCCAGCAGCCTATACCGTCCATCAACGGACGGGTCTCCCGTATGTGGCGTACATCTTCGATGATTATGGTTACCAGTGGACGGGCACGGCTCGCATGTTTGCGCTCGAATGGGAGCCCAGGGTCTTGAAGGCTGCCCGCGCCGTCATGGTCACGAACGAGTTCATGGCACGGGCTTATCAGGAGCGGCATGGCGTAACCAGCACCATCATTCGCAATCCCGCCGCGCTGCCCGATCTAACGGCGTTGGATCGGGGGCCGCGCGTGCTGGATGCCAGGATGTACAATGTGGTCTACACGGGTTCAGTTTACAGTGCCCACTATGATGCTTTTCGCTGTTTGATCGAAGCCCTGGACCGGCTGGCGCGTCCGGAAGTCCGGTTGCATATCTTCACCAGCCAGCCTGTTGACAGGTTAAATCAGGAAGGCATCAAAGGCCCCTATGTCGAAATTCACCCGCATTTCTCTCACGATGTGGTTCTGGCCGTTCAACGCCATGCAAATGCTCTGTTTTTGCCGCTGTCGTTTGAATCCCCATTCCCAGAGGTGATCAACACATCCTCCCCTGGAAAACTGGGCGAATACTTGGCGGTTGGGCGCCCGATTCTCGTGAATGCACCGCCTGATTCGTTTCTGTGCTGGTATTTTCGGGAGCGCGGCTGTGGTGAAGTAGTAGACAGGCGGGATGCAATTCTCCTGGCATCTTCGGTCCAACGCCTTATGAGCGATGACGAATACGATGCTCTGTTGGGAAAACGTGCACGAGAATGCGCTTCTATCGATTTCGATGTATGCCACATTGGACATCGATTCGCGGCGGTTTTGCACCGGATGGTTAGCTGAATTTGCTGGGCGCAACAGAGTCTCTTCATCAGGCGAAAGGTCGTCTGCCGTGTCGAATGCTGAACCCTTGGTTGTGATAGCCGTGCTCAACTGGAATGGTGCTCCTTCTACGATCAACTGCGTTCGATCTCTGAAGCAAATGGATTACCGCAATACTCATATCATTGTTGTGGACAACGCCTCCACTGATGATTCTGTGCGACATATTTGCGAAGAATTGCCTGATGTTACGCTCATATTATCCGAGACGAATAACGGCTATGCTGCGGGCAATGAGCTTGTGTTGCCGCGGGCATTTGAGGAGAACGCAGATTTATTCTGGATTATCAACAATGACTGTCTCCCCTCCCCAAACGCGTTGAGTAAGCTGGTCGATGCCTACCGCGAGCACGGAGACACGATGATCTATGGCAGTGTACCGGTGTATGAGGCAGATGGCCTTCGGGTAGGATTGCGTGTCCTGGGTATTGACCGGAATGGGAATCCTGATTTTTCCAGCAGGCGCTTTGTCGGACAGCGCTATGATGTGTGTTTCAGCGATCCAGCGAATGTCAGGGTTGCGAACGTGAGCGGAGCCAGTATGCTGGTCCCGATTGAGGTTATTCGCAAACATGGCTTCATGGACACGTCGTTTTTCCTCTATGCTGAGGACACAGATTACTGCCTGAGGCTGAGGAAAAAAGGCGTTGAAGCATTGCTTGTGCCCGGATCGATTGTGGTGCATCAGCCGTATGGCGCGCACAAGAACCATCCTGGATTGAAACCCGTCATCCTCTACTACCAGATTCGTACGCGTCTTGAGCTACTACGCCGGCATGGCTCGAAAGCCACGTTCTTTCGGGCGGTTTTGTCGCATATGGGTTATGGCCTACTCAGACCCCTGATCAGCCTTGTGCAAAATCAGCCAGTGGTATTGTCCACGGTTTTCGTCTGGCGAGGTCTCTACGATGCTTTGCGGGGAAAGACGGGTAAGACCTATGCGCCTGAGGATTACCTTCCCAAAACAACGCTTCCTGAGGATGGGCGATGAAACTCCTCATCGTGGCAATGTCAAACAGCATTCATGTCGCTCGCTGGGTGTCAGCCCTGGAGGGACAGGGCTGGGAGGTTCACCTCTTTCCCAGTATTGACAACGGTAGAACTTACAGCACGCTGTCCGGCGTCACTGTCCATCATACGTTCTACAGCAAATCGCAGAATTCCAGGCACAATGTGCGTCTACGTGGCATTCCGATCCTGCTGCCGGGACGTCAAGTCAGTGAAATAGTCGCTGCTGTGGCGCGCTACATACTTCGCCTGGTATGGCCCGGTAGCCGGGCTTGGCGGCTCAAGCGGTTGATCCCCCGGCTTCAGCCTGATCTCATCCATGCGATTGAGTTCCAGCAGGCTGGTTATCTGGTGTTGGATGTCAAGCAGTCGTGGCGTGGTGAGTTTCCGCCCGTGATGATCACGAATTATGGCAGCGACATCTATCTGTTCGGAAAACTTGCGGCGCACCGGGAGAAGATCAGGTCCCTCTTGGCGATAACGGATTTCTACGCCTGTGAGTGTGAGCGAGATGTCGCGTTGGCCCGGGAATACGGTTTTCAGGGTGAGGTGATGCCCGTCTTGCCCAGTTCAGGCGGGTTCGATCTGGGTAGTTACACAGCTTTTCGCTCCGATAAGCCTGTTTCCGCGCGCCGCCTGATACTCTTGAAGGGATATCAACATTGGGCGGGCCGGGCACTTGTCGGTTTGAGGGCGCTGGCTTTGTGTCGGGATGTTCTGAAGGACTACAGGATTGTGGTCAGTCCCGCGCTGTCTGATGTCGCACTGGCGGCCGAGGTATGGTCGCACGATACCGGAATCCCGGTGGAGGTATATCCCCATGGTTCTCAGGAAAGATTCCTGCGTCTGATGGGGGAGGCCAGAGTATTCATTGGTCTGAGCATTTCGGATGGCATCAGCCACTCATTTCTCGAAGCGATGGTGATGGGTGCTTTTCCAATACAGTCCTGCACTGCCTGCGTTGATGAGTGGATCGTGGATGGGGAGAGCGGCTTTATTGTGCCGCCCGAAGACCCGCAGATTGTCGCTGAGGCTATACGGCGTGCAGTGATGGATGATGCACTGGTCGAGCGAGCGGCTGAGCGGAACCGCCGGGTGGCAGCTGAGCGCCTGGACCGTGAGCTGTTGAAGCCTCGGATCGTGGCGCTCTATGAGAAGGCCGTGGGGCAGACCCCCAAAGGAGCTTGAGCGTTGGATGGCATGCCCCTGGTCACCGTGGTGACGCCAACCTATAACGCAGCGCACTACCTGGCGGAAACCATTGAAAGCGTGCTTCACCAGACCTATTCCCAGATTGAGTACGTTGTGCTCGATGACGGCTCGACCGACAATACCATCGAGGTTCTCAAGCGGTACGACGGGCGCATCCTCTGGGACTCTCACCCCAACATGGGCGAGGCGCTGACCGTTAACAAGGGCTGGGCGATGGCTCACGGGGACTACGTGGCGATCGTCAACGCGGACGATCCGGTGCTTTCTGGCTGGCTCCAGACCTGCGTCGAATATCTGGATGCGCATCCGGAGGTGCTCGTGGCCTACCCTGACTGGCACATGATCGACAGCGCCGGAGGCCTGATCAAGCCCATTCAGGTGTACGACTATGATTACGTCAACATGGTGCGCTGGCATCACTGCCTGCCGGGGCCTGGGGCCGTCATCCGGCGCAAGGTCTTTGAGTTGGAAGGCGGGCGGAACCCGAAGTATCGGTATGTCGGGGACTTCGAGTACTGGCTGCGGTTGGGCATTCATGGACCGTTTGCCCGGATTCCGGAGACGCTGGCCACATGGCGTTTCCATGCCGGTTCGGCGACATCCGCCCAGAAGGGCGAGCGGATGGCGCGCGAGCACCTGTGGCTGATGGACGATCTCTTTGCTCGCCAGGATTTGCCCGTTGCTGTCAAAAAGGTGCGTCTGGAAGCCTACAGCGCGGCCTATTACATCGCTGCGGCGCAGTGCGTGGAGAGCGCACCCGCCCTGGCGCGGGAATACCTGCTGAAATCGCTTCTGTATCACCGGCACAGCCGGCCCAACGGGCTAAAGCGCTCCTGGGCGCTTGCAGCGCAGCTTTTTGTGCCTAAGCCTGTCGTGCGGTTGCTTCGCACGCTCAAGAAAGGGCTGACCAGCTAACACATGTACACGGTCAGTGTGATCATTCCGACCTACAACCGCGCCGGGTGGATTCGAGAGGCCATCGAGAGTGTCCGAAACCAGACCCTTCAGGACTTCGAGATCATCGTCGTCGATGATGGCTCCACCGACACGACGGCTGGCGTGGTGGCGGCGATTGGCGACAGCCGGGTGAGTTTCCTGACGCAGTCGCATCGCGGCGTCTCCGCCGCGCGCAACCTGGGCATTCAACAGGCGAGAGGCAAGTACATCGCGTTTCTCGATTCGGATGATCTGTTCTTTCCGGACAAACTGGCGCGCCAGGTGGCTTACCTGGATGCCCATCCAGAGATTGGGTTACTCTATACTGCTTATGAGAGTCTTGATTCTGCCGGATGCCGCAAGATTCACCCGCCGGCAATGACCGGCTGGGTCTACAAGGAACTCCTGCACCTATGTACGATCGCCACACCGACGGTGATGATCCCGGCGGTTGTACTGGCGGAAGCTGGCGGGTTTGACGAAGCGCTGCATCTGGCCGAAGATCAGGACCTGTGGGTCCGGATTGCCCGGCGTTACGAGGTGGCCGCCCTCCAGGAGCCGTTGGTGCGCGTGCGGGTACATGAGGGGGGGATTCCAAGAGACCCGGCGGAAATCCTGGAGGCAAGACTGCATGTCACCCGCAAGGCGTTTGACATGAGTCCGGAACTGGGCTTTGTGTTTCGAAGGCGGCTTCTTTCGCGGGTCCATCTGTCGGCCGTCGATCAGTACTTCAAGAAAAAACAGCCACGGCGCGCCTTGCCGTATCTGCTTCGCGCGGGCTGGTATAG
>CAZHMJ010000173.1:0-10685 GCA_964533805.1 uncultured Anaerolineae bacterium | reverse complement strand
ACAAGGTCATCACCGACCGCTGCGTGCTGGACTTCCACCCGGAGACGGGCGAGATGCGTCTGGCGGCACTCTACCCCGGCGCGACAATCGAGGCCGTCCAGGCCGAAGTCGGCTTCACGCTGGCGGTCGCGCCCAACCTGGGCGAAGTCGAGCCGCCTACGACGGACGAACTGCGCTTGATGCGCGAGGAACTCGACCCGGCCGGGCTGTACCGGGGGTGAAAGAGCAGAGACAAAAGGCAAGAGACCAAGACGCAAGAGCCAGCATCGAATGCCGGTGGGCAGTTGCGCCTGGGCTGACGGCTGATTGCTGACGACTGATCGCTGAAAGCTGCATGTCTCTGCTACAATGAGTTCAATGGAAGTGCACGGGTTTCACTCCCGTCCAGTTTTGTCACGAGGCGTGTGCCCATGCCATCCGATCGTTCATCGAACCTCCGTCCGCCCATCTACGAGGATTTCGCCTGGCGGCCGCTGTCCGCGGCGGATGCGCCCGCCATGGCCCGTCTGGTGACCATCTTGGGCCGCCAGAATGGGATGAGCGGGGTGGAAACGGCCGAGGATTTTGCCGCCTACCTGGCCGATCCCTTGCTCGACGCAGCCCACAATTCGCTGGCGGCGGCCAACAGCGCGGGCATCCTGGCCCTGGGCTGGGCCATGCCCGATCCCGATACCCACGACCAGACCCGGATCGATCTGTGGCTGGACGTCAATCCGGCCTACCGCCGCCGCTGGCTGGATCGCTTCCTGCTGCGCTGGCTGGAGATCCGGGCGCGCCACATCTGCCAGGAGCGAGACGCGATCGGCCCGTGCTGGATGAACATCCCGTCCGAGTGGGACCTGGCCCACCGCATCGCCCTGATCGAAGCCGCCGGCTTCCAGCCCCGCCACAGCGAGCAAACCATGCGCCTCAGCCTGATCCCCCCCCAGCCGGAGCCAGCGCTGCCGGCCGGGATCACGCTCCAGCCGTGGACGCCCGAGCATGACGACCTGATGCGCCAGACCTTCAACGCCGCCTTCGCCGACCGGCCCGGCGCGCGAATTGTCGGAGAGGAAAGCTGGCGGCGCTCCTACACCGGCGGAAGCGGGTTCATCCCCCAGGCCTCGTTCATCGCCCTGGCCGGAAAGGAAGGCGTTGGTCTGGTTCGATCCCTGATCGGGGGCCGGCCGGGGGAAGGCGAAATCGCCCACATCGCCGTCCGCCAGGACTGGCGGCGGCGCGGGCTGGCCGGGGCGCTGCTCGGCGCGGCCCTGCGCGTCTTCCGGGCGCGCGGGCTGGATACGGCCATGCTCCGCGTCAGCCTGGAGAACAAGCCCGCCATCGCGTTCTACGAATCGCGCGGCTTCACCGTCAGCGGCGGCTACACCAGCTACCGCAAAGACATCCCGCGTTAGGCCCAGAGACTCCGGATGCCCACCCGCCTCCCTGCCCGCTCATCACGCCCGCCTGACCACCGTCCGATCCGGCCAACCGCCGGCCGCCGGATGGACCGACGCGAATTCCTGGCCTGGCTGGGGATCGGCGCGGGCGGGATAGCCGCGGGCGGCGGGCTGGTCTGGGTGCTGTTCCACCTCCTGGCCCGGCGGGCCAATGACCGGCTGCTCGCCGGCCTCTCCACCGAAACCGCCGCCACCGCCCAGGCCACCCGGCGGCCCAGCCTGCCCCGGCCGCCGCTCGTGACCCGTGAGGCATGGGGCGCGCTGCCCCCAGATCACACCGCGCTCAACGAAAACGGCTTCTACCAACCCGAGTCCAACCCGGAAGGCTGGCGCGCTTACCTGCCTCCGCTGGACGGCATCTATACCACCGTGGTGATCCATCATGCCGCCTTCTACGAGGCGGACGACCTCGCCACCCTGCGCGAGATCGACCGGCTGCACCGCGAGGATCGCGGCTGGGCCGACATCGCCTACCACTACCTGATCGGCAAGGCTGGCGCGATTTACGAGGGACGGCCGCTCAACGTGCGCGGCACGCACACGGCCGGCTACAACACCGGCACGGTTGGCGTGTGCCTGCTCGGCAACTTCATGACCGAGTACCCGACCGAGGCAGCGCTGCGGGCCACCCTCGATCTGCTCGTCTGGCTGGCCGCCGAACTGGGCCTGACCCATCTGGCCGGGCATGACGAGTTCAACCCGGACACCGAGTGTCCCGGCACATTCCTGTTCCCGTACCTGGATGTATTCGCCTCGGCGGCCGGGCTGGCGCGCGGCACGGCGGGTTACGTCTCCCCGCCGGAGCAGTAACCTCCACTCCCCAACCGGGCTAATCACAATCGCCCTCACAGCGCCACGTCTTTCCTCTTGCCTCTGGCCTCTTGCCTCTTGCCTCTTGTCTCTGGCCTCTTGCCTCTGGCCTCTTGTCTCTTGTCTCTTGTCTCTTGCCTCTTGCCTCTTGTCTCTTGCCTCTTGCCTCTTGTCTCTTGTCTCTTGCCTCTTGTCTCTGGCCTCTTGCCTCAGCCTTTTATTGAGCGATAATCAGGCCAGTTTATCCCGTGCCGCCATTCACCACCCGCCGGAAAGCTACTGTTTATGAGTCCCAAACACCCAGAAGGCCACGTCTTTTACCGCAAGCTCAAGCACAACTACCCCCTGATCACCCATGCCCAGGGAATTCACCTGGTGGCCGACGACGGCCGCCGCTTCATCGACGCCTCCGGCGGCGCGATCGTGGTCAACATCGGCCACGGCGTGGAAGAGATCGGCCGGGCCATGCTCGAACAGGTCTCGCGCGTCGCCTACGTGCATGCCGAGCAGTTCACGACCGGCGTCCTGGAGGAATACGCGGCAGCCCTGGCCGAAGTCATCCCCCTGCCGGACGCGCGCATCTTCCCCCTGACGACCGGCAGCGAGGCCAATGAGGCCGCGATCAAGCTGGCCCGCCAGATTCAGTTGGTGCGCGGCCAGTCCGGACGGCACATGATCATCGGCCGCTGGAACTCCTATCACGGCATCACGCTCGGCACGCTGGCGATTGGCGGCCGCAAGCTGGCCCGCCAGCGCTTCCTGCCGATGATGCGCGACATGCCGCACATCGAGCCGCCCACCTGCTATACCTGCCCCTTCGGCGAGGTCTATCCGTCCTGCGAGCTGGCCTGCGCGCACATGCTGGAACGCCTGATCGCCGAATATGGCCCGGAGAACATCGCGGCCTTCATCGCCGAGCCGGTCTCCGGCGCGGCCCTGGCCGCCACCGTCCCGCCGCCAGACTACTTCCCGACGATCCGCGCCATCTGCGACAAGTACGGTCTGCTGTTGATCGCCGACGAGGTGATGTGCGGCTTTGGACGCACCGGCCGCTGGTGCGCCTTCGAGCATTTCGGATTCACGCCGGACATCCTGACGCTCGGCAAAGGCGTGGCGGGGGGAGTCTTCCCGCTGTCGATCATGGCCGCCAAAGGATCGCTGGTCGATGAGCTGTCCCGCGCCGGTCAGGACATCTCACACGGCGGGACGTTCACCCACCATGCCGTTGGCGTGGCTGCCGGGCTGGCGACCCTGCGCTACGTCCAGCGCAACCACCTGGTGGAGGAAGCCGCCCGCAAGGGCGAAATCCTGGGCCGGATGCTGCACGATAGGCTCGACAACCTGCCCTACGTCGGCAACGTGCGCGGGATCGGGTTGATGTGGGGCGTGGAGATCATGGCCGACAAGGCGCACAAAATCACCTTCGAGCCGGGATTGGATGTCGCCCACCGGATTCTGGATGCGGCCCGCACGCTGGGCCTGATGCTCTACCCCGGCCAGGGCACCACCGACGGCACGCGCGGGGACGTGGTCATGGTCGGACCGCCGGCCATCATCACCGAGGACGAGATGCGGATCGTGGTCGATCTGCTGGCGGAAGCCATTCGCAACGCGGTGGAGCCGCTGCTCGCTTGAAACGGCGCGAATCGACCCTTCACAAACAGCAAGAGCTTGTGCTAAGGTTGCCGCGGCTTTCAAAGTGACATGCAGGAAGGAATCAATTGATGCAACACGGAATCATCAGCGTCTTTGGCGGCTCCGCGCCGCGCCCCAGAACGGCCGCCTATGAGGAAGCCTACCAGGTGGGCCGCCTGCTGGCCGAGGCAGGTTACACCGTCGCCACCGGCGGCTACTCCGGCACGATGGAAGCCGCCAGCCGAGGCGCGGCCGAAGCCGGCGGACACGTCATCGGCGTGACCACCGACGCGCTGAACCAATGGGAATCCCAGGCCGTCCAGCCCAATCCCTGGGTCAAGGAGGAGATTCGCTTCCCGACGCTGCGCGACCGGCTGTACCACCTCGTCACGTTCAGCGACGGCGTCCTTGCCTTGCCCGGCGGAATCGGCACGCTCAGCGAGGTCTCCCTGGCCTGGAGCCTGATCCAGGTGGGGGAGATGCGTCGCAAACCGTTGATCCTGCTCGGTCAGGCGTGGCAGACCACCCTGCAAACCTTCTATGGCGAGGGAGACTACATCCGCGCCGAGGACATGCGCCTGCTGCGCTACATCCAGTCCCCGCGGGAGCTGATCGCCGCGCTCAACGGCCAGCCGGAGTGATCGCGCAAGAGACCTACCGACCGCGCCGGCCGCTCAGATCATGTGGGAGAGCACCTGCCAGGCCAGCGCCCGCGACAGCAAGGCATATGCCTGGTCGAGCGCGGGCGTCTCTGCGAGGAAAGGCAGCAGCCGGTCGGCATTGAAGACCACCAGCCGGTGAACGCGCTGTTCCATCAGGGCGATCCCGCGCGCGGCCGTGCTGGCCCGCAGCGTCCCCTCAAAACCAAACGGCCGCGTGACGACCGCCGTCACCGTGGCCCCGGCCTCCCAGGCCATCTGGGCCACGACGGGCGCCGCCCCGCTCCCCGTCCCGCCGCCCATCCCGGCCACGACGTAGACTTCGGTGCTGCCGGCGAGGAGTTCCGCCAGTGCCTTGGCGCTGCGCTCGGCCGCGCGCTGGCCCTGCATCAGGTTGCCGCCCACGCCCAGGCCGTTGCCAATCGACAGCCGCCGCGAGGTGGTCTTGAGGTTCTCCAGAGCCAGGTCGTAGGTGTTGACGGCAATGGTCTCCAACTCGTTCAACGGCTCGCCCGCGATCCGGTCGACCGCCTTCCCGCCGACATCACCCACGCCCACGACTTTGATCCCACCGGCATTGCGTCCATTTGGCATCGCCGCGTTCATTGCGTTCTCTCCCCCTGTCCTGCCCGGAATCTCTGGTAGTCTACTCAGACAATCGGGAACTGGCAATTGTCTTTCGGTTGTCACGACCTTTTCTTCCGTCCTGGGCTTTTCTCCGCGTTCGCTTCGCGCGCTCGGCGTCTTTGCGTTTGGATGTTTTTCGCTGGCCCTGGTTCACCGCTTCTCGCCGCCGGGGTTTTCGAGTAAGCTAGGAGAATGAACCGTCCCAGGGCCAGGCGGGTGAATGAGCACGCGGCACAGGCGGCTATTCTGTGGCACAATAGACAGATGCGATCCCGAACAGGCCCGCCGCAGCGCGGTTTTGCCAGACGGCCTGGGAATGTCAGGCAGACGCTGACAGGTGAACATGAGATGAGTACTTATACCAAAGCTGCCAGTTTCGTCTTGGATACCCTGTGGGAGAACGAGGATTTTCGCGATTACTTCTACCACCTGGACGCCGAGCTGGCCGATCTCGGCCCGCTCACCCAGGTCGTGTTCGAGCCGGCCTACCTCCAACTCAAAGCCGGACTGGATGACGCCGCCCTGCAAATGCTGGAGGCTCAGGTCACAACCGACCTGCTCACCCCCCTCCACCGGCGGCCCGGCTTCCGCGAGATGTGGGAACAATGGGACAGCCAGACCCGCCAAGAGTTCATCGACGAACAGTCGGAACTCCAACTGGCAAAATTGCTGATCCAGGTTTACGATCGCCAACTTGACGCGGCGTACCGCGCCGCCTATGCCAATTACCTGGCCCAGCAGGAAACCCGCCATAAGTGATCGTGGTTTGGTCCGGGCAACCCGGCGCGCTCGCCCCTCGTGGCGGGGCGGCCGGATCGCGGCCCGCTGCACACCACCCTGGTCATGCTAGCAAGGAGCATTCATGTCGGAGAAACAGGGCGTCACCCCTCGCAATGAAGATTACAGTCGCTGGTATACGGACGTGGTCCAGATGGCCGAACTGGCCGATTACGCGCCCGTCCGCGGCTGCATGATCATCCTCCCCTACGGCTATGAGCTGTGGGAAGCAGTCCGCGCCGGACTCGACCGGCGCTTCAAGGAAACCGGGCACCGCAACGCCTATTTCCCGCTGTTCATCCCGGAAAGCTTCCTGAAGAAAGAAGCCGAACACGTCGAGGGGTTCTCGCCAGAGCTGGCCGTCGTGACCATCGGCGGCGGCAAGGAATTGGAAGAGCCGCTGGTAGTGCGCCCGACCTCGGAAACCATCATCGGCTGGGCCTATGCCAAGTGGATTCAGTCCTACCGCGACCTGCCGGTGCTGATCAACCAGTGGGCCAACGTCGTCCGCTGGGAAATGCGCACCCGGCTCTTCCTGCGCACGATGGAATTCCTGTGGCAGGAGGGCCATACCGCCCACGCGACCTATGAGGAGGCGGAGGAAGAAACCCGCCGCATGCTGGGCATCTACCAGGATTTCGCCGTGACCGACGCGGCTATCCCGGTCATCCCCGGCCGCAAGAGCGACAGTGAGAAGTTCGCCGGGGCGCTGCACAGCTACACCATCGAAGCCATGATGGGCGACAGGCGCGCCCTGCAATCCGGCACCAGCCACAACCTCGGCCAGAACTTCGCCAAGGCGTTCGATATCAAGTACCTCGACCTCAACAACGAGCTTCAGTACTGCTGGACGACCAGTTGGGGCCTGAGCACCCGTTTCATCGGGGCGATGATCATGACCCATGGCGACGACAAGGGCCTGCGCCTGCCGCCGCGCATGGCGCCCATCCAGGTCGTGATCGTGCCCATCTACAAGGACGAGGCCGAGAAGAGCGCGGTCATGGACACCGTGTGGCGCATGAAAGCTGCCCTGCGTGACGCGGACATCCGCGTCCACGTCGACGACCGCGAAGGCCAGACGCCCGGCTTCAAGTATAACGACTGGGAGATGCGCGGCGTCCCGGTGCGGATGGAGATCGGCCCCAAGGACGTCCAGAAGAATTCCGTGGCCCTGGCCCGGCGCGACATTCCCGGCCGCGAGGGCAAGCAGTTCGTGCCGCAGGAAGGCATCGCCGCGGCGGTTCAAGCCCTGCTGGATGCCGTCCAGGCCAATCTGCTCGCCCAGGCCACGGCCTTCCGCGACAGCAACCTGATTGAAGTCGTCGGCGACTACCAGCGCTTCGGCGAGATCATCGAAAGCGGCGGTTGGGCACTGACCTGGTTCAGCGGCGAGCGTGAGGAAGAACAGAAGATCAAAGAGGACTTCCAATGCGTCTCGCGCTGCTTCCCGCTGGAGCAGCCCTATCCCAATGAGACTGGGCCTAGCATCGTCAGCGGCAAGCCGGCCCAGAAGATGGCCTTCTTCGCCCGCGCCTATTGAGTGAGCAGGAGCGCCCGTCAAGGTCTGGCGGGCGCTCCATTTTCCAGGTCCAACCCGATTTGCGAGTCCCGTGACTCTTGCTCAGAGACCGTACGCCTGTTAAAATTTAGATAGTGATCGTCTATCCGTTCAACAAATTATTGCCTTTTTGTGTCAAGGACAGAAGGGGGGCCGCACAGAGCGCCGGAGATGAACGGCGAACGGTATCCCTTCCGGCTCTGACGGCGGCCAAAACATCGTCCTGTGCCCCCTGCCCCTCCTCAGCCAGCACAATGTGTGGTCTTATTTTTCGATTAAGGTACCGAAATGGCCTCTTACTTATTTGTTGACGTCGACACCCTTCTCTCCAAGTTACGTCAACGTGGCATTTCTATTGACCTCTTTGAGCTGGCCAACAAGCTGCGCGGCGGCGCAGCACTGGCGGCTGGCCTGACCAGCTTCAGCGATCTGGTCGCCGTGGCAATCGCTAACTGGGAAATGCAGGATGCGCTGTACAGCGGCGCGGTCAGCCCGCAGCGCGCCTTCTCCGCCAGTGGATTCGTCCTATGCTCGGTCGAAGATCGGCACGCGCTGGAGAACATCCTCTGGCGCGACTATCTTCAACATGACCAGGCGGTCAACGAGCTGATCCTGGCGACCAACGACTCCTCGATCCTGACGATGCTGGCCCGGGTTCAGCTTGCCCCAGGCGGGCGCATCCGGGTGTGGGGGGAAGCCGATCCGGCCGGGCTGCACCTCCCCAACGTGATCGTCCAGCCCCTGGAAACCACGCTTGGTATTCATGGCGCGCTGGTCGCGCTGTACATCGACTTTGAAAACATCGCCATCAGCCTGGACAAGCAGGGCTATACGGTCAACCTGGAGCATCTGATCGCGCGCTTCGTGGCCCAGGCCCGGGCCCACGGTCAGATCACCCGCATGGCCGCCTACGCTCCGTGGGGCCAGCGCGGCAGCCTGCCCCCGCTGGTGGACAACGTCGGCCGCGAGATCACGGACGACGCGCCCAGCCGCCTGGCGATGAGCAACATCGATCCGGTCTTCAACCTGCCCGGCAAAAACAGCGCCGACATGCGCATCGCCCGCGATCTGATGGCCGACCTGATGCGCCCGGAAAGCCCGGATGTCTTCATCCTGGCCAGCGGCGACCGCGACTTCAACGAAGTCATCAACACGCTGCGTTCCCACAACAAGCAGGTGATCGTGTGGGGCGTGCGCGGCAGCATCAGCCGCCAGGTGGAAACCAACCCGGCGGTTATTGTGGAATACATCGAAGACTTCACCAGCATGCAGCCGCACGAGGCGCTCGGCCGCCTGTACGGCGCGACCGCGCCCACCCCCCAGGCGCACGGCACGCCGCCAATTGACGTGCGGCCCTCGCAGTGGGTCAGCGCCATCCTCCAGTACGATAACCTGGCCGCCGGGAGCCACATCGTCACTCGGGTCGCGCTGGAACGCCAGCTCCTGGCCGTGAATGCCGTGGTGTCCGACGATCGCGCCGCCAACCTGGTCACGCAGGCCATGGCGATGGACCTGTTCCACACGGAAGACGGGGAGAGCCTGATCATCAACCTCGCCCACCCGCTGGTGGAACAGACCCGTCTGGTTCGGGATCGGATCGTCGCCCGGGTGGCCAATACCCTGGACGTGCGCGGCTGGGAGTACGTCAATTACGGCTTCCTGCTCAAAGGCATCGCGATGGACCGCGACCTGGACCGGCCCGGCCTGAACATGAACGACCAGTGGCGTTCGGAATGGGTTGATTGCCTGGTGCGGGAAGGCATCCTGCACCGCGAGCTGGTCCCCCACCGCCATAACCCGGACGATCTCGTCCCCGTGATCAAACTCTCGGACAACACCATCCAGCGCCTGGAAGCGGTGGAGGAGGTCGGCGAGCAAGCGCCGGGATTCCTCTACAGCCGGGTCGATCCCGATCTGCTGGACGCCATGCAGCGGCGGATCGTGGTCAGCGTGGAACAATTCACGAGCTTCCGGGGATTCCTGTGGTGCCCGCTGGGCAGCCTGCATCGCCGCCTGCGCGCCCACGATCCGGGCATGGTCTTCCAGCAAGCCATCGAAGGGCTGCTGGAACTGCAAGCGGTCCTCGTGGAGGAATACGAAAATCCTCAGAGCGAATTCCGGACCAAGGGCATCTCCCTGCGCCTCGACGCGCCGTATGTCCAGGACATCCTGCGCGAACGGGATGCGTTCGTCCTGGCGCTGCTGGGCCTCTACGACCGCCACGAAGCCATCTCGCACGTCACCGTCAGCCGCGAAACTGGCCTGCAGAACGACGAGCTGGAGTTGTGGCTGTCGATCATGAACGACGAGAACGTGCTGAATCCGGTGCCGGGCCGGATCGGGCAGTACAGCCTGTTCCGCACCCATCATACCGTGGCCTCAGTCGCCAGCCGGGGCCGCCAGGAAGGATAACCGCCCGCCTGGCCCATGGGGAAAGGGAAGCGCATCAAAAATGACGAGCACTGGACCCGTCCGCCACGAACTCCTGACCTGGGAGGACGTGGACAAGCTGGTCGACGTCCTCATCCCCCAGATCAAGAGCGCCGCCCCATTTGACGCCATGATCCTGGTCACCCGGGGCGGGATCATCCCCGGCGGCCTGCTGGCCGAAGCGCTGGATATCCGCGATGTCCTGACGGCTTCCGTCCACTTCCAGCAAGAGCCGCACGAAGCGCGCCTGCTGGCCATGCCCAATTTCCTCCAGTTTCCCAGCGATTCGCTCCTGACCGACCGGCGCATCCTGATTGTGGATGATGTGTGGGGCAGCGGCCGCACGAGCACGGCGGTGCGCGGCCGGGTCGAAGCCGCGGGCGGCCTGGCGGCGACCTGTGTCTTTCACTTCAACCCGTACCGCTCGCTCTTCACCCGCGCGGAGCCGGATTTCTACGGCGCGGTCACCGACGCCTACATCGTCTATCCCTGGGAGCTGGATCGCGGCGTCCAGGGGATCCGGGTGGCCGGCCCCAAGGACAACTGACTCCCGCCCCCCCCCACCGCCAGAGATGCCTGGCGGTGGGGATTTTTATTTGAAAACAATCTGGACTTTGCGTAGTTTATTCATCATAATGGTGAGCATCGTCCGCTGAATCAAACAGCCCGCGTGTGTGTTTGCAATTTCAAACAAAATTCAGATAGGGTCGGTCTTGCTTAACATATCTCGAAAGGATATACTGTTTTCCA
>CAZHMJ010000172.1:2735-10720 GCA_964533805.1 uncultured Anaerolineae bacterium | reverse complement strand
GGGCAGACGCGCACGCAGCGCCGGCAGCCCTGGCAGGCGGCCGCGTGATCGACGTGGGCATGGCGGTGCCTGAACAGAATGGCCTTGCCCAGCACGTGCCGGGGGCAGACCTCCACGCACTTCCAGCACGCCCGGCAGCGGCTCGTATCCAGCCGGATGTAGGGGGTCACGGTATGTCTGGGGAGCGGAAAATGCATCCGCATGATCTAGAACTCCTCGGTGAAAAACAGCCATCAGCTTTCAGCACTCAGCAGTCAGTCATCCGTTTTTTCTGGTCTCTGGCCTCTGGCCTCCGGTCTCTGGTCTCTGGCCTCCGGTCTCTGGTCTCCCGGCCTCTGGTCTCCGCATCATCCGGCCCGATCCGGGGCGTGCAGCAGCCGTTTGAGCTGGGCCTGAATCCAGGGCAGGTGCATCAGGAGGTGCAGGCTCACCACCAGGCACAGGCCGATTCCAGCGATCTCGTGGATGCGGCTCAGCATAAAGCCCAAATGCCCGCCCCCGGCCGGGGTGGTATGCCCCAGGAGCGCCGTCAGCGCCAGCGCGACCAGCAGGCAAAACAGGCCGATATCGAGGATCAGATGCGTCCTGGGCTTGACTCCCTTAAACATCCCGCTCTCCTTCTTCCGGCTCTCCCACCAGAATTCCATACAGCAGCGTATCCTTGACGATCCGGAACAGCTCCGCGCCGGAGAGGCCCACCGCGGCGAAGTTGGGATTATCAAAGAGGTTCACCAACGAATCCCAGAACAGGGCGCGGATCAGCGCCGGAGTCAGGCCCGGCCGCAGCACGCCATAGCGCTCGGCCCTGGCGACCAGCCGCTCGAAGATGCCGTCCAGACCCTTGACGCGCACCGCCTGGAAGTCGGCATAGACGTCCGGATACAGGCGTTTCAGCTCGCTCAGCCCGGCGGAGAGATTGCCCGAAGGCAAAGCCGCCAGTCCCTCGCCCACCCGGTCGAGGAGGCGGCTCCAATCGGCGTCCGGATTGCGCTCCAGTTCCGCCGCGCAGTCGTGGAACACCGCTTCGCTGCGGACGAAGGCCGCGCGCACCAGCGCCTTCTTGTCGGCAAAGTAACGGTAGATCGTGACGCGGGTCACCCCGGCCCGGTAAGCCACTTCCTGCAGGCTGGTCTTCTGGATGCCCTGCTCGGAGAACAGCGCCAGCGCGGCCAGCACGATTTTGTCCTGGGTGTAGTTCTCGGATTCGATCATGATACAAATATGTCACTCATTGTATCATTTGTCAACAGGCTGGAGGACGGCAAGGAGGCAGGAGACAAGAGGCAAGAGACAAGAAAAAACGGCGTGCGCCGAAACGAAAACCCTCCCCACCGCCCTTCAACTCAACACTTCTCCCGCAGGGGCAAGGTCACGGGTTCCTCCCTGCATTTTCGCCATCCATGCTACAATCAGCCTGCATCCTATGCGCCGCCTTTCAATTCAAAATTGAGCATTCAACATTCAAAATTGGCTATGCCCATCACCCGCCCCACCCTGATCCTGAACGAGGCCATCGCCCGGCGCAACATCGCCCGCATGGCCGATAAGGCCCGCCGCTGCGGCGTGCGCTTCCGCCCGCATTTCAAGACCCACCAGTCGGCCGTCATCGGGGAGTGGTTCCGGGCGGAAGGCGTCGGCGCGATCACCGTGTCCTCAGTCGTCATGGCCGAGTACTTCGCCGACCACGGCTGGGACGACATCACGATCGCTTTCCCGGTCAACTGGCTGGAAATCGAGACGCTCAACGCCCTGGCGATGCGCGTCCGGCTGGGGCTGCTGGTCGAGTCGGTCGAGACGGCCCGCTTCCTGCGCGAACGGCTGGCCGCGCCGGCCGATATCTGGCTCAAGATCGACGTGGGTAACGGCCGCACCGGCCTGGCCTGGGATGACTCAGCCGGACAGACGGCGGTCGCAGGGGCGCTGAATGGCTCGGAACGGCTGCGTCTGCGCGGGCTGCTTTGCCACAGCGGGCACACCTACGCCGCGCGCGGTGCGCAAGCGATCAAAGCGGTGTGGGCAGAATCGCTGCAACGCCTGAGCGCGGCGCGCGACGCCCTGGCCGCGGCCGGATTCCCCAACCTGGAACTCTCGCCGGGGGATACGCCCGCCTGCTCGGTGGTCGATGATTTCTCCGGCGTGGAAGAGGTGCGGCCGGGCAACTTCGTCTTCTACGACGCCATGCAGGTCGAGATCGGGTCATGCGGCTGGCCGGACGTGGCCGTGGCGGTCGCCTGCCCGGTCGTCGCCCTCCACCCGGAACGCGGCCAGATCGTGATCTATGGCGGGGCGGTCCACCTCTCCAAGGATCGGATGACGCTGCCCGATGGCCGCGTGCATTACGGCGCGGTCGCCCTGCCGGTCGAGGGCGGCTGGACACAGCCTATCCCCGGCGCATTCGTGACCGGCCTGTCCCAAGAGCATGGAATCATCAGCGCGAGCCAGGCCATGTTTGAAACGGTCAGGCTCGGCGACCTGCTGATGGTGCTGCCCGTGCACTCCTGCCTGACCGCCAACCTGCTCGGCCGCTACCGCACCACCCTGGGCGAGACGATCCCGATGGCGCGCTTCTGACCGGGCGGTCGTGCAGACTGTTCGGCTGTACGCTGTACTGAAGACTGACCACTGAGAACTGTCGACTGTTTTAGGGGGAACCATGCGCCGCACATCCCTGGCCCACTTTCTCAAGCACCTGTCCATCAGCCGGGTGCTGCTCCTGATTTTCGTGATTGGTCTCCTGGTCGCGCTGGTCTGGTTCACTTTCGGCCGGATGATCGCCGAAGGCATGGGCTGGGACTCCGCCCGCTGGGACACGCTCAATGCGTTCACCTCGACCGTGGCCTTCGCCTTCGCCATGGGCACCGGGATCTTCGCCCTGGTGGAATTCAGCCAGGCGGTGGACAGCCGCAATCTGGACATCTACCGCGACATCTACAAGAAGCTGATGGACCCGGCCCAGATCGCCGCCCGGCGCACCCTGTATAACCTGCCGGAATACACCGACCGCCCGGCCCAGATCAAGGCGATCTACGACAGCGACGAAGCCCGCCAGGCCCTGAAGGACGTGCTCAACCTGTTCGACTACTTCGGCTTCATCGTCCAGCAGGATTGGGTGACCGCCGACGAGATCATCGACTGGTTGAGTCCAGTGGTGGTCAAGGTCTGGGCCAGGATCGAGCCGGTAGTCACACACGAGCGCGAACAGCGCCCGGAGGAGCCGGACTACTACCAGGCCGCGGTCGACCTGGCCCACCGCTGCCAGGCGTGGCGCGATCACAGGTACCCGGACCGCGCGAAGATCACCTTCGATTCGGAACGCCTGTAACGCCCCTATTGGAACAGAATCACCATGCCCACGACGTAACCGATCAGCATCAGGGCGTTGATCTGGATCATGAAGCTGCGCCGTTCGATGTGGGCCAGGATGCCGATCGTGCCCAGCACCATCAGCACCAACCCCATCAGGCCGACCATCTGCATCTGCGGAGTGATCCCGGTCAGGAAGCGCCCTTCGGTGAAGAATACGTCGGCCAGGCCCAGGGTGAAGACGTTGAAGATGTTGCTGCCGAACAGGTTGCCAACCGCCAGGTCGTAGGCCCCGATCCGGCCCGCCGCGATGGTCGTGACCAGTTCCGGCAGCGAGGTGGTGATCGCCACCAGGGTCGTGCCGATCAGGGTCGTGCCCAGCCCGGTCACGGCCGCGATCTCGACCGCGCTGCTGACCATCAGCGGCGTGACGATGACCAGGGCCAGGGTCGCCACGCCAAACCCGATCCCGGCCTTCAGCAGCGAAGGCAGACTGGCCAGCTCCGCCTCGCTCGGCTCCGGCGGCGGCGCGCTGCCGACGCTGCTCTGGCGAATGATCCACACCGCGAAGAAGTAACCGCCGATCAACACCAGGCTGTCCAGGCCCACCCAACCCACCTGGATCGGAAAGTCGCCCAGCATGAAGAACACGGCCAGCCCCACCAGCAGAATCGCCAGGCTGGAAGTCAGGGTATGGGTCACCGCCACCCGGCGCAGGATGTACACCCGCCGGTTGAGGCCGTCCAGAATGACCAGCATCAGCATATTGAACATGTTGGAGCCGAAAATGTTGCCGACCGCCAGGGCCGGCACCGCCTGGCTGATCGAGCTGATGGTGGTCAGCAATTCCGGCAGCGAGGTCGCCAGGGAAAGCAGGATCGTGCCGATGAACATCCCGCCCAGGCCGGTCCGGATGGCGATCACATCGCCGTATTCGGCCAGCTTGTAGGCGGCGTAGACGATGATCAGCGCCGTCAGCGCGAACTGGAGCCAGATCATGCCGGACTCTCCTTATCCTGCTGCCCGGCCCCCCGCAGGCGATCCGGCACGCCGCGCACCACATCCAGTTCCCAGGCCGCCAGGACGCCGGTATCCGGCTGGTCGAGGCTGCCAACGATCCGCTCGACCGCGGCTGCGCACTGTTCGACCACCGTCCGGTCGGGCACGATCGTGAACAGGGTGTGGCTGGCCCGCCCGGCGTCGACCATGCGCGGCAAGGCGAAGAGGTGGCGCGCGCCCAGATGGGTGAGCATCTGGTGGCGGTAAGCGCCGGTCGATTCCATCAGGGTGACTCCGGTCACGCCGATTTCCTGCCAGGCCTGGATCACATCATCGAGGTGGGATGAATCATCGAGGACAAACATCACCATGTACATACGCCTGCTCCTGTTTGGTGGGGGTTTGCACCCGCCAACGGGACGGTTCAGGTTCCAGTATAACCTAAACCGGGCCTCGTTCCACCCAGGGTGACCGAATTCCCCAGGGCAAGCGCGTCAAACGGAAAAGGCATCTCACCGCGGAGAACGCCGAGGACGCCGAGGAAAGACTTCACCGGGTATGCATTCTGTTGTTGATGCGATGGCCCTTCTTGGGCTGGACGCCGTTCTTTTCAGTCGATCGGGCCTGGCAACCCGGCGTAGGCCGCGCGGATCGCGGCCCGGCGGGTCTCGTCGAGGGGCAGGCTCAAGTCGTAGCGGTGCAGGCCGGGACCGTAGCCGCCCTCCTGGATGCGCTGGACCGTGAAGCCGTAGTGCTCCAGGAACCCCCTGGCGTACTGGCTGGTATCCGCCGCGACTGTGTCAATGCCGGGCTGGTCGCAGAGTTGGTTCAGCCGGGCCAGGAGGATTCTCCGCCCGATGCCGCGCCGGTGGTAATCACGCACGACCATGCACCAGTGCAGATAGCCGGTGGCCTCGGCGGGCATGATCTCGTAGCCGCCGCAGGCCACGACGCTGCCGCCCTCGGCTTCCACGACCAGGAAAACGGAATTCGGCTGGCGCAGGAAGCGCTCCAGCAGCGGGCGCTCGCCGGGCGCGAAGAAGGGCGGCGTGTTGCTGTCGAAGATGGCCAGACAGCGATTCATGTCGGCTTGCAGGTAGGGGCGGATCAGCATGGCGGCCTTCTTTCAAGTGACGCAGCCGCGCAGCCCGGTGGATTGCAGCCCACGCGCGGCGGTGGTTTTTTCATTGTAGGCCAGCCCCGGCCGGGAGAATATGGGTAACTCGCTCGAAAAGGACGCCCCGGATTCCCGCAATCCGTACAAATGCGAGCCGAAAAGCCGAGGCCGGAGGCCAGGAGACCAGAGACCGGAGGCAAAAACACGGCGGCGGCGCAGGCGATGCCGCTCCGAATACCCGCCCACCCCTTGGCCGCGCGGCTTGAGTTTTGCCTGACGCTCCGACGCTTGTCGCTTCGACGCTGTTCTCTGGCCGTGGCGCAGCTCCGCTGCGTGGCGCAGCTCGCTGCGTGGCCTCTGGACTCCCGGCCTCTGCTTTTTCTTGCCTCTCTGCCTCTTGCCCCTTGCCCCTAATTCAGATCGTCGGCGGCTTGCAGGGCCAGCAGCAGGCGTTCCAGCTCGTCCTGGGGCGGACCGGACAGGCGCTCCTGGTGGCGGCGGGCCAGGGCGACGACGGTGGCCCGGCTGCCCGCTTCGGCCAGCAGTTCGGCCGACCAGGCCGGATGGCGTTGGCTGATCGCGAAGGCGCGCGTCGGACCGCGCGGCGGCCCCTGCCCCCAGCGTGCGTAGAGCGCCGGGGCGAAGCGCCGCACCAGCACGACCAGCACGCGCTCCGGCAGGGTGAACGGGGCGACCGTCTTGCCGACGTCGTGCAGCAGGGCGGCCACCAGCAGGTCGGGGTCGGATTCCCCCGCCGTGCGCACCGCCCGCAGGACGTTCAGGCTGTGGAGTTGCTCGCTGCGCCGCAGCCGAAGAAAGAGACCGTATTCCGCCGGGCTGAGGATCGACCGGGCCGTCGCGAAATCGACCGGGCGCAGCCCGGCCAGCAGGGCGCGCACGCCCTGCCGCAGGCGTGAGGCAGCGCTCACGATCAAAGGCCCAGCAGCAGGCGCGTGATGAGCGAAGTCGGCTCGCTGATCAGCGTGCCCAGCACGTTGAACGAGGGCACCAGGAACGAGAAGAAGATCAGGCCGAAGAGGACCATCATCCCGTACTGATCCTGGAAGCGGTCGTAGGGATACTGCATGTTGGGCGGCAGGAACATGCGCAGGACGTAGCGCCCATCCAGCGGCCCCAGCGGGATCAGGTTGAACACGAACAGCAGCACATTCCAGAAGACGAGGGCGAAGAGTACCGCACCCAGTGCCGGAAAGACCAATGGATTGCCTGGGATGAGATTGAACGAAAAGACATCCGGCGCGGCGCCCATCAGCAGCCGGATCGGGATCGCGAACACCGTCGCCACGATCAGATTGCCGACCGGCCCGGCCAGGACGGACACCCCGAAGCGCTGGAGGCGCGTCAGGCGCTGGGCCCAGGCCACGCGGGGATTGCTCATCGTCCCGGCATTGATCGGCGCGGTACCCAGGATACCGAAGCCCAGCACCACGAACATCAGGAGGCCCGGCCAGTAGATGTGCTTGCGCGGGTCGAGCGTCAGGCGGCCCTGGTAGACGGGCGTGTTGTCGCCCATCAGGTAGCCGACGTAGTTGTGCATGTATTCATGAAAAGTCGTGCCGATCAAGAGCGCGATCAGGCGGCTGATCAACACGGCCAGGGTCAGTTTCGCGAACAATACCAGAAGCCTCCCATCCAACCACGACAAAATTCATCCAGACAAAAGGCGATTATACCATGCCGGACCCGGCACGCGTGTTATAATAAAACTATCCGGCCCGGCTCGTGAGCCTGCCATCCAACTCACCGGAGGAATCGCTTCGATGCCCAGGGAAATCAATGTGGGCGATATCGCCACCATGCGCAAACCCCACCCCTGCGGCAGCGCGCGCTGGCAGGTCTACCGGCTTGGCGCGGACATCGGCATCAAGTGCCTGGGCTGTGGGCGACGGGTGCTGCTTCCCCGCCGCGAATTCGAGCGCGCGGTCAAGACCCTGGAGCCGGCCCCGTCCGATAACGCCGACTCATAACCCCCTCCCACCCCGGCCACGATTCGAAAGGAAGTGGTGCAATGGCAGAAGCCAGCACACCCCCACGGGATGCGTGCGTCAAGCCCGCCCGTGGGCCTATCGTCCCGCAGAGTGAGGGCGCCGCGCCAGCCGCCGCCCCCCAGAAGGAGGAGAAAACCAGCATGCTTGCCAGAGTAGGCAAACCCGCGCCCGACTTCGAAGCCTCCGCGTATATCGCCGGCGGCTTCAAGAACGTCAAGCTGTCCGACTACAAAGGTCACTGGGTGGTGATGTGTTTCTACCCTGGTGACTTCACCTACGTCTGACCGACCGAACTGTCGGCAGTTGCCGTCAAATACCCTGAACTCAAGGCCCTCGATGTCGAGATGCTGGCCCTCAGCACGGACAGCCGTTTTTCCCACAAAATCTGGCAAGAAGAAGAACTGACCAAGATGGTCGAAGGCGGCGTGCCCTTCCCGATGCTCAGCGATTCGGGCGGGCGGATCGGCACCATCTACGGCGTATACGATGAAGATGCCGGGGTGGACATCCGCGGCCGCTTCCTGATCGACCCGGATGGGATCATCCAGGCGATGGAA
>CAZHMJ010000172.1:0-2725 GCA_964533805.1 uncultured Anaerolineae bacterium | reverse complement strand
TGACCCCCGCGGTCGGCCGCAACGTCAACGAGCTGATCCGCCAGATCAAGGCCTTCCAGCACAACCGCGCCACGGGCGAAGTCCTGCCCGCCGGCTGGCAGCCCGGCAAGCCCACCCTCAAGCCCGGCCCGGAGCTGGTCGGCAAGGTGTGGACGGTCTGGAAGCCCGAAAAATAGGGCAGCCCATCCGAAGCGGGCGTCCGGATGATCGAGCCGCCTGCTGATGAGACACAATCTGGCGCAGCGCCGGAACTACAATTCCGGCGCTGCTTTTGTTATCGCTTTTGCTCTGCGTCCTCCGCGCCTCCGCGGTGAGCTGTCCTTTTCGCCTTGCGCCTGGATGCTGGTCTGCGAGGGCGAGTCGGGGTAGACTCCATCTGATCCAGGAACCGCCCGATCCCCTGGCTGCGACAAATCCATCTACATACGGATTGAGGATAAGCATGCCCAAGCTGAACATCAGTCTGGCTCAGATGACCATCACGGCGGGCGGCGTCCGCCGGAATGTGGAAGTAATGCAGGCCCTCGTGGAAGAAGCGGCCCGGCGTGGCTCGCAGCTCGTCCTGCTGCCGGAAATGTGGGTCTGCGGCTTTGTGCCCGAACAGGCCCCGGAAGCAGCCAGCCCGCTCAACGGCGGGCTGTTCGCCCAGGTCTCGACCCTCGCCAAGCAGCTCAAAATCTGCATCATCGGCTCCATGCCGGAGAAACGCGGGGATCTGGTCAATAACTCGGCCGCCTTCTTCGCGCCCAACGGGCAGGTGATGGGCGTCTACCGCAAAATCCACCTGTTCCGGCTGATGGGCGAGGATCGCTATCTCCAGGGCGGCCAGTCGCCGCTCAACATCGAGCTGCCCTGGGGCAAGACCGGCGTCGCGATCTGCTACGACCTGCGCTTCCCGGAGATGTTCCGGCGCTACGGCGTGGAAGGCAGCAAGCTCGTGCTGCTGCCCGCCGCGTGGCCGCTGGCCCGCCTGGACCACTGGCGCACCCTGATCCGGGCGCGCGCCATCGAGAACCAGTACTTCTTCGCCGCCTGCAACACGACCGGCGAATCCCAGACCGGCGATGGCCCGACCCTCTTCGGCGGGCACTCGATGATCGTCGATCCCTGGGGCGAGACCGTGATCGAGGCCGGGGCCACGCCGGGCCTCTATACGGCCGAAATCGACCTGGCCCTGGTCGAGGAGACTCGCCAGCGCATCCCGGTCTTCGAGGATCGCCACCCCAATTTCTACGGGCTGGACGACATCATGTCCCGCCTGGACCTGTAAGTGCCAGCAGTAGTAGACAGTAGACAGTTCACAGTAGACAGTTTACAGTGAACAGTAAAAGAGGCCGGAGTCGGGTTGACTCGGGCCTCTTGATTCTCGTTCCTGATTGTGGACCGTCCGGCAAACGGGCAGGTCACAGACCGGCCCCTACGGGCATTACCGAGGGAAGTCTTTCAGGCCTGCCACTTTGACCCTTTTTTCCCCGGCCCCTGGCCGTTAGACACCGGGCGGACGGGGTGGTACCCCGTCCCTACCAGACGCTTCGACGCCTGCCGCCTGGACGCTTTTTCTTGCCTCTTGCCTCGGCGCGGTAGAGCCGCGCTGCCACTTGCCTCTAGTTGTGGTGGATCATCTGGAAGCCCTCGGTGTAGGGCACGATCCGGCGCTCGTAGTTGGTCACGTAGTTGAGCAGGCGCTCTTCCAGGGCCATGAAGGCCTCGCTGCTCAGGGCCTCGCGGATCGTACCGAGCTGCTCGCCCACGAACTCCGACTGGCGCAGCGGGTACGGGCCGTACAGGGTATGCCAGGCCCGCACGAGGTACAGGCCCAGGCCCTGCATGGCCGGCACGAACTCCGACAGCGTGAAACGGTAGTAGTCCTCCTCCTGGTTGGGAAGGAGATCGTAGGTGAACACGACGTTATAGCGCGGTATGATCATCTGGTCTGGCATGGCAATCCTTCCCTTCACTCATCCTCGGTCCTGCACTTCCAGTAAACCCAATCCCTCATCCCCGACCGGCGCGGCGTCTAGAGCGTGTTATGCACTTGAATCCCTATCCCGGCGCGATAGCCCCGCGCGGCCCCTTTCCCCGTAAACGGAGAAAGGGGAGACCTCACCCGGTCCCTCTCCGCTTGCGGGGAGGGATTTAGGGTGGGGTCGGCAACAGCCTGCACTCCCTTAAGAACGAAGCTGGAAGTGCATAACAGCCTCTAGCGCCACACGCCGGCGATCTCCGTCCCGCAGCGGGGACACGTCCCGCCCGTCGCGGCCAGGCGGTTGTCCACCACCCGGAAGCCTGAGCGCCGCACCAGCGTGGTCTGGCAGTGCGGGCAGCGGGTTTCTTCCCATTCCCCGACCCTGCCGGGCAAGTTGCCCGCGTACACGTAGCGCAGACCGGCCTCGCTGCCAATCTCCGCCGCGCGCAGCAGCGTCTCGACCGTGGTGCGCGGCGGCTCCAGCATCCGGTAGTCCGGATGGAAGGCGGTCACGTGCCAGGGAATGTCCGGCGAGACCCCGGCGATGAAGCGGGCCGCGTCCCACAGCTCCTCGCTGCTGTCGTTGAAGCCGGGGATGACCAGGGTCACGATCTCGACCCACAGGCCAAGATCGTGCGCCAGTTGAATCGTATCCAGAATGTGCGGGAGCACGCCCCCTAACTGGCGGTAGTTCTTGTCCTGCATCGACTTGAGGTCGATCTTGTAGGCGTCGAGGTGCGGGCGCAGGTAGCGCAGCGC
>CAZHMJ010000171.1:1479-10774 GCA_964533805.1 uncultured Anaerolineae bacterium | reverse complement strand
AACACGAAGTCCACTGAAAGTGGACTCAAAACCAGGGCCTGGAGTCCGCTTCAGCGGACTTGGTATCCCTAGCCAGGGACTTGAGTCCCTGGCCCGCGCAGCCTTTCGATCAGATCACTCAACCACGTTATTCTGCGGTGCTACCTTCAGACGAACTCCGCCGTTTGATTTCCCGCGTTGGCATTCATGCTGGCGGACCTCAGTCCGACGCCAGGCTGTCCCGTCGCGCGGCCTGGCGCTGCTGGATGATCGCCTTGTAGAAGTCCAGCAGGGCCGCGTCCTGATCCTTGCCCCACGGCATGACCGCCCGGCTAACTTCCAGGCCCAGGCCGCGCTTGCTGCGCGTCTGGCTGAGGCCTACCTCGGTCCCGTAGTAGATGATCGGCGGGGCGGGCAGCCGCATTTGGCGACGTACGGCGCGCTTGAGACGCTCCTTGTCCCCGCCGGCCACGAACAGGAAGCGGTCGGTGTCGTGGTTGTCCAGGAAGGTGGGCATCACGAAATTGGGCGGGAAGTAGGCATAGTGGCGGGCCACGAAACGCTCGAAGCGTTCTTCCGGCCAGGCGTCGTAGGCGAAGGTCCGGCGCAGAGCCGTCTCCACGTGGAAGTCCAGGTTGCCGTCCAGCCGCCCGGCGTAAGTGCGGATCACGTCCGGGGCCTCGACGATCTCCCCGAAGCAGAAGCAGTCCGGCTTGACCGCCTTGCAGGCCGCGCTGAAATCCACCCAGAAGTCCGGGCCGGGACCGTTGCCGTAGTCCAGCCGGTAGCCGTCCACGTCGAACTCGCGCAGCCAGTAGCGGGCGATGTCCAGCATCCAGTCGCGCGCGGCGGGTTGGGCCAGGTTGAGCTGCGGCATCTGCTTGACGCCAAAGAAGGCCCGGTAGCCGGCGGCGGAGTCGTCGAACGTGAACCAGTTCCGGTACGGGCTGGCCGGGTTCTTGAGCGCGTCGAGGAAGACCGGGTGCTCGTTGGAGACGTGGTTGCAGACCAGGTCAAGCACGACCCGCACGCCGCGCTTGTGGGCTTCGTCCACCAGCAGGCGCAGGCCCGCGTCCCCGCCCAGGCGCGGCTCGATCCGGGTGTAATCGGTCGCGTCGTAGCCGTGATGGGTCGGGCTGGGGAAGATCGGCGTCAGCCACAGGGCATTGCAGCCCAGGCCGGTGATGTACTCCAGCTTGTCGGCGACGCCCTGCAACGTCCCGCCGCAGAAACCGCTGACGTTCGCGGTCTGTGTCCAGCGCCGCCCGTCGCCGGGATAGAAGCGGTCCACGAACACTTCGTACATCACCATGTCGCGCGCCCAGGCGGGCGGCGCGGCCCGGTCCACCCGGTAGGTGAAGACCGTCCCGGCCGCCGGATCGCCGGGCATGAAGTTCTCCGGCAGCGGGCGGTCGTGGAAGAACGCCTCGGAGGCTTTGTCCACGTACAACTGGGCGTCCGGCCAGTCGGCGAAGGTTTCCGCGCCGTCTTCCGCCCACGCCCCGATCCGGTAGCGGACCTGGGTGCCCTCCGGCTGGGCGGGCAGCGTGCCCTGCCAGATCGCGAGGTAATCCCACGCCAGCGAATCCCAGCGCACGTCCACCCGATGGAGTGGGACAGCCGCGCCGTTGCCCGCCTGCCCATGCCGGCCTTCCGGCCGGCTGCCGTCGGTGGTGTAATAGCAGGCCATGCCGTCGGCGTCCAGTTCCGGGCCGAGGCGCACGGTCAGCGTGACCGGCTGGCCGGGCAGCGGGTCGCGCGGGTCGAGCTGGTGGCGGTGCTGGATTCCCTGCCGCATGGCGCGGTGGTGGGTGATCTTCAGTTCATCCGTGGCATACGTGCCGAAAATGTGTTCTTCCATTGGAGATGCCCTGTGTGCGATGAATGGTCAAAAAGGCTCAGGCGAACGATGTGCGAACAAGGGGCTTATGAACCCTTGCAAAATAATCTGGTCATCACGGCTACTGCAATTCGGAGGGGCGGCCGGGAATCGCCCGCGACTCAAGTCGCAGGCTAGGGATACAAAGTCCACTGAAAGTGGACTCAAATACCCGAAGCGCCAGCCTAAGTGGTGCATCCGACAAGTAAGCATCGCAAAGAACAGGCATCTGTAGGGGCGGTTCGCGAACCGCCCCGGGCGACCCGCCGGTCGCCCCTACCCAAACATACCTTCGGGAATTTGCCGGACGAACCACTAAGGGCGTGGCCGCCGCGCCACCTGAATCAAACCACGCCCAATGACCGAATTATTGTCTTAAGGTTCATAAGCCCCTTGTTTCGAGGCTGATACGCACGAAAAAAAGGCGCACGGATGGCACGGATCGGAGGGAAGCGGCGCGGCGGCTGTCCGCGCCGATCCGGGGTATCCGTCTCATCCGTGCGCTTTTTTGTGGGTACGGGAGGCGATAGGGGCGGTTCGCGTCGATGCAAAGCATCGCACCGCCCCTACGTTGTCCAGTCCACGGTTAACCCTTGACCGCGCCCTGGGTCAGGCCGCCCACGATCTGGTCCTGAAGCAGCAGATACAGGATCACGATCGGGGTCGCGCCGACCAGCGCGCCGGCCGCGAACTTGCCCCAGTCGCGGGCGAAGTTGTCGTTGACGTAGTTGTAGAGGCCCACCATCAGCGTCCAGTTGTCTTTGTTGCGCAGCATGACGCGGGCCAGCACGAACTCGTTGAACGTCCCGACGAAGGACAGGATCGCCACCACGGCCAGGATCGGCCGCACCAGCGGAAAGATCAGCCACCAGAAGGTCTGCCAGTGGCTGGCCCCGTCGACCTGGGCCGACTCGTCGATCTCACGCGGCACCGAGTCGAAGAAGCCCTTCATCAGCCAGGTGTTGATGCCCATCGCCCCGCCCAGGTAGACCAGAATCAGGCCCCCCAGGCTGTCCAGCCCGAAGTTCTGGAAGATACCCCAGTTGATTCCGGACAGGAACGGCAGGGCCTGGGGGATGTACTCCGCCAGCTTGCCGACCTGCTGCAGGATCAGGAACAGGGCCACCATCGCCAGCATATTCGGGAAGACCTGGATCAGCAGGACCAGGACCAGCAGGTTCTGGCGGCCCTGGAAACGGAAGCGCGAGAACGAATAGGCGGCCAGCATGCCGACGAGCACCGTCAGCACCGCGGAGATGCTGGCGACGATCAGGGAGTTGCCCAGCCAGTTCCAGTAGGGGTGGATGTTCAGGTCTTCCTGGAGCACGCCCCGGAAATTGCTGAACAGCTCCTCCATGCTGTCCACCCCGGCCGGGATCAGGCTCTGGTTGGCCAGGTTGCCCGACGGGTTGAAGGCCGCGGAGATGATCCAGACCACCGGGAACAGGGCGAAGATCAGGGCCGCGATGATCATGATCCAGCGCAGCGTGAGGTTGACCACCTTCTCCCGGCCGCCCATCACCGCATGGGTTTCCATCCGATCCGCTCGGCTAGACATTCTTGGAAACCTCCTCCCACTGCCCGGTGAAGCGGAACTGGAGCAGGGTCACGGTCGCCACGATCGCGAAGATGATGATCGTGATGGCCGAGGCCAGGCCGTAGTCGGCCCCGCGTCCCGTCCCGAAGGCCAGGCGGTAGGTGTAGCTGATCAGAATGTCGGTATGGCCGGCGGGCGTGAGCGTGCCGGAAATGGGCGGTCCACCTTTGTTGAAGGCCTCGATGATCACGAAGTTATTGAAGTTGTACGTGAACGAGGCGATCAGCAGCGGGCCGACCGCGACCAGCAGCAGCGGCAGGGTGATCTTCCAGAAGCGCTGCCAGTTGTTGGCCCCGTCGACCGAGGCGGCTTCGTAGATGTCGGACGGGATGGCCTGGAGCGCGCCACTCGTGACGAGCATCATGTACGGGTAACCCAGCCACAGGTTGACGATCAGGATGCCGATCTTGGCCCAGCCCGGGTCGGAGAACCAGGGCACGTCGACCCCGAAGCTCCGGGCGAACACGCCCAGGTTGGGGTTCATCATGCCCTTCCAGACCAGGATGCTGATCACGCCGGGGATGGCATACGGGATGATCAGGAGCGAGCGCAGAATCTTGCGCCCCCGGATCATTGGGTCGTTGAGGACCAGGGCCATCATCAGGCCGACCGAGAACGTGGTCAGCACGGACAGGGCCGCGAAGGTCACCGTCCAGACGAACACGCTCACCAGCGGCCCGCGCAGGGCGGGACTCTCGATGAAGCGCCGGAAGTTCTCCAGCCCGACGTTGACCTGGTAGCCCGGATCGAGCGACTGCGCCTCGCCGGTGCCCTTGTTGGCGACGAACGAGCCGGTGCTGTCATCGGCGGCGTAGAACAGCCCGGTCTGCATGTCTTCCAGGCCGTTCAGCTCCTCGTTCCAGACGTAGCGCTGCTGGGAGAGGCTGGCGTCGCGAGCCGAGGTGACCATCACAACGTCCGGCTCCACGCCGAACTCCAGGGTTTGCAGCGTCGCCAGCGCGCCGATGATCTCGCGCCGTTCAAGCCGCCGGAAGCCCTCGTACGTTTCTGGGGCGTCGGCGCTGTCGGCGCTGATCACCGTGAACGGCTCGTCCGGCTGGGCGAAGAAAACCTCCAGCCCGGCGTCGGTGGTGCGGCTCAGCCACAGCGCGTACTTGGTCGGGTCGACCTCGGAGACAAACGCGGTCCAACTGTAACGCGGCGCGTCCTCGGCGGTGAAGAATTTGCTTTCATGAATGGCGATGGCGCGCTGTTTGGAATACAGGTGGCCGTCACTATAGTTCGTAAATGCCGTATAAACCGTGAAGATGATCGGGTAGATGACCAGCAAGATCATCAACGCCAGGCCGGGGGACATCCAGCGGATCGGGTACAACTTCGGCACAAAAATGACGATATTTATGCCAATCGTGATGACGGCGATGACCAGCGCCAGGGCGGTCTGTTCGCCGTACCAGAAGGCATAAAACAGCAGCAGGCCGAAAGCGTCCAGGATCGCCAGACCCACCAGCTTGAGTACCTGCCCTGAAAGAAGGGCCAGGAGCCCCGAAGAGCTCCTGGCACTCGTGCTTGACGCACTCATTGAGGGTTATTCCCCGACTGTCGCGGTGACGATGTGGGTCGCGGAGTCGTAGGTGAAGGTCACGACCGAGTCGGCTTCCAGGACCAGCGGGATGTTGTCGCCGTCGCGGACGCCATCGGCCCCGTAGTTCTCGCCCCAGGCCCCGGCCAGGGCGACCTTGAACTCGTAGCTGCCGGCCGGGATGTTGAACGTGCCGGAGAAGGTGCCGTCGCCGTTGTCGGTCAGGGCGGTCACTTCGCAAGCGGGGTCCCAGTCACCGGCGCAGCCGGCGGCCATCTGCCAGGAGCCAGGGACATTGACCATCGTGCTCAGGTCGGTGGCGAGCAGTTCACGCACCTGGGCCGCGGCATTGGTCATGGCCGTCTCGGCCGGTTCCTGCTGGCGGATGATCAGTTCCATCGCGTTGCCCCAGGCCGTCCAGACGGAGGCCATTTCGGGGATGGCGGGCATGGCCGCGCCGTTTTCACCGGCGGCGGCGAAGCCGGCGATGTCCACGTCTTCGGTGGCTTCACGGACTTCCAGGAAGGCGGAAGGCCGCGGGTCGGCGTCGAAGATCTGCTGCATGACATCGGCGGTCGCCACGTAGTCCAGCAGGAAGATCTCGGCCAGCAGCGCGTTTTCGCTGAAGGCGCTGATCATGAAGCCCTGGACGCCCAGGAAGGGGCTGGCGGGCTGCGTGCCGCTGGGCAGCGCGGTGATGGCATAGGGGATGCCGGAGTCCTTGAGGGTCGGCAGGGCCCACGGGCCGGTCACGATCATGGCCGCGGTGCCTTCGGTGAACATGGTGTGCATCACGCCGTAGTCGACGTCGGCCGGGATCAGGCCCGCGTCGACCATGCCCTGCAGGAACGTCGCGCCCGCGATCGAGCCTTCGGAGTCGAGGCCGACGTTGGTCGGGTCGTACGCGCCGGCGTCATTGCGGCCAAAGACGTAGCCGCCGAAGGCGCTCAGCATGGGCATCCAGTGATAGGGGTCGTTGGTCTGGATGATGTAGCCGTACTTGGTCTCGTCGGCGGCATGGATCTCTTCGCTCATGGCCTGGACTTCTTCCCAGGTCGTGGGCGGCTCGGCAATAAGGTCCGTGTTGTAGGCCAGAGCCACGTTTTCCATGGCGTAGGGCATGCCGTACAGGACGCCGTCATAGGTGAAGCCGTCGACCGCCGGAGCGAAGAAGGCTTCCGCCATGTCGCCCAGATCGATCGGGGCCACCAGGCCGTTGATGACCAGCTCGCCCAGCCAGTCGTGCGCGCCGATCAGGATGTCCGGGCCTTCGCCCGCCGGGCCGGCGACCTTGAGGCTGTCACGGATGTCGCCGAAGCCCATTTCCTGGACGACGACTTCCACGCCGTACTCTTCGGTGAAGGCGGCGCCGACTTCGGTCAGGATGGGGGCGCGGGTGTCATCTGCCCAGATGACGAGCTGATCGCCTTCCTGGGCGACGGCCAGGGGCGCGAAGCTGCCGAGAATCAGCGCGATCACGGTCAGCAGCATGAAACGTTTCTTCATTCTTCAATCCTCCACAGGCTTAGAAAACTGAGTGTTTAGCGAAACGAACACACAGATCCGCGAAAGGTTTGTGTTGCACCTCCTTCCTGAGTGCAAACACCGTGGGGTGAAATTGAATAATTACGCGTCGTGATGATCTCCAGATAAATGCCCCGCGTCCGCCTGGGCCGCCAGGTCCGCGACCAGCCCGTCGTGGAGTTTGTCCAGCAGGGCTGAAAAGGTGCGCTGCTCGTCCACGGTCAGGGAACTGCCAAAGCGGCGCTCGATGCTCTGCGCGTGCTCGATCCGGGCCTGGGCCAGCAGATTCGCCCCGACCGGGGTCAGGACGACGCGCTGGGCGCGGCGATCTTCTTCGTCGCTGGTGCGCTGGACGAGGCCATCGCGCTCAAGCTGGTCGATGATGCGGGTGATGGTACTTTTGGCGCGGAGCAGTGAATCGCTGAGGCTGGTCAGACGCTGGCCGTCCTCCAGGTCGAGCAGCTTCAGCACGCGGTACTGGGGCAGGCTGATGCCAAACCGGCTGAACAGGCGGCGATCGCCGTCGTCGAGCATCACGAAGATGTCGTGGATGAGGTAGTACTGCCGCAAGCAAGCCGAGGTGGCGCTCGACGGTGCGTAGCCCACAGAACGGCTCCTTAGGAGAATAGTAAGGATTTAAACTATTTCACCGGAAATTGTTAGGGCTGCAATGGTTGCGGATGCAATTATTGTAAGACGGATCGCGTTTCTTTGTCAAGCTGAACAGGGAACCTTTGTGTACTTTGCATGAATGTACAGTCTGCACGAAGGTCTGGCCGGTCGCCCTGCCCCTCAGTTGGCGAAAAACGGCGGGCCGCTGGCTTCCCCGCCAGGGCGGGAGAGCGCGGCCAGCAGCGCGACCTCGCGCCGGTAGAGCCGGCACAGCCCATCCAGCAGGGAGTTGCCATCCCCGGCTTCCAGCAGCGGCTGCTTCTGCGCGGGCGGAATCTGGAGCAGCGTCGCGGCCAGGTTGGCGAAGACCACCGGATCGTCCGGCAGATCCTCTACGTTGAGGGGGAGTTTGCCCGCCTGGCTCAGGGCCTTGATGTAGCGCGCCACCCAGTCGCGCAGGCGGCGGCAGCCGGACTCCATCCCGGCCGGCTCCCCCGGCGCAAACGGGAGAATCTCCACGCTGGCGCTCAGGTACGGGTGCGTGAACCTGTCCAGCTCGTGGATGCGGAACCGCTGCTCGCCGAACGCGAGCAGGTTGAGGCGGCCCTGGCTGAGCGCTTCCACCTGGGTGATCCGGGCCATGCAGCCGCCCGGGTGCGGTTTGGGCGGCGGCCCGCCCGCTTCGACCCCGTATTCGATCAGGACCACGCCGAACGGGCTGTTGTCTGCCTGGCAGCGCGCCACGAGGCGCTTGTAGCGTTCCTCGAAGATGTGCAGCGTGATCGGCATGCCGGGGAACAGGACGGTATTCAACGGAAACAGAGGCAGCTCGGCCATCAGGGAGCACTTTCACTCTGGCGGCCGCCGGACGGGGGCGAGGCAGCCGCTGATCCCATTATAGGGGAGGTTGGGCCGGGGGAAAAAGAGGCCGTCCGCCAGGGGTGGAGTTCGATTCCAGGGCCGCCCTGTTTGGACGGCCCCGTGTCCTGCCCGGAGGGCGATCAGTTATAAGCGGCGAAGAGCGCGACGTGGCCAACCATCTCGATCGTGTGGCGGGCGAAAACCGCCGCCAGGGCGGCTTCCAGATCGGCCAGGCAGTCTTCCTTGTTGTTGAGCACGCGGCTGTTGGGCAGCAGGCTGGAATTGTAGACGGCCATGAAGAACCGGCTGAACAACCCGAAGGGCGTTCCCTGGCCCAGAATGGTGCTCCCGAAGAGCACGCCGCCGGGGTTCAGGAACGGCTTGAGGTGGCTGAAAACCCGCTGGCCTTTGTCCAGCAGCGTCCCCGGCAGGCAGTGCAGGAACAGGTTCATGCCGATCGAATCGCAGGCGGGAATCTCGAAGGGAATCGGCTCCAGCACGTTGGCGCGGTAGGTGACGGGCTGGTAGCGGCGGATGCGCGCGGCCGTGTGGGCCAGGGAGTTGGGATTGAGGTCCAGCAAAGCGATTGTGGGCTGTTCGCAGGGGAACCGGCATTGGTCCAGGAAATAGCCGGTTCCGACGCCCACGTCGAGGTGGCGGCAGCCGACATGCTGGTCGTAGTGGGCGACCAGCCGCCGGGGGGGACACTTCCAGATCCACGGCACTTCCACCTGGAGCACCAGCGGATCGTAGATCCGCAGGATACCGGGGGTATATACCCCGGAGCCCAGGACGACTTCTGGCGGCGCGGTAATGGAATCCTTGGCGGACATGGCCTGGTTTTCTCCGAACGACACGCGGCCCGCGGGCGCAAGAGACGGGCCTGGATGCGATGATGATAGGGTTTGCGCGGATTCCTTGCAACCCGCGCGGACCTGTTTCCTCCAATCTCATGCTCAATTCCTGATTCCCTTTACAATAGAGTCCAGGACTGACGCAGTGACAGGGCCTCATCCCACTGCCGGGCTTGCCGGATGGTTCCCTGTTTTTGGGCTGCGTCATTTCCAAGAGTCATGCACTCCTGCGCGCGGACCGCACCCGAAGGATGACCATCCGTGAAACTCGACTGGCGCAAGACCTTTTTGATTGGCCTGGGCTTCCTGGGCATCAGTGTGATCTGGCAAATCTATAACCTGTTCGTGCCGATCTTCCTCCAGGCGGGCGACCCCGCCTTTGACGCCCAGAACGCGGCCCAGACCTATGTCGTGGCCGAGGGCGACACGCTCGACGCCATCGCCGA
>CAZHMJ010000171.1:0-1469 GCA_964533805.1 uncultured Anaerolineae bacterium | reverse complement strand
TTCCACACCGTGGGAAAAGGTGAACATCTTTACGCCATCGCCGAACAGTACGGCCTGGCGGTGGACGATCTGACCGCGCTCAACAATCTGGAGGCCGACGCGCCCCTGGAGATCGGGCAGCGCCTCAATATCGCCCCCTACAAGGGCTTCGGCCTCAGCGCCACCCTGACCGGGTTCATCATGACCCTGGACAACATCGCGGCCCTGTTCATCCTGCCCGTGATCGGCGTGTGGAGCGACCGCACCCGGACCCGGATCGGGCGGCGCTACCCGTACATCCTGACCGCCGCGCCGGTCGCCGCCGCCGCCTTCGTCCTGATCCCGATCGCCACCGGCATGATCGACCCGCTCCACAACGGCGACGTGAGCGCCAACGGCGGCGCGTTCGCGCTGTTCCTGATCGGCGCGGGGCTGATGCTGCTCGGCATGGCGATCCTGCGCACGCCGGTCATCGCCCTGATGCCGGACCTGACCCCCTCCCCGCTGCGCAGCAAGGCCAACGGCGTGATCAACTTCATGGGCGGCGTGGGCGGGATCATCGCCGCGCTGGGGCTGGCGACCCTGTTCGACGTTAACCCGCTGCTGCCGTTCATCATCGCCTCGGTCACGCTGATCGTGGCCGTGATCCTGCTCTTCGTGTGGGTCAAGGAGCCGCCGGTCGAGGCGCTGGAAGCAGAGGCCCACGAAGCCAGCGACACCGAGGAAGCGATCGGCGGGCTGCGCGGCTTCAAGCTGGTGCCGCCCCAGTACCGGCGCAGCCTGGGCTTCCTGCTGGTGGCGATCTTCGGCTGGTTCGTGGGCTATAACGCGATCGAGACGTTCTTCTCCTCCTACGCGGTGACGACCCTGGGCATCACCGCCGGCAGCGCCGGGACGCTGTTCTCGATCGCGCTGGCGACCTTCATCGCCTTCGCGATCCCGGCCGGGTACATCGGGACGCGCTACGGCCGCCGCCGGACGATCACCGCCGGGCTGGCGATCTTCGCCGTGCTGCTGGTGATCGGCTTCTTCTCCAAGAGCACGACCGTGATCGGGATCGTGCTGGGCGTGGGCGGGGCGGCCTGGGCGCTGGTCAACATCAACTCGCTGCCGATGGTGGTCGACACGACCGACGACCCGCGCCTGCTGGGCACCTACACCGGGCTGTACTACCTGGCCTCGCAGACGGCGGCCATCTTCGGGCCGATCCTCAACGGCTGGATCGTCGACCTGACCGGGCGCAACTACAGCGTGATCTTCCTGGTGGCGCCGATCTTCTTCGCGCTGGCGATCGGGTGCATGCGCTTCGTCACCCGTGGGGAGGCCCACCGCGCGGCAATCGCGGATTGAAATCCACGACTCTGAAGAAAAAGTCCTCCGGACTAAAAAGCGAGTCTTCAGTCCGGAGGACTTCCTGTCCTGAGTCGGGGATTTCATGAACCTTTACAAATTAATCCGGCAACAGGATCGATCCATCGCCGGTAGGGGCG
>CAZHMJ010000170.1:0-10858 GCA_964533805.1 uncultured Anaerolineae bacterium | reverse complement strand
TACTGTGGCGTGATAGAATAGAACTTGTGTTCGTTTCCCACAGGAGATTCCCCATGCCGTTCAGCGAAGAGGACATTCTCATCCGTGCCCGCCGGGCGTATCACGAAGGGCAGGCCAGTTTCAAGATTGTCACGGACAAATGCGCGCTGCTCGTCATCGATATGCAGGAGGAATTCGTCAGACCAGGCTGGTCACCGAGCTGGATTCCAGAAGCGACCCGGCAGGTTCCGCGCATCCAGCGGTTGATCGCGCACTGCCGCGCGCAAACCATCCCCGTGATCTACACCGTGTTTTCCGCCACCCATCATTACCTGGATCGGCCGGCCAGCGGCGCGACGATGCCCAACCGCTATCCGGATCTGGCCGGAGAACCGGGAAAGTACGATGACCAGGGGCGGGTCTGGCACGAACTGGCCCCGGAACCGGGTGACGTAGTGATCCATAAGCCCTCCTACGGGGCGTTTTACGACACACCGCTGCAAACCATCCTGCACAATCTGGGCCGCGACACGGTGATCATCTGCGGCACCATGACGAACTACTGCTGTGGCACCACGGCGCGTCAGGCTTATGAGCGCAGCTTCAAAGTTGTGTTTGGCAGCGACGTCACCTCGACGGATGATCCGGAGCTTCAGGAGCCAGAACTCAAGGTGCTGCGCAAGGGTTTTGCCCGTGTGTTATCCGCCGAGGAAATCATGGCGCAGGTGTAATGCCTGTTGGACAATCACCGAGGCGGGCGATCACCCGCCAGCGGCGGCTCGAATCGCCTGAATTGCCCCACTGATTCCGAGCGGAGAGGCGAAGATCGCATTCCCGGCGACGAGTACGTTAGCTCCGGCCGCGGCGACACGCGGAGCCGTGGCCGGATCGATCCCGCCGTCCACCTGCACATCCACCGCCAACCCGCGCGCGATGCTGCCCTCCCGCACGGCCGCAATCTTGGCCAGCGTCTCCGGCAGGAACTGCTGCGCCCCGAAGCCGGGATTGACCGTCATCACGAGCACCTGATCGAGCAGGTCCCACACGTAATCCAGCACAACCGGCGGCGTATGCGGGTTCAGGGCGACCCCGGCCTTCATTCCCAGCCCTCGGATCAGTTGCAGCGTCCGGTGCAGGTGCGGGCTGGCTTCTTCATGGATCGTCAGCCAGTTTGTCCCCGCCTCGGCAAACGCTTCGACATAACGCTCCGGCTCGACGATCATCAGGTGGACGTCCAGTGGCAGCGCGGTCACGCGGCGCACCGCTGCCACCACCAGCGGCCCCATCGTGATATTGGGAACGAACCGGCCATCCATTACATCGACATGAATCCGGTCCGCTCCTGCCGCTTCCGCGGCCGCCACCTGCTCCCCCAGCCGGGTAAAATCCGCCGAGAGAATCGATGGGGCGATTTGTACTTTATTGGTCACGGTTTGCCTCCCTAAAAGTATGCCTCTACTTTACAAACCCGTTGGGAGAATAACAAAAAGGCAGCAGCCAGCCTACAAGCAGGACTGGAGTCCCATAGGCATTCCTGTGAAAAACGCCTAATATATCGTCAGGCGACATATGGCGACAAATGAGATATCAATGCGACCGCAAGAAAGAGACCTCATTCCAACCCAGGCCGAACTCCCCCTGACCGAGAGCACGTTTTTCATCTTGCTCAGCCTGGCCGGAGGCCCGCGCCACGGCTACGCAATCCTGAAGGACGTCCAGACCTTGAGCGATGGCCGGGTCAGGTTGAGCACGGGCACGCTGTACGGCGCGCTCAGCCGCCTGTTGGAGCAAGGTTGGATCACGCGCCTGGATTCGCCGCCTGATCCGGACGAGGCCCGCCCACGTAAGAACTACATCCTCAGCGACCTGGGCCGCCGCATCCTCAACGCCGAGACAGCGCGCCTGACCAGCCTGGCCGAACGCGCCCGGCTACGCCTGGCCGGAGGTGAGGCATGAATACTCCCCTTGCGCTGCAATGCTATAACCTGCTGCTGGGGCTGTATCCCGCTTCCTTCCGGGCGACCTTTGGCTCCGAGATGGGCGAGGTCTTCAGCCTGGGGCTGGACGAAGCTGCCCAACGGGGTGGCTGGACATTGATCGCCTTTTGGCTACACGAAATTCTGACCCTGGTGCCCGCCGCGCTGGCCGAACACAGCCGCGCCTGGCAGCAGCGCCGCCGCGATCCGGCCTACCGTGCCCAGATCGACCTGCTCGCGGCCCGTTGGATCGCCCGCGTCGTCAGTTTTCTGCTCTGCTCCCTCCTGTTGGAGGGATTCGGCGCGTTCGACCGCCCCTTCGATTCTCCCGCGATTGTACTCCAGACGATCGGGTATAGCGGGTTGGTGCTGGCCTGGCGCTGGGAACGTCTGGGAGGCATGGTGATGCTTCTGAGCGGCCTGCTGAGCCTGATCCTGATCGCTTCCCTGGTCTTGCTGGCCGTGCCAGGGTCCCTGCTGATCGGGCTGCTCAGCGGCATGGCCTGGGGCGGACCATTCTTGATTTTTGGCTGGCTTTTCATCACGATCGGGTGGCGCGGACGCCACCGGCGGCCTGCCTGATTCGGCCCGGCTCACTGCCGCTTACTCCTCAAGGATTAGCTTGTGACGCACCTCAAACATCCTCACGCCCTGCGAACCAGCCTGATCCGGTTCGCGTTCCTGACAGCCGGCGCCCTGCTTGGCGCGATCGCCGTGATCCTGTTCTTCGAGCCGTATGAAATCGCCCCCAGCGGCGCTTCCGGCATCGCCGTGATCCTCAATACCCTGATCGGGACGCCAATTGGCCTGATGATCCTGCTCATCAACATCCCGATCCAGTTCCTGGCCTACCGGATGTTGGGCGGCTGGCGCACCGTGCTACGCACCAGTTACCTCCTGGTCGTCTACTCGCTGGCCATTGACATGCTGGCCCCGTACTTCCCCAAGGATGGGATCACCGACGACCGCCTGCTCAGCGCTCTGTTTGGCGGCATCCTGGGCGGGATCGCGGGCGGCTTGGTCTACCGGGCCGGGGGGACGTTCGGCGGCACCTCCACCCTGGCGCGCATCCTCCAGCGCCGCTTGGGCACTTCCCTGAACAGCACCTACCTTCTGACCGACACGGCTATCGTCCTGCTGGCCGGGCTGATCTACGGCTGGGAGGGCGCGCTGTATGCCATGGTCGCCATCTACGTGGACGGCGCGACCTCGGACTACGTGCTGGAAGGCCCCAGCACCGTGCGGACCGCGACTATCGTCACCAACCACCCGGAGCAAGTCGCGGCCGCAATCATGGATGAACTGGAGCGCGGAGTCACCGGCTGGGACGGACGCGGTATGTACACCCAGCAGGCACGCTACGTCCTGTTCGTCGCCGTCACCCGGCCAGAGATCAGCGAACTGCGCGAACTGATTTTCGAGGTCGATCCCGATGCGTTCATCGTCGTGGGCCAGGGCCAGACGGCCTACGGAGAAGGCTTCCAATCCGCGCCGCCGGTCGTTTGAGCCAGCCAAACCGATCTGGCCGGCGCGCTGCCGGGGAGCTGTCATGACCGAAATCGCACTCAGTTTGCATCACATCGGCAAAACCTTTGGCCGGGGCAAAAAACAGGTCCAGGCCCTCAAGAATCTCGATCTGGAGGTGCAGGCCGGCCAGGTCTACGGCTTCCTTGGCCCGAACGGCGCGGGGAAAACCACCACGATCCGCATCCTGCTGGACCTGATCCGGCCGACCGCGGGCCAGGCGGCCATCTACGGGCGCGACCCGCGCCGCAATCACGACGTGTTGGGCCGGGTCGGCGCGATCGTCGAAGGCGCAGCCTTTTACCCCTTCCTGAGCGGGCGACGCAACCTGGAAGTCCTGGATCGGGCCGGCGGCGCGTACGACCGGGGACGCATCGATTCCCTGCTGGAGCAGGTTGGGCTGGCCGAACGCGCCGGCCAGTACGTGCGCGGCTATTCGACCGGCATGAAGCAGCGCCTCGGTCTGGCGGCCGCCCTGCTGTCCAACCCCGACCTGCTGATCCTGGATGAACCGACCAACGGCCTCGACCCGGCCGGCATCCAGGAGATGCGCGTTTTCATTCGCGATCTGGTGGATCGGCAGGGCAAGACCGTCTTCCTGTCCAGCCACATTCTGAGCGAGATCGAGCAGGTCTGCGACCGGGTGGCAATTATCAACCAGGGCGTGCTGGTGCGTGAAGGGGCCGTGGCCGACCTGCTGGCCGGTTCCGCCGTACTGCGCATCGAAGCCGCGCCGCTGGCCCGCGCCGCGGACGTCCTGGCCGCGCGCTGGCCGGTCCAGCCCAACGGCCAATCGATCACCGTGCGGGCCGACCGGACCGCCATCCCGGAGGTGGTGCGGGCCCTGGTCGCCGCCGAGGTCGACGTCTTCCAGGTGGTCAGCCAGCGCCAGACGCTCGAAGACTATTTCCTGTCCGTCACCCAACCCGCGGAGGACAACCATGCTTGATGTCCAGCGCCACACCAACCTCTTCCGCGCCGAATGGAAGAAAATCGCCGGGCATCGCTGGGCGACCGGCATGCTGATCTGGATTTTCCCGATGGGCGCGCTGGGCATCCTGGCGATCATGCTGCTGGTGGCGCTGCTGGCCACGCCAGAAATCCAGCGCAACTTCGGGCTGGCCTCCGTCAACGACTCCGTGAATTGGACGGAAATCATGCTGGGAGCCTGGAACATCCCCAACGAGATGTTCGGGCGGATCATCCTGATCGCCTTCACGGCCGTGATCTTCGCCGGGGAATACCAGTGGGGCACCTGGAAAAACCTGCTGCCGCGCCGCTCCCGCGTCCCCTTGATCGTCAACAAGTTCGTGACGCTGGGAGCGTTCGTGGTGGTGGCATTCGGCGCGGCCTCGCTGATCGCGGGTCTGGGGATGTTCCTGCCGGTCAAGATCGCCGGAGGGCAGTACGGCCCGCCGCTGGCCGAGGCGCTGCAATCGGACTTCGTGCGCAACTTCGCGGTACAGGCTGCCACGACCTTCACGGCCACGATCATCGCCGCTGGATACGCCGCCCTGGGAGCCATGATCACGCGCTCGATCCTGGGCAGCATCATGATCGGGATCGGCCTGATGATCCTGGAGCTGTTTTCGATGAGCCTCTTCGCCCTGCTCGGTTCCCTGTTCGGCCATCCGGAGATCGTGGGCCTGTACCAGCTCATGCCCGGCTACAACCTGAGCAATGTGGCGAGTCTGATCACCCATCAACCCAGCGTGAATCCGCCGTTTCTGATCAATTACGTCGAGCCGAACAGTCTGGGGTTGTCGCTGCTGATCCTGTTCGCGTGGGTCTTCGGCCTGATGACCCTCACCGTGCTGCTCTTCCGGCGGCAGGATATCACGACCTGACACGGGCAAGACAGGACATGACAATCCCCCCAAAGCGGGCTATAGTCAGCGGCCAATCCGAACCCTGTCAGAAAGAGTTGGCATGCCCTCCAAAAGACCCGCGCGCCCGGCGCATCCCCGCGGCGTGACTTCAGTCCGCAAAACCGAGGAGACATCTTCGCCCGCCACCCAGCACTGGGTATGCGAGGCTGAAGTCATCGAAGGGTTGGAGGACATCGCCCGCCGCGAGATCGCCATCCACCTGGTCAACCGGGTCGAGCTGCGCCCTGCCCCGCAAGGAAAGCCACAGCCCGGACTTGTTCGCTTCAACTACACGGGCGGGCTGCGCGCCCTGCTGCGTCTGCGCACGGTTCAGGCGGTCTATACCGTGCACCGTTTCGCCGTGCCACGCCCCAAAGGACTGCTGGGCGATCAGCATTTCCGCCGGCTGTTGGGGGAAATCGATGCAATCAAAGCCGCCCACCCGGCAGGCAGCTTCCAGACGCTGCACATCAACGCGGCGGGCGCGGACAGCGCGGTGATGACCCGGCTGCGCCAGGAACTTGCCCAGCGCGCCGGGCTTAGACCAGACCCCGAAGAAGGCGATCTGCTGCTGCGACTGCGGCGCTCGCCGGGCGGGGGCGAAAGCTGGGATGTCCTGCTGCGCATCTCACCGCGTCCGCTGGCAACCCGGCCCTGGCGAGTCTGCAACATGGAGGGGGCGCTCAACGCCACGATCGCCCAGGCCATGATCCTGATGACCGATCCGACGCCCTACGATGTCTTTTTGAACCTGGGGTGCGGCTCCGGCACGCTGCTCGTGGAACGTCTCGAATATGCCCCGGCCAAACAGGCCATCGGCTGTGATCTCAACCCGGAGGTGTTGGCCTGCGCCCGGCAGAATGTGGAAGCAGCCGGGCTTCAGGATCGCTGCCAGCTTGAGACATGGGACGCTCGCGCCATGCCCCTGTCCGACGGCAGCGTCGACGCCCTGTGCGCGGATCTACCGTTTGGCCACCTGGTCGGTTCTCACGAGGAGAACCTGGCGCTCTACCCGGCTTTGCTGGACGAGGCGGGCCGCGTGGCAAAGCGAGGGGCACTGTTCGCCGCCATCACCCACGAAGTCCGCCTGATGGAAAATCTGCTCGCGGAATCAACCCTCTGGGAAACCCTGGCGACGATCCGGGTAGCTCAGGGCGGCCTCAACCCGCGGATTTTCGTTTTGCGCCGGCGCTAATCCGCCGCAGATGACTGCTCATCCAACTGGGACAGGATCGCACGAATCTTCTCCACAAGCGCTTCGTAATACGGCCCGTCAAATGACCGAGCCAGAGTCATCGCCTCCTGATAGGCTCCATGAGCCGCGCCGGGCCTGCCGGTGCGCTCATACAGCTTGCCCAGCGTAAACTGGACGTTGGCCAACTCGTTGCCTTTGCCCAGTTCCTTCAGTCCACGAGCCGCATCCAGCAACATCGGCTCGGCCGCATGGTCATCCCCCGCCCGGTAGAGTGCAATCCCCAATGCCTGGGTGGAATTGACCTCACTGGCACGATCCTGGACCGAGTGAAAGAAATGCTGAGCGCGCTTCAGCCGGTCGACGGCCCTGGCATACTGCCCGATCTCCACGTCCAGCGCGCCCAGGGTGTGATCCAGATAGGCCATCCAGGGCGCGTTATTAAGCCGGCGCACCGGCTCGCGGGCCAGCTCGATATAGTGCACAGCCAGGTCAAACTGCTTGCTCACCCGGCAGGCATCGGCCATATACATCAGGCTCTGGGCGTGCAAGGTATCGTCCCCCAGCCTGTAACTCAACACCAGGGCCTGTTGGGCATGGGCGAAGGCCTCGACCGGCTGGTATCCCAGAAGGCGCAAGTACGCGAACTGGGCATGGCCGAGCATCAGGGTATACAGGTCGCCACAGGCCTCCGCATCGGCCAGAAGCTCGCGGGCAGTGGCCTCTGCCGCCTCGAAATCGCCTGCGACGGCATACAGCCCGCCCTCGCACTGGCGCAGTTGAATCAGCATGTCGCGATCCGGCTCGCTCCGGCCGTCCGCCAGGTCCTTGGCATACTGGTAGGCCCGCCGCGCGCGTGCGTGGTCTCCCAGGTGTTGGTAGTTCTGAGCCACGCACCGCCACAACGCGGCAAGCTGGAGGCGGTCATCGTTGCCCGGTACATCCATTGCCACCACCAGGCCCTGGATCGCGCGCTGCCAATCCCCAAACTTACCCGTCCGCTGGATCAGCCGGTCGATACTCAGGGCAAGCTCGGCCGCACGAGTGTGGGTATCCGGGAGCGCATGAGTCTTTTCGATCAGGCGTAAGATATAAGGAAGTTGTGGCCCAAGAAAGTGAGGGACAAACGTTTCAAAGGGCAGCCCCTCCCTGTCGGCCGCCTGGCGGATCCGCGCAAGCCAGTGATCCAACGAGCTATTGGTCACGCGTGTGAGGACATTGATCGCTGCATGAATCCGTGAGTAATCCGGCATGACCACCCCCCGGCAGCAAAGTTGGTTGGAATTTTCACAAACTCAGGGATAGGGTTGAGCACTCCGTAAAAATTGTAACACGACATGGCGTGATTGGAGGGAAAAAAGTGTGAATTATTCCCGATAAATCAGCAAGCAAAATAGTATCATGTCGTCAATTAACAAAAATCCAATTGAAGCTGCATTCTCGACACTCAAGGAGAAACCGTCATGCCGCGTCTGCGCGACCTTGGCATCAGCCCTGGCAGACTGCCTACGGGGCCAAATAACGCCATCACCGATGTTCCCGGTGTCCTGGTCGGCCACGTCACGCTGATCCAGGGAGAAGGCCCGCTCCAACCCGGTCGCGGTCCGATCCGAACCGGGGTGACCGCGATCCTGCCCCACGCGGGAAACCTGTTTCAGGACAAGGTCATCGCCGCGGTACATACCATCAATGGCTTTGGCAAAGCCTGGGGGTTCCTCCAGGTGCGCGAACTGGGGGTTATCGAAACACCCATCCTGCTGACCAACACCTTGAGTGTCAGTGCTGTTGCGGACGGGGTTGTTTCCTCTATGATTGACCAGAACCCCGGCATCGGAATCATAACCAGCACCGTCAATCCCGTCGTGGGAGAAACCAACGATGGCTTCCTCAACGACATCCAGGGCCGGCACGTTCAGCCTGGACACGTCCGGGAATGCATCCAGAATGCCACAGGCGGCCCCGTCAGGGAAGGCAGTGTGGGTGCGGGGACCGGCACCGTCTGCTACGGGTTCAAGGGGGGGATCGGGACGGCATCGCGCCTGGTCGAGGGCCAATTCATCCTCGGCGCGCTGGTGCAGACCAATTTTGGCAACCGGCGCGATCTGATGGTGACCGGCATCCCGGTCGGCGCCCTCCTCGAAAAGGGTTCCTCGCCCAATATCGGGCCGGGTTCGGTCATGATCGTACTGGCAACCGACGCGCCGCTGGACAGCCGCCAGCTTGGGCGGCTATCCATGCGCGCGGCTTTTGGGTTGGCCCGCACCGGCAGTTATTGCAGCCAGGGCAGCGGGGATTTCGTCGTGGCATTCAGCACGGCTAACCGCCGCCCGCACCACCCTGTGAGTGTGTTGGAAACCGTCGCACGGCTCCCAGACGAGCATCCAGCTTTCGACAGGCTGCTCCTGGCGGTCGTTGAAGCCGTCGAAGAAGCCGTGCTGAATTCGCTCATCGCGGCAGAAATGATGACCGGCCGGGACGATCACACCGTCCACGCCCTACCTCACGAAGCACTGCTCGACGAAGTAAGCCATCGTCAACCACGCGTGGAGTAAGCGTATCGCGGCAGCAGACCACGCCGATCGGTTCGGGTCTACAATAGAGTCAAAAGCAAAGGCTCGCCCAGGCGTGTCAGGAGGTGGGGAATGCGCGTTTTTTCCAGATTGGCCCTGGTGGTGTTGGCTTGCACCCTGTTCCTCAGCGCGCCGCCCGCCCTGGGTCAGACCGATTCGATGTGGCTTGGAGAATACTTCAACAACGCCGTGCTGGCAGGCGCGCCACTCCTGACCCGCTACGATCCAGAGATCAGTTTCATCTGGGGCACAGGTGCGCCCAGTCTCGTCCTGCCTGCCGACAGCTTCTCGGTGCGCTGGACGAGGCATATCCTGTTAGGCGCTGGAGTCTATCGCTTCACCGCCCGGACCGACGACGGGGTGCGGGTATTTGTGGATGATGTTCTCGTGCTCGATGCGTGGCAAGACCGCGCCCCAGACCCAGCCGCCACCGCCGATGTGACTCTCAGTGCCGGACTGCATGTGGTACGGGTAGAATATTATGAACATGGCGGCACAGCCGTCGCGATCATCACCTGGGAAACACTGTCCAGCGCCCAAACCGGCGTCCAGTATGGCACCTGGACCGCAGAGTACTTCAACAACCCGACGCTGTCCGGTACACCCACACTCACTCAGATCGAATCCAACATCAACTACAACTGGGGCTACAATTCGCCCGCCCCTGGCCTGCTCCCCGCCGACAATTTCGGAATCCGCTGGACAGGCTACCCCACCTTCAACGCCGGCACATACCAGTTCACGATTAACGCCGATGATGGAGTCCGGCTGTGGATCGACAACCAACCCATCATCGACGCCTGGTTCGACAGCGGGTTCACCCCATCCAACACGGCCACCGTCCTGTTAGGCGCGGGCCAGCATACTGTGCGGGTTGAATTCTATGAACGGACTGAAGTCGCCGCCATTCAGGTCCAGTGGACGCAGATCGATCAACCTGCGCCCAGCCCGGTTCCAACCGCCCCACCCGCGACAGTGGAGGTCTGGACGGCTTACTTCTACAACAACACACAGTTCATCGGAGATCCGACATCCTTCGCCCAATACATCAGCCAGGGCCTCGATCTGAACTGGGGCAGTGGCGCTCCAGCCGGCGTTTTCGCAGACAACTTTGCCATGCGAATCGGCCGGCAGGCCACGTTCACCGGCGGGGCTGTCCGGTTCTCCATCCGGGCCGATGATGGTGTCCGCTTCTACGTCGATGGGGTCCTGGTGCTGGACGAGTGGCACGAGGCCGCCGGACGCTACTACTTTGTCGATCAAACCCTGAGCGCGGGCATGCATGCCCTGACGCTGGAGTTCTATGAAGCCACCAGCCTGGCTTCGCTCCGGTTCTACTGGGTCTACCTGGAGACCTCAGGGGGGGGAGTTCCGGTCAACCTTCAAGTCAACGCCAACCTGCTCAATGTCCGTACCGGTCCCGGCGTCAGCTACCCCATCCTGGGCCGTGCGGAGCGGGGCCAGCTTTACACGATTACCGGTCGCAGTAGCCGCGATGCACGCTGGGTCCGAATTGATTTTGGCGGCGTGACCGGTTGGGTCAACAGCAGTTGGACCACCATTCAGGGTGATCAGGCGTTGATTCCCGTCATACCGGGCACCTAGCGGTCGGACATAAGGGGCGGAAGTCAGGGTAAAGCAGAGGAACTGAATATTGACAGTCGATCGGGTGACTGCTATAATGCCACCATCGATTGGGGACGTAGTGTAGCGGTTAACATGTCGGCCTGTCAAGCCGAAGATCGCGGG
>CAZHMJ010000169.1:0-10904 GCA_964533805.1 uncultured Anaerolineae bacterium | reverse complement strand
CACTTTGGCGAGCGCGCCAAGGAGATTGAACGGTTCCTGAAATTCGCCATCGTGGGCGCGTTCGGGGCCGTGGTCGATTTCGCCATGCTGAACATCTTGCAGCATTCCGTGCTGGTTCCCGCCGAACCCAACCAGAACCTCAAAGTTGGAATCGCGACCGGGATTGCCTTCACCACCGCGGTCATCAGCAACTACATCTGGAACCGCTACTGGACCTTCCCCGATTCGCGCTCGCGCAGCGCGGGCCGCCAGCTCCTCCAGTTCTTCCTGGTCAGCATCGTCGGACTGGGCTTCCGGCTGCTGTTCGTGGGGGGGACGTACGGTTTCTGGGGCGGGCTGGGAGCTTCGATCCTGCCCGGCGGAGCCACGATGGACGCCACCGCGATCAACCAGGTTGGATCGAACATCGCCCAGGCGATCTCGATCGGCATCGTGATGCTTTGGAATTTCTTTGCCAACCGTCACTGGACGTACAACGACGTCCAGTAGCGGGTTTGTCACTGCGATGATACCGAAGGCGCTCCGGTCAACGAGCGCCTTTTTTGTTGGCCCTGGCCGGACCGCGTCGTGGCGGGAATCGTGCTCAGGTACCATTCACCCGCCGCCGGTTCGCTGGTACGATTCAGTCAGGTGGATTGGAATCGAGGATGCGCGGAGTACGGGATGACGGCCAGACCGACGAGTACGGAACCTTTGCAGACGGCTGGCGGTGATCTGGCGGCATTGACCCGCCAGCGCCCGGTGCTGTTGAGCGACGACTGCCTGGAACTGATGCTGCTGACCAAACTGATCCTGGAGCGCAGCCTCAGCCTCACGGTGGTGGCGACCACCGACCCTTACCTGACGATCCATCTCGTCCAGACCCAGCCGATCTCGCTGGTGATCTCCGATGTCAGCAAACCCGGCATGGACGGGCTGAGCATGCTGGCCGCCCTGCGCCAGGACCCGATCGGGCAGGCGCTGCCGTTCCTGTTCGTCTCGGCCTACATCGGCGGCGTCGACCGGGCGCGGGCGCTGGGCGCGTCGGGTTATCTGTTCAAGCCGGTGATCGCCACGGAACTGGCCGATACAGTGGCGGACATCTTGCGGCGGCAGGCCGGATCGCTCCCAGACCACCCGGACTTGCCTACCCGGTTCGAGACCGGCTTCCTGGCGGGCTGGCGGCCGCTGCCCGATCCAAGCATCAGCGCCCACTACGCCTGCTATCTTGGCCCGGATGGGCAATCCACGTTCGTCGGCCCGGAGCCGTACCGGATGTGATGTCATACAGTCGACAGTGGTCAGTCAAGGCGGCCCTTGCTTGTACTGTCGACTGTCAACTGAAGACTGTTGGCTCATCCCCCCAGGCAAACTGTTGTTCTAATTGCCCCCGGCTGCGCTACAATAGGCCCTGACTATCGGCTCCAGTCTGATCGCGAGGCGTCCCCATGTCTGATCTGTTCGATTACGCGCGCACCCAGCGCGCCGAAAAAAACGCACCGCTGGCCGTCCGGATGCGACCGCGCTCGCTGGATGAATTCGTCGGGCAGGACGAGATCGTGGGGCGGGGGCGGCTGCTGCGCCGCTCGATCGAAGCCGACCGGCTCAGCTCGATCATCCTGTGGGGGCCGCCCGGCGTCGGCAAGACGACCCTGGCCAACGTGATCGCCAACTCCACCCAGCGCCATTTCACCACGCTCAACGCCGTCACCTCCGGGATCGCCGACCTGCGCAAGGTGGTCGAGGAAGCCAAGGAACGCCTGGGGATGTACAACCAGCGCACCGTGCTGTTCGTGGACGAAATCCACCGCTGGAACCGCGCCCAGCAGGACGCCCTGCTGCCGCACGTGGAAAACAACACGGTCGTCCTGATCGGGGCGACGACCGAGAACCCGTTCTTCAGCCTGGTGGGGCCGCTGCTCTCGCGCAGCCGGGTCTTCCGTCTCCAGCCGCTGACCGACGACCAGGTCAAGCTGCTGGTGCGGCGCGCCCTGACCGATGCCGAGCGCGGCTATGGCGACCGTTCGATATTGCTGGACGAAGGCGCGCTCGATCACATCGTCTACGTCTCCGGTGGGGACGCGCGCAGCGCGCTCAACGCGCTGGAGCTGGCGGTGGAGACGACCGAGCCGGACGCCGGGGGCGTGGTCCGGATCAGCCTGGAAGTCGCCCAGGAGAGCATCCAGAAGCGGGCGGTGCGCTACGACAAGGGCGGCGACGAGCACTACGACACGATCAGCGCCTTTATCAAGTCGGTGCGCGGTTCCGACCCCGACGCGGCCCTGTACTGGATGGCCAAGATGATCCACGCCGGGGAGGACCCGCGCTTCATCCTGCGCCGGATGATGATCCTGGCCAGCGAGGACATCGGCCTGGCCGACCCGAACGCGCTGGTGGTGGTCGCCTCGGCGGCCCAGGCCTTCGAATGGGTCGGCATGCCGGAAGGGACGTACTTCCTCTCGGAGGCGTGCCTGTACCTGGCGACCGCGCCTAAGAGCAACAGCGCCGGGGCGGTCTGGACAGCTCTTGCTCACGTGGAGACGCACGGCACCGGGCCGGTCCCGCCCTACCTGCGTGACAAATCCGGCACGTTCGGCGGCACGACCCGCGAGCGCTACCAGGAAACGATGGGCGACATGGGCCAGTACAAGTACCCGCACGACTTCCCCGGTGGGTGGGTCGATCAGACGTACCTGCCGCTGGACATGGAGCCGCCGGGCTGGTACCAGCCCAAGGAGATCGGCTACGAGCGCGAGATCCAGCGGATGATGGCCGGGCGGCGCAAGCCGGGCGGAAAATAGGGCCGAGGACAACTTTGTCTGGCCGCACATGTCGTGAACGATTCGCCGGGGGGCGCTGTAACCGGCGTTTGGCCTGGCAGGTTGCGGGATTTATGGGGCATTGTCAGTATTGTTTTCAAAAAAATGTACTATAATGCACTTTATACTGGCTTTGGTAGAAAGGATATCCGATGAACCTCAGTGCGCCTAAGCAGATTACCTTTTGGATCGCGGTCGTTCTCGCCGTGCTGTCCGTCCTGACCGTGCTGATCACGAGCCTCTCGTTCTTCAGCCTGCAGGCGACCGTCCTCGCGCTGCTGGCCTTCGTCGTCCTCGCCGCGGGCGTTTTGCTCGAAAACGTATAGTTCTGGCGCTGGCCGGACCCCGGTCTGGCTCAATGATTTTGGGATGCAGGGGCGTCTCGCACACGCCCCTGCATCTTTTTTTGATGCGAGCCACGCTGAGTGATGCCGTGTTTCCGCTTCCAGTCTGCAACCCATCCGCTGCCTGTGCGTAATACTCCATGGGACCGCCGGCATCGGATGCCGGGGGTGATTTGAGTGTGCCAGCCCGCCCATCGGCGGGTTGGTGGGGGTTGGGCCTCCGCTTGCGGACCGGGACGGTTTTGAAGACGAGGTGGGGTGATGAGTCGCGGGAGAATACTGTTCAAGCTGGGTGTGATTTTGCTGGTGGCGGCGGTGGGGGTTCTTGTCTTCATGGCTCCCGTGAGTAGTCTGAACCCGATCGGGACGGCTGACGGGTTCAGTGGTCCCTTGTCGCTCCCCGTAGTCCTGATCGGTCTCGCCAGTCTGCTGGTCGCGGCGGGCATGGCGCGGATGATCCTGGCGCGCCGGGGATATGCGCAGCGGGTTTCGTCCCCGCGTAAGCGCAAGAACGAGTTCGAGCCGGAAGCCTATCGCTCCTTCGATGACCTGGTCGATCTGGGTGCGATCCCGCTGGCGGATGATGAACTGCCCGAACTGAGCGAGGACGATCTCTTTCTGGATGACGAAAAACCCAAGCGTTCCGGCGCGGGTGACTGAGCCTGTCCGGCCATGATGCGGGAGACAGCGGATGCAGATGATGAGTCTGGGCATAGCGGAATTGTTGATCATCGGGGTGGTCTTCTTGGGGTTGATCCTGGTGATCCTGGTGCTGATGAAAGTTCTGCGCGGCCAGGCCTGGTCGCAGGGTGGCACGCAGGCTGTCAAGCGCAAGTGGCAGGACTCAGAGCTGCCGGATGACCCGTTCCTGACCCGGCTGGAGGAACGGGGCGCGATCCGGTTGGAGGATGATGGCGAGCTGCCCGAACTGAGCGAGGACGACCTGTACCTGGAAGACAAGCCGAAGCGTGCGGGTTGAATGAGAGGGTAATCAGATGATGATGATGACGGCCTGGCTGCTGATCATAGCCCTGGCGTTGGGCCTGGGCCTGCTGGTGATCGTGGGGTTGGCGCTTCAACGGCGGGGTCGGGAACAGGCTGATTTTGCCGGGCGCAAACGAAAGCATGAGGATGTTCCCGCCGATCCTTTCCTGATCCGGCTGGAGGATCAGGGGGCGGCCTGGCTGGAGGGGGATGGCGAACTGCCTGCCGACCTGGCCGACGTCCTGGCGGAAGGCGAAAAGCTCAAGCGCCGTGAAGACGAGTAAGCTAGTGAGAAAACGGCCGTGTTCGATTGTCGTGTGGATCGGGTCATTGAGCCGGCAGGACAACCAGAGGAGAACGGACATGGCGCTCGAAGGTCGGGATGAACTGGTGGTGGTCGAACCGGCGAGTCCGGTGATCCGCCGGGCAGGCGCAGGATTGGCGCTGCTGGGCCTCGGCGGCGGAGTGTGGCTGATTTACCTGGTCAGCCTGCTGCACGGTTCGATCGCGCTGCCGGCGTTGACTCTGGCGGGCGTGCTCCTGGTCGATGCGGCAGCGGGGGGGATTGTGTGGTGGCACACCCAGCAGGCCGAATATGAAGCGGCCCAGAGTGGGCTGCGGCTGGAACATGCCGCGGCGGCCGTCCGGGTGGATGATCCGTCCGGTGAGTGCACCCTGATCATCGAGGACTGATCCCCGGAGCGTGGCCATGCCGGATGATCTCATCTCGCAAGCCCGGCCGCGCAAGCGTACCCTGCGGCGAGATTCCGACGGGCGGCGAGATTCCGCCGGGTGGCGAGATTCCGCCGGGCGGCGAGAGGCGCTGGCGCGACAGATGCAGGCGGTACGCCAGGCCCAGGCCGGGCGGCGTGGCCAGGTGCGTGCCTGGCGCGTGGGAATGCGCCGGGTGCTGCCGGCGCTGGCGATCGTGAGCGCCCTGGCCCTCAGTCTGGCGGGACATCCGGAGGTCGCGCTGCCGGTGTGGCTGGGCGTGGTCGTCTATGGGGCGATCGTGATCCACCTCGACTGGCGCGACCGGATGATCGCCCAGGAGGTGCGCCGCCTGCGCGCGGAGAGCCGTCTGATGAGCGCTGAGGCCGAAGAAGCAATCACCGGACCATCTCAGGTCAGGCAGGATGAGCGTGCGGGAGAGCAGCCATGAACGATCAGGATGCGGTGTACGAACTGGCCCGGCAGCGCGTCAACCAACGCACGCGGCGGCTGGTCTGGCGGCGGATCGTGCCGCTGGTGGTGCTCGCCGGCTATCTGGCGGTGATGGGTCACCCGACGATCGCCTATTCCTCCGGGATTGAGGCCTATTCCCCTGAGTTGAAAGTATTCATAAGTCTGATCGTTCTCCCCTACCTGGTGGCGATCCTGGTGACGGAGTGGCGCGAGCGAGCCATCGCCCGTGAGGTGGCGCGCATCCGGGCGGAGGGGGGCGCTGACCTGCTGGGGGTGCACAAGGCCAAGCGCTCGCCGTCCGCGCGGCTGGCGGAAGATGATACGCTGGAGCCGGTCGATCTGGACGAGTTGCTGGACGCGGGCAAAGCCAAGCGCCGAGGCGACTGATCGGCCCGCCGCTTACTCGATCTCGATTACTCGGGCCCCGTTGAGGGCGCGGGCGCGCTCCAGGGGCAGAGCGACCAGGGGCGATTCGTCGCGATAGTCCAGGGCCAGGCTGGTCAGGGGCAGGGCGGACGGGAAGCCGCGCACCGCCCGCACCGGGAAGGCCAGGGCCACCCGGATCATCAGGGCCGTGACGAGCAACCAGCTCTCAGGCGTGGTGTAGGGCGAAGCCAGGATCACCTGGCTTTTTTCTTTGCGCAGGCGGGGGATGGCCCGTTCCACGAGTTGCAGCCAGCGCGGGCAAGAGAGCCGCTCGTCCGCCGCCGCGCGGACCGGTTCCGGCAGGCTGTCCAGGCGGGCCTGGAGCGCCGCCCGGTAGTCCGCCCCGTCGACGATCTCGATCTCCGCCCGGCGGATGCCGCGCCGCCCGCTTTCGTCGGCCCGATCGGTCACTTCGATTGCGCACAGGGCGGCCTGCCGTCCATCCTCCAGCGGGAAGCCCTTGAGCGCGCGCGCGCCGACGTAGGCGCTCCAGCCCTGGCCGCGCGGCATGGCGCTGCGCCAGATGTCGCGCACGACCGCTTCCGGTAGGTCGCCGGTCGGCGTGGTGAAGGCGTAGCCGGGGCGGCGTGACTCCAGCACATAATCGATGACCAGCCGCCGGGATGGGCGGGGCTGGTCATCGCGTTGGGAATCGTGGGGGGTGGTCATGAAATCGTCGATGGCCGTTCAGCCGGACGGCCCTACGCCTGGCGTGGCTTGGGGCGGATGGCGTTGAAGAACAGGCCCATCGCCTCGCCGACGCCGGTCCCGTTCAGGACGCTGGTGGCGGTGATGTGGTAGCGGTAGCCGACCCGCTCCGCCTGCGACTTGAGGCGGCGCGTCTCGTTGCGCAGGTCGTCCAGCAGGTCGTCGAGGGTCTGGTCAGCGCCCCACAGGTCGACCTTGTTGACCATGATCAGGACCATCTTGAGGTTCTGGCGGGCGGCCGGTTCCTCGTCGATCATCTGCATAACGAAATTGAGGGCGTCCTTGTGCTGGTACAGGTTGCGGTGATCGAGCATGAAGATCAGGCCGCGCGGGCGCGTCTCGCGGAAGAGATCGATCCAGTCGGTCTCCCACATGGCGTATTCGCCGCCCACGTCGCGGCGCGGCTTGAGGCGCATCAGCTCGCCGTCCACCTGGGCGGTGAAGACGCCGACCGGGTCGCCGCCGGCGGCGGTTGGATCGGGGTCGAAGTCGGCCAGATAGGAGGTGTCGCGCTTGAGCCATTCCAGCAGCGTGGTCTTGCCGCTCTGGCGGTAGCCCAGCACGATGAAGGGCAGGCCCATCACGCGCACGTAGGCGAAGTCGACGGCGTTGTTGACGGCGCTGGTCAGGCCGCTGGGGACCAGGCTGCCCAGCGTGCCGACGATGATCGAGATGAGGCGGTCGCCCAGAGTCTTTTGAGTCATGCTCGTTCCACTTTCATCCGGTAAGGCATCCGTTTGCCAATCTACCATCCAATACGCAGGAAGGGGAGGCCGGGTTGCAGGCGGACGGATCGCTGCCAGCCCGGACGGGTCAGTGACCCGCTCCTACAGCCTAGCTGTGCCCCAGGATCGGGTGTGGCTCGTAGGGTTCTTCCAGGGCGGCGATGTCCTCCGGGGTGAGCTGGATCGCCAGCGCGCCGACCAGGTCGTCCAGGTGGGGCGGCTTGCTGGCCCCGATGATCGGGCTGGTGATGTATGGCTTGTGCAGCATCCAGGCTAGCGCGACCTGGGCCGGTTTGCAGCCGAGCCGCCCGGCGAGCGCCGTGACCCGGTCGACGATGGCGAAGTCCGAGTCTTTGTAATACATGCTGTGGGCGAAGTTGTCGCTCCGGCTGCGGGTGGTCTCGCCGCCCTTGTCCTGGGTGCGGTTGCCGGCCAGGAAACCACGCGCCAGCGGACTCCACGGGATCAACCCGATGCCCTGGTCGATGCACAGTGGGATCATCTCGCGCTCTTCCTCGCGGTAGACCAGGTTGTAGTGGTTCTGCATGGAGACGAAGCGCGTCCAGCCGTGGGTATCGGCGGCGTGCTGCATCTTGGCGAACTGCCAGGCATACATGCTCGACGCGCCGATGTAGCGCGCCTTGCCGGCTTTAACCACGTCGTGCAGGGCTTCCATCGTCTCCTCGACCGGGGTTTCGGGGTCGAAGCGGTGAATCTGGTAGAGGTCGACGTAATCCGTGCCCAGGCGCTGGAGCGAGGCGTCGATGGCGTCCATGATGTGCTTGCGCGACAGACCGCGATCGTTGACGTCGTCGCTCATCGGGTTGAAGACCTTGGTGGCGAGGATGATCTCGTGGCGTTTGGCGTAGTCCTTCAGGGCGCGGCCGACGATCCGCTCGCTCTCCCCCAGTGAATAGACGTCCGCCGTGTCGAAGAAGTTGATGCCCAATTCCAGGGCGCGCTGGATGAAGGGGCGGCTGGTCTCTTCGTCCAGCACCCAGTCGCGCCATTGGGTTGAACCATAGGTCATTGTCCCCAGGCAGATGCGCGAGACTTTGAGGCCGGTCTTGCCGAGCTTGACGTAATCCATCCTGTTTTCCCTTTCGCCTAGTCCATCGTCACGACGAGCGCCGGCGGCGTGAGGCCCAGGGCCTCGGCCAGCGGGCCGTCGATCAGGGTCATGTTGCCGGAGCGCAGCACCAGCCCGAAACTGCTGTCATACTCCCACATCGCCCAGCCGATCCCGGCTTCTTCCAGGGCGATGCGCATATCGTGCGTCCACTGGACGCGGGCGTCTTCCGACGCGTTGGTCTTCAGCGCGCCGAATTCGTTGCAGGTCACGCGCACCCCGTGCCGCGCGCCCCAGGCCGCGGCGAGGGACATTCGAGCCGCGATGCGGGCGGCATCCCAGCGTTCCTCGCCGTAGGCGCGCACGTAGCCCTGGATCGCGGCGTCGCTGATCCGTTCCGCCACCGGCGCGACCGCCTCCGGGCTGGAGGGGTAGGGCAGGTCGCGCAGATTACGCACGGCGTCCCAACTCCAGGTCGCGCCCTGGTGGGTGAACAGGAACGGCTCGTAGAAGTGGAAGTTGTAGACGATGTTGGGATCGTCCAGCGGCTCCATCGTGAGGAAAGTGTCCAGGTTCGACCAGTTGGTGCTGGTTGCCAGGAGGGTATGCTCCGGCGCGACGGCGCGGATGGCGGCCAGCAGGTCGCGCTGGATGGCATACCAGCGGGCCGGGTTGGATTCAAAGACCGGCTCGTTCATCGGTTCGATGAAGACCCATTCCGGGTCGGTGGTGGCGGCGAGGTGCGCGGCGAAGCCCTCCCAGAAGGCGATGAAATGCTCGACCAGGGTGTCGTCGCTTTCCAGCGCGCCGGAATAGTTGGCGGCGTCCGAGTCGGCCAGGGAGAGGCTGTGCAAATCGACGATCACGGCCAGGTCGGCAGCCACGATCTGGGCCAGCGCCTCGTCCAGGACGGCCAGGACCTCCGGGCGCGGCCCATCCGCGTCAGCCAGCGTTTCCAGGTCGATCGGGATGCGGACATGCGTGAAGCCCATCGCGCGGATCAGCTCGAAATCGGATGGGGTGAAGTACTCGGCCATGGCGGCGGGATCTTCGGGGCCGTACCAGAACCACAGGGGCAGGTTGATGCCGCGCGCCAGCCGGGCGAAGCGGGCTTCGCTCACGCCGGGGGCTTGGGCCTGGGCGGTGAACAGCGGCAGAAGCAGGGAGAGCAGCAGGCAGACACCCAGACTCAATCGCCACGGACGGGACATTGATGTGCCTCCTGAGGGGGATGCAAGCGAAACCGGATACCCGGTAATGATAACCGGATGCGACGTGTGCTCCAAAAGTGGGCTGGCGGGTAGCGACCGTTCCATTCAACACAGATGGACACCGATTGGATGGATTGACACGGATTCACAATGTGGAAATCCGTGTCAATCCGTGACATCCGTTGAATCTGTGTTGAGTTGAACCGTGTCTAGCGCAGGCACTCGGCCGGTCAGACCAGCGCGGCGAGGGTGATCATCAGCAGGACGAGCGCGAGATAGAGGTTCGAGGCCCGGAACAGGGTCATGGCCTGCTGGCTTTCGTGGCGCTCGTCGCCGCTGGTATGCACGCGCAGCAGCCGGAACGAATCGCGGGCCAGCCACACGGTCGCGGCCAGCATCGGCGCGAAGTAGACCAGGCCCAGGGTCGCCTGACTCGCCAGGAGCAGGCCAATCGCGCCGGTGAAGGCCATGTGGACGAGCGTCCAAATCACGGCCCGGCGGCGTTCCATCACGACGGGCAGCATCGGGAAGCTGGCCGTGGCGTAGTCCTTGCGGTAGACCAGGGCCAGGCTCCAGAAATGGCTGGGACTCCAGGTGAAGAGCAGAACCGCCAGCAGCAGCGCGCCGGGATCGGCCCACTGGCCGGCGGTCGCCGATCCACTCAGTACGGCCGCGCTGCCCGCCGCACCGCCGATGACCACGTTGAGCAGGGTGCGCGGCTTGAGCCACACGGTATACACGCCGACGTAGATCAGCGCGCCCAATCCCAGGAAAAAGGCCAGGGTGGGGTTGCCGGCCAGCAGGGCCAGGCCGATCGCCAGTCCGACGCTGCCCGCGCCGCCGATCAGACCCCAGACCGGGCGAATCTCGCCGGTCGCCAGGGGACGGCGGCGGGTGCGCTTCATCAGGGTGTCGCGCCGGCGCTCCAGGTATTCATTCAGCGCGCCGGAGCCGCCCGCGGCCAGTGTCCCGGTGATGGTCAGGAGCAGCATGTCTGCGGCGGCGGGACGGCCCGCGCTGGCGAGCATCGCGCCGCCATAGGCTGCGAACAGGAGCAACACCACGATCCGGAGCTTGAACAGCACGGCAATCGTCGAGAGCAGGTTGCGCAGGGTTGTGGTGCGGGCTGGGAGGGCGGGCGCGGTGAGTTTTTCGGCTGAGAACGCCATAGGAACCATCCCTGATTCAAAGAAAGAGGATGAATCTCAAGGCAAGAGATTATTTAGATATATTATATCATCTTTGGTGAAAAATGCCACATGAGTCGTGTAAGAAACCAGGGAAAACAAATCGAACCGCAAAGACGCAGAGGACGCCAAGGAAAAACACGAGGAAAGGCAAAAGTCGAAGCGCGGAGGACGCGGAGAAGACCAGTTACTCCTGGCCTTTTCTCTGCGATCTCCGCCTCGACTTTGTCCATTGAGTGGACAAAACGAAAAAGGCAAGATAAGGTG
>CAZHMJ010000168.1:0-10907 GCA_964533805.1 uncultured Anaerolineae bacterium | reverse complement strand
CGCCCGATTTTGGACTATGATCGGACAGAAAATCCGTGCTAATTGTGTTGGGTGTGTGAGACACAAGGTAGGGACGTATGCCGTTTATCGAAGCCCCCACGACGTTTTACCTGGGCCGCCGCTACGAGCCGCGCGCCAAGAAGCTGGTCGACGAGGTGGTCTACTACGACTCCCGTGACCTGACCACCCACGCCGTCGTCGTCGGCATGACCGGCTCCGGCAAGACCGGCCTGTGCATCGACCTGCTGGAAGAGGCCGTGCTGGATAACATCCCGGCCATCATCATCGACCCCAAAGGCGACATCACCAACCTGCTCCTGACCTTCCCCGATCTCAAGCCAGAGGACTTCGCGCCCTGGGTCAACCTGGACGACGCCCGCCGGGCGGGCATGGAGCCGGGCGACTATGCCGCCGAGGTTGCCCAGCAGTGGCGCGACGGCCTCAAGACCTGGGGTATCGTGCCCGACCGGGTCAAGTGGCTCAAGTTCGCCGCCCAGTACAGCATCTATACCCCCGGCTCGGACGCTGGCCTGCCGATCAGCATCCTGGATGCCATGCAGGCCCCGGCGGAGGGCTGGATCGGCCACGAGGAAGCCCACCGAGAGCGCATCTCCGGCATGGCCAAGGCCCTGCTGGCCCTGATTGGCAAGGATGTGGAGCCGCTCAAGGACCGCGAGCACGTCCTGATCGCCAACATCTTCGAGCACGCCTGGAAGTACGGCCAGGGCCTGACCCTGGAAGACATCATCGTCCAGGTCCAGCAGCCCCCCTTCGACAAACTGGGCGTCTTCGACGTAGACAAGTTCTTCCCGGAGAAGGAACGCTTCAAGCTGGCGATGGAGATGAACAATATCATCGCCTCGCCCTCGTTCCAGTCCTGGCTTAACGGCGAGCCGCTGGACATCAAGAGCCTGCTCTACCGGCCCGACGGCCGCCCCAAGATCAGCATCTTCTACATCGCCCACCTCAGCGACGCCGAGCGCCAGTTCATCATCACCCTGCTGCTGGAGAACATGCTGGCCTGGATGCGCACCCTGTCCGGCACGACCAGTCTGCGCGCCCTGCTCTACATTGATGAGATGTACGGCCTGTTCCCGCCCTACCCGCGCAATCCCCCCACCAAGGACCCACTGCTCCTGCTGCTCAAGCAGGGGCGCGCCTTCGGCCTGGGGCTGATCCTGGCGACCCAGAATCCGGGCGACCTGGATTACAAGGGCCTCTCCAACGCCGGGACGTGGTTCATCGGCAAGCTGCAAACCGACAACGACAAGCGGCGCGTCCTGACCGGGCTGGAAGGCATGGCGAATGCGAAATCCGGACTCGACCTGAGCGACGTCGACCGGATGATCAGCCAGCTCGACCCGCGCGTGTTCCTGATGCACAACGTCCACGACGAGGGCGGGCCAACCCTGTTCCACACCCGCTGGGCGATGAGCTACCTGCGCGGACCGCTGACTCGCACCCAGGTGGCCGATCTGATGGCCGGGCAGAAGTCGCGCCTCCAGCAGCGGGCCATGCCCGTGCCGGGGTCGGGCGGGTTCATGCCGGCCCCGCCGACCCGTGACGCCACCGGGCAGATGCCCGCCGCGCGCATGACACCGGCCGCCCGTCCTGGCCTGGCCGAGCCGCCCATTCCACGCGGGGCCACACCTCCACCGCTGTCCCTGCCGGAAGAAGCGCCACCCGGCTCGACTCCACCTCCCACCTCCTTGCCGGAAGCCCCGGCCTTTCTGCCCCAGCAGGCGGCCAGCCAGGGCAGCGGGCTGTACGCGGCCGGTGGGCTGACGCAGCCCTCGCAGCCGGTCGCCGCCCCGCAAAGCACGCGCGCCAATCAGGGCGGGCTGCCCGCCGGATACGCCTACAACCCGCCGGTGCTGCCCTCCAGCATCGTTCAGTATTTCCTGCCCAACACGATCCCAGCCCGCACCGCCATCGGCAACTGGGAGCGCCAGTTCGGCTTCAGCGCCCAGCGCTTCGGCGGCGCGGAGCTGATCTACCGCCCCTTCCTGCTCGCCCAGGCCTCGGCCCGTTACATGGATCGCCGCACCGGGACCAACGCGGTCCGCCAGTACGCCTTCCATGTGCCGGACGTGCCCAAGGTCGGGCTGATCCACTGGGAACAGTACCAGGCCACGCCGGTCGACCCGCGCTCGCTGGCCCACGAGCCGTTCGCCCAGGCGGTCTTCGCCGAAGTGCCGCAAGGACTGGCCGACGAGAAACGCATGAAGCAGCTCCAGGGTGAGATCGCCGACCAGGTCTACCATGCCGCCGACCTGGTGGTCCTGTATAGCCCGACCCTCAAGGTCTACAGCGACCCGGATTCCAACCGCCGCGACTTCCGCGTGATGCTCCAGACGCTGGTCCGCGAGAAGCGCGACGAGGAGATCGACAAGGTCACCCGCCAGTACGAGACCGTCCTCGACCGGCTGGACACCAAGCTGCAACGCGAGATCAGCGAGCTGGACGCCGACCGGCAAGACCTGGCCGACCGGCGGCGCGAGCAGCTCTTCACGGCGGGCGAAGCCGCGCTGAGCCTGTTCCGGGGCCGCACGACCTACACCCTGAGCCGCTACAGCCGCACCCAGCGCTTCAGCCGCCAGGCCAATGTCGACGTGCGCGAATCCGAGCGCGAGATCGCGCTCCTGGAGGATGAGATCGAGCGCAAGGTGCAGGAGATGGAGCAGGCCCTCAAGGTGGTCAACGAGAAGTGGGCGCGGGTCGCCGCCGAAGGCGAGGAAGTCAGCATCAAGCCGCTGAAGAAAGACATCTACGTGGATTTGTTCGGCGTGGGCTGGATTCCCTACTGGTTCATGAACCTCAACGGGCAGTCAGTGCTGCTGCCCGCCCATCCGATCGCCGCCCGCGAGCCGGGCGTGACGGGTCCCGCCGCACCGGGACAATAGGGCCGGGACACAACCAACGGGGGCGCTCGCGCGCCCCCGTTGGTTCCTGTGGATGCTTACTTCTGTTCGGCGGCCAGGGCCTTCTGGTAGGCCTTCCAGCCGGGGCAGAACTTGGTGTGGAACTTCCAGAGACGGGCCATGAAGCTCTTGGGATTGGCTTCGGCCTTGGCCCGGATCGCACAGCTCGCGCAGCTCATTTCAGATGCTTTCTTCATTTCAGCCATTGGTCATCTCCCCCACACAGCTCTAGCCCATCATTGGGCCTCTGCGAATAGTATACGTGACTTTTCGGGTAGAAGTTGCACCGGTTGCGGTTATAATGCGGCTGGGTCGTTGAAGGTCTCCGGCGAAAATGCTACCATAACGGCTTGTTGCGCCATCGTCGGGGGGATTCGCCTGGATGAACGGGATAAGCTTATGACCACGCCCAACACGACACCCTCTCACCTCCCCCTGCCGGAACCGGCGCTGGACGATACCCAGCCGGTCACCGCCGTCCCAGGCGGGCGCGGCGGCGCGCCCTGGCTGGTCCGGATTCCCTTACTGCTGCTGACCGGTCTGGCCCTGCTTCTGATCCTGGGCGTGTTGTTCATCGCGGCCCACGAAATCCAGTACAGTGCCCGCATCTATCCCGGGGTCTCGACCTACGGGATCGACCTCGGCGGGCTGACCCATGCCGAAGCCATCAGCCGCCTGGATCAGCGCTTCGTGTACGACGAGCGCGCCGTCTTCACCTTTCGGGATGGCAGCCGTTTCTGGCAGATGACGGCCGGCGACCTGGGCGTCAGCTTCGACCTCCAGCGCACGGCCGACGCCGCCCTGCTCCAGGGACGCAGTGGCCATCTGCTGGCCGACCTGCTGACCCAGGCCGAGATGTGGTTCAACGGGCGCTCGATCTCGCCCCTGATCGTCTACGACCAGACGCGGGCGGAAGCCTTCCTGGCCGGGATCGCCGCCGAGATCGACCGGCCGATGCGCGACGCCAACGTCCTCCTGACCGGCACCACGGTGACCACCATCGAAAGCCAGACCGGCCGCGCGCTGGACATCCCGGCCACGCTGGCCGCCCTGCGCGAGCAGATCATGCGCCTCCAGTCCGGCGCGGAAATCCCCCTGGTCATCAACGAGACGCCGCCGGGCAACTGGTCCGCCGAGGAAGCCGCCGGGCGCCTGCGCGCGGCCCTGGCCGGGCCGCTGTCGCTGTATGCCGATGCCGAATCGGGCGGCGAGGCCGGACCGTGGGTCGCCACCCCGGAGGCGATCGCCTCGATGCTGCGCATCGAGTATGTCGAAGCGTGGGATGGCTCCTCGACCATCGAAGTTGGTCTCGATCCGGAACAGTTCCAGAGCTTCCTGTCCGGGATCGCCCCGCAGCTCGAAACCGAGCCGGTGGACGCCCGCTTCCATTTCGACCTGGAGAGCGGCCAGCTTCAGCCCATTCAGGACAGCGTCAATGGGCGGCGGTTGGATATCGAGACCACCCTGGAAGCGATCGAGGCCGTCCTGTTTGAGCCGGCCGAGCCGGGCGTCACCCGTGAAGTCCCACTGGCTTTCCGCTACATCGTGCCCGTTCTCAACAGCCAGGCGACCGCCGCCGAGCTAGGCATCGTCGAACTGGTCGGGGAAGCCACCACCTATTACATGGGGTCGTCGGCCGCGCGCCAGGCCAACATCGTCCTCGCCGCCGAGCGCTTCAACGGGGTGGTGATCGGCCCCGGCGAGGAATTCTCGTTCAACCAGTGGCTGGGCGACGTCAGCCCGGAGAGCGGTTTCGAGGAATCGTTCATCATTTACGGCGGGCGGACGATCAAGGGTGTCGGCGGCGGGGTCTGCCAGGTCAGCACCACGATCTACCAGGCCGCGTTCTACGGCGGATTCCCGATCCTGGAGCGTTACCCGCACGGCTACCGGGTCAGCTACTACGAGTACGGCGAAGGCGCCGGGATGGACGCCACCGTCTACTCGCCCGTGGTGGACTTCCGCTTCCTGAATGACCTGCCGTCCTACCTGTTGATCGAAACCAGCCTCGACCGGGAGCACGCCACGCTCACCTTCCGGCTGTACGGCACGAGTCTCGGCCGCACGGTAACCAAGATCGGCCCGCGCATCACCAACATCGTCCCGCACGGCGACACGATCTATGAGGAGAACGCCGACCTGGCCCCCGGCCAGACCCGCCAGATCGAATGGGCAGTCGACGGCTCGGACGTGGCGATCACGCGCCAGGTGTGGCGCGACGGCCAGCTTGAGCAGGAAGACCACTTCTCCAGCCATTACCTGCCCTGGAACGCCGTGGTCCAGGTCGCGCCGGGCGAGATTCCACCCGGTGGGGCGACGCGTTAGGTGGGCAAGACACAAAAAGAATGAACCGCCAAAACGCAAAGAACGCAAAGGAAGAATCACAGAGAAAACCAAAGCCTGGAGAGACGCCCCGCCTCGAGTTGTCCCCCCCTGACCCGCTGATGGCTGAAAGCCGCTTATCCTCTGCGTTCTCGGCGTCCTCCGCGGAGAACAGCGGTCAGCAGTCAGCGGTCAGCCAAAGGCAAGAAAGGCCAGGTCGCGTCGTCAGCGGGCCTGATTTTCATCCCTTTCGTGTGCCGTCTGGCGACCAGGACCGGTCGTGTGATTCGCGCTCGGTTTTCGCTTCGCCGCGGGCCGCTTGGACGCTGCCAGCGGCATGACCAGCTCCTCGGTGAGATGTTTTTGACCGGCCCGCGGGCCGGGTTGCATTCTGGCTGGCTTCAGTCTACGCTAATCATACGCTGCGCGCGCCGGTCCTCCGGAAGCGCGGTGTCTGTACCGTCATACGGCTCTTGGGGAAAAAGGATGAGAGGTATGGGCTGGCTTCGGCGTTTTGCGTCCGGCCTGCTGCTGGCCGGAGTAATCCTGAGTGGGCTTCCCGCCGGGAGCGTGGCGGCGGCCCCGTCCAGGCAGACGGCGGTGCGCATCTCGTACAACACCACCGTGCAAGGCATGATCACCGACACCCAGTTCGAGGCCCTGTACGAATTCGAAGGCCAGGCCGGGGACGTGATCGTCGCCGAGATGACGGCCACCGGCGGCGATCTCGACCCGCTGCTGGGCCTGCTCGACCCGGCTGGGACGCTTCTCCTCTCCAGCGACGACATCGACGAGAGCAACCGCAATTCCCGGATCGAGTACTATAGCCTGCCCGCCGATGGCCTGTACCGGCTCAGTGCGAGTCGCTACAACCAGGCCAATGGGCAGACGACCGGCGCCTTCTCGCTGACCCTGACCCTGGTGCCGGAGGAGGGCACCGGCTCGGCCACGACTACGGTCGAGACGAGCGTGACCTACCTGCCGATCGACCAGAACGAGACCACCACCGGCGAGCTGAGCGGCGGTGTCCCCCAGTACTATCTGATCTCCGGCAAGGCGGGCGACGTCATCGTCGCCATGGTGCGCGCCCAGGGCGGCAGCCTGCGCCCACGGGTGCGCTTCCTGACCCTGGACCTGACCCGGGTCAGCGACAATGTCAACACCGACGACGGGGTCGCCTCCTATTTCGTGCTGCCCCAGCCGGGCGACTACCTGATTGAAGTCACCAACCGCAGCGGCGAAGGTCCCTACGAGCTGGAGACGGTCGGCTTCTCGGCCCAGTGGCTCAATTACGGCGATACCGTGACAGGCGAGGTCCAGCCCCGGATGCCCAACAACTGGTACGTCTTCAGCGCCCGCTATGGCGACACGGTCACGATCGAGATGACCGCCAGCGATGGCGACCTGATCCCGTACGCGATCCTGGCCGACGTCAACCTGAACGACCTGATCACCACCACCGCCGGCGACAACCCGGCCCGCCTGACCTACGACATCCCGCTGACGGGCAACTACGTGATCCTGGCCTCGCGGGAAGGGCTGGCGGACGGCACCACCAGTGGCGCGTTCAGCCTACGCCTGAACGGCGCGCTGCTCGATCCGAGGCAACTCGACGCCCAGCCGATCGGCTACGGGCGTTCCCTGGAGGGGACGATCAGCGACGCCGCGCCGGTGACGTACTTCAGCTTCCAGGGCAAGCGCGGCGATCTGGTCACGCTGACGATGGCCGCCGCCGACCCGGACGCGCTCGACCCCTACCTGGAGCTGTTCGACGGCGAATTCACCAGCCTGACCGCCAGCGACAACGTCGGGACGAGCAATACCGCCCGCATCTTCCAGTACCAGCTCCCCGCCAGCGGGATGTACTATATCCTGGCCTCCCGGTCAGGGCTGGCGGAAGGAGATGGCGAAGGCGCGTTCAGCCTGGCGCTGCTGGTCGGCGAAGTCCAGCTCACCGCCGGGGCGGTCGAAGCCACCCTGCGCTGGGAACACGAGGCCGATCTCGACCTGTTTGTGATGGACCCGAACGGGGACTATGTCGCCTGGGATGTGCCCGTCTCGCCCAGCGGGGGTATCCTGGAGCTGGATACCAACAGCAACTGCGAGTCGGTCACCAGCCTGCCGGTCGAACACGTGTACTGGCCGCAGGGCACCGATCTGCCCGGCACGTATCGCTTCGTCGTCTGGTACCAGCTCGACTGCGAGAGCCGCGGCCCGGTCCGCTTCGAATTGACCATTAACGCCGGCGGACGGGAGGTCGCCCGCGTGAGCGACACGCTGGCACTGAATGAGCGCTACGAAATGAGCATCACGCTCGGCGAGGATGGCTCCGCGCGCAGCAACAACGACGGCCAGATCGTGCCGGCCGAGGCTGACCACGACACGACGCCGATCGCCTACGGGCAGACGGTCACCGGCACGCTCAACACGGACACGCCGTTCGCGTACTTCGAGTTCCAGGGGCAGGCCGGCGACATGATCGAAGCCATCGAGGAAACCACCAGCGGCGACCTGGACCCCTACCTGGGGCTGGCAGACGCCAGCGAAATCGTCCTGATCGAGGACGACGACAGCGCCGGCAACCGCAACGCGCGCGTGAGCTTCACCCTGACCGAGACCGGGATATACACCCTGATCGCCACGCGCTACCAGTTCGCGGACGGCCAGACGGCCGGGGAGTTCCGCCTGACGCTGAACAAAACAAACTGAGCAGGTTTACGGGAAAAGCGTGCCGATAAGGAGTTCAAGCAGGTTAAGAAATAGCCCCGGTCAGGCTGTCCGGATCGGCTCTTGGGCGGATTTGGGTCGCTGTAGGGGCGAGTCGCGGACCCGCCCCTACCGGCTTGCCGGATGATTTTCCTAGGCGTCATCCCCCCCTGTTCCAGGGTCGGGCAGCGCGGCCGGGCGAACAGAAGTGCCCTGCACCTTGCAGGTCTTGCATCGCAATGGGGAGAGTCGACCATGAAATGTGTCTACGGGGATGGGACCGAAGCGGTGGCGATCTGCCGGTTCTGCGGGCGCGCCGTCTGCAAGGATCACATCCGCAGCATGAATTACATCATCACCGTGTACGTCGGCTCCAAGAAAGTGCCGAAGTCGCTGGTGGTGGCCGATGCGGTCTGGTGCGGGGTCTGCAAGCCCCAGCCGGAGCCGCTTGAGATGCCGTATCTGGACTAAGCCCCTATGACCCAGTCCCAGCCTGCGGCCCTGGCGAAGATTTCCTGGCGAGATTCGACCACGGGCGAACTCAACGAGTATGTCTTGCTGGAAGGCGCGACCGCGACCATCGGCCGCTCAAGCGGCAACACCATCTGCGTGCCGGAACGGCATGTCTCCCGCCAGCACGCGGTGATCCACTACCGCGACGGGATTTTCATGATCTCCGACCTGGGCAGCGCCAACGGCACCTTCGTCAACAACCAGCGCCTGACCGACCCCTTCCCCCTGGCCAGTGGGGACGTGATCCGGCTGTTCGTGCCGGAGCTGACCTTCTCCGCCGCGGTCAGCGAAGCCGACCACCAGGCCGCCAGCACGCACGGCACGCTGATCGTGCCGGTTGGCGCGGGGGGGCGGCCGCACCTGTACGTCACCTCCGGCCCGCAGGAAGGCGCGGAATTCTACCTGACCGCCGAAGCCATGACCATCGGCCGGGCCACGGCCAACGCCTCCTGGCAGATTTCACTCCAGGATCGGGCCGTCTCGCGGCCCCACGCCCGGCTGGAACCCGTCCCCGACGCCGAAACCGAGGCCTGGCGTCTGGTCGATCTGGGCAGCGCCAACGGGACGCTGGTCAACGGCGCGCCGGTCGAGGGCGAAAGCGGGCACACCCTGCGCGACGGGGATGTGCTGACCATCGGCGAGACCATGCTGCTTTTCCGCATGGATTGACGGCAGGACGGCACTCATGGCGAACCTGTGGCAGGAGATTGCCGGCAGCGGCAGCGCCGACTCCGGCGGCGTATGGGACCGGCTGGAACGGCACCTGACCGAGCCAACCGCCGATCCGCAAGGTGGGGCGGGCCTGTGGGACCGGATCGTCGTGGCGCGGGCGGATGGCCTGTGGGCCGAAACCAACCGCGAAACCATGCTGCTGGCCCGCCCACAGGTCGGCCGGGCCGACCTGTGGGCCCAGGCCGCCGACGAGACCCTGATCCTGCCCCGCGAGGGGGTGATCCCGATCTGGGAGGCGGTGTTGGCCCAACAGGGCGCGGACGGCGCGAACTGGGACCTGGCCCACACCATCGCCATGCACCGCCCGGAACTGGCCGAGGATATGTGGAGCCGCGCCCAGGCTGAGACGGTCATGATCAGCCGGGGCGCGCGCGAAAACGTCTTCGCGGCGGAAGTCGCCGGGCGCGACCTCACCACCTGGAAGCCGCGCCGCAAATCCGGCTTCGCCCTCAAGAAGCTGACCGACCAGACCGGCGCGACCTACTGGGTCCTCAAAAACCTGCGCGATAACACGTACGTCCGGCTCAGCGAGGAACAGGTCTTCGTCTGGGAAGAACTGGATGGCCATGCCTCCGTGCAGGACATCGCCATGGCCTACCTGATCAGGTACGGCAAGCTGGCGATCAATTCGCTGGTCCTGCTGCTCGATCAGCTTCAAGACAAAGGCTTCATCGAAGACCCGCTGGTCAACGTCTACGGCGCGGTGGAGAGCAGCATGGTCCGCCAGCGGGCCAACGTCTGGTGGCGGCGCGCGATCGGGGCCTTCTTCAACAAGGAGTTCGCCATCCAGGGGATCGACGGCCTGATCGCGACCACCCACCGCCGCTTCGGCTGGCTGCTCTTCACCCGGCCGGTGGCGATCGTCCTGGCGCTGGTGGCCGGGCTGGGTGCGGTCGCCTTCGGCCTGCACCTGCGCGCGGGGACGTACAGCGTCTTCACCGGAGCCGGCGATCTGCTGATTGTCGGCATCGTGACCCTCTACATCCTGCAAGCCGTCACCCTGCTGATCCACGAGTGGGCGCACGCCGTGACCACCAAGCACTTCCGCCGCGAGGTGCGCAAAGGCGGTTTTATGCTGTACCTGGGCATGCCCGCCGCCTTCGTGGACACGACCGACATCTGGCTGTCCCCGCGCCGGGAACGGATTCTGGTCAGTTGGGCCGGGCCGTATTCGGGCTTCATCCTGGGCGGGCTGGCCGCGCTGATCATCCTGGCCGTGCCGGGGACGTTCGCGGCCGGGGTGCTGTTCCAGTTCGCCTTCCTGACCTACCTGACCTCGTTCCTGAACCTGAACCCACTGCTCAAACTGGACGGCTACTACATCCTGATGGACTGGCTGGAGATTCCGCGCCTGCGCGAAAAGAGCCTGGCCTTCGTCGGCGGGACGCTGCGCGCCAAGTTGCGCCGCCGCGAACCGTTCAGCCGCGAGGAGCGCATCTTCGCCGTGTTTGGCCTGCTGGCCGGGGCCTGGACGATCGTGGCCCTGCTGGCCGCCCTCCAACTGTGGGGCGGCGCGCTGCTGGACTTCTTCCGAGGGATTTTCGGGGGATAAGCCCACAAAAAAGCCGGGCGGAGGATCGCCGGTAGCACCGCAGAATAACGTGGTTGAGTGATCTGATCAAAAGGCTGCGCGGGCCTAGCAAGGGACTCAAGTCCCTGGCTAGGGATACAAAGTCCGCTGAAGCTGCTCTGTTGCAAAGTTGGACAAGGTTG
>CAZHMJ010000167.1:0-10998 GCA_964533805.1 uncultured Anaerolineae bacterium | reverse complement strand
TATTTTACACTTATCTGAGAGTTATCCGATGCCATACGATTTATCCCCGTTGGTTCTTATCGGGCGAGGCAGCCTCATGCTCAAGAAATACATCCTGCTGGTGGAGGACAACCCGGACGATGAAGCGCTGGCCATGCGCGCGCTCAAGCGCAACAATCTGACCCAGGATGTCGTGGTCGCCAGGGACGGAGTCGAGGCCCTGGATTACCTGAAGACGGCGGAGATGCTGCCCACGGTGATCCTGCTCGACCTCAAGCTCCCCCGCAAGGATGGTCTGGAAGTGCTGCGCGAGATTCGCCAGGACAGCCGCACCCGGCTGGTGCCCGTGGTCATCCTGACGTCCTCCAACGAGCAATCCGATATGCTCAGCGGGTACACCCTGGGAGCGAACGGTTACATTCGCAAACCGGTGGATTTTGTGGAATTCCGGGATACGGTCTATCAACTCGGCGTGTACTGGCTTACCATCAACGAACCGCCGCCGAATTGAGATGAACTTCAATCCCATAGTGATGAGATCACCATCAAGCATGAGCGATCATCTGCCTACCCAGCTCCGCCTGCTTCTGGTCGAAGATTCAGAAGATGATGCGCTGCTTCTGAAGCGGCTTCTGCAGCGCGGTGGCTACACCCTGACCGCCTTCGAGCGCGTCGACACGCCGGAAGCGATGCGGGCGGCCCTGGCCGATCAAGCCTGGGACATCGTCATTACCGACTACTCAATGCCCCGCTTCAACGGCATGGCCGCGCTCAGCATCTTCAAGGAAACGGGGCTGGATATCCCCTTCTTCGTCGTGTCCGGGATCATCGGTGAGGATGTGGCCGTGGCCGCCATGAAGGCCGGGGCGCACGACTACATCATGAAGGGCAATCTGAGCCGGCTGCTGCCCGCCATCCAGCGCGAGTTGGAGGAGAACCGGGTCCGGCAGGCCCGCCGCGAAGCCGAGGAACAGGTCCGCAAGCTGTCCCTGGCGGTCGAACAGAGTCCCAGCGCGATCTTCATCACCAACCTCCGGGGCGAGATCGAGTACATCAACCCCCGCTTCACGCAGACCACCGGCTATACGACGGCGGAAGTCCTCGGCCACACGCCGCGCCTGCTCCAGTCCGGCATGACCCCGCCCGACGTATACACGGCGCTCTGGCACGAGATCGGGGCCGGGCGCGAATGGCGCGGGGAACTGCTCAACCGCCGCAAATCCGGGGAGACCTACTGGTCCTCGATCACGATCGCCCCGATCAAAGACGCCCACGGGATGACCACCCACTACGTCGCCATCGAAGAGGACATCACCGAGCGCAAACTGGCCGAGGAGGCCCTGCGCGACAGCGAGGCCCGCTTCCGGCAGTTGGTGGAACACGCCGCCGACGCCCTGTTCCTGATCGACCCGCACGGGCGGATCGTGAGCGTCAACGCCCAGGCCTGCGCCTCACTGGGATACACCCGCGAGGAACTATCCCGGATGTTCGTCTCGGACATCGACATTGAATTCCGGCCTGAGCCGGATTTCGAGACCTGGTTCCAGGCCAATGTCGGCCAGGCGAGCACGATTTCCGGGCGACAGCAGCGCAAGGATGGCAGCACCTTTCCGGTCGATGTCCGGGTCGGCTTCTTCGAAATGGGCGGGCGGACGTACGTGCTGGCCCTGGCGCGCGACATGACCGAGCGCGAACTCCTGCACGCCGAGCTGGAACGCTACGCCGGCCAGCTCGCCAGCCTGGTCGAGGAGCGCACCCGCCAGCTCAGCCGGACGATGGAGCAACTCCAGGCTATCCTGAACAACAGCAGCGACGCCATCGCCCTGGCCCGGCCCAACGGTGACATCATGGCGACCAACCCGGCCTTCGAGCAGTTGTTCGATCACCAGGTCCAGACGGCCATCGAGCAAATCCTGGGCGTGATCCCGGAGCCGCAGCAGGTCGAAAAGGCCTCGCATGCCCTGTTCGACGTCCTGGAGCACGGCCGGGGGGCGCGAGTCGAGGTCAGCATGCAAGGGCCGGATGCCAGCATGATCGATGTCGACATCGCGCTCACCCCGGTCCACACCCAAACGGGCACCCTGGATGGGATCGTGCTCAGCCTGCGCGACATCACCCACCTGAAGGAGATCGACCGCTTCAAGACACGCTTCGTCGCCAACGCCGCCCACGACCTGGCCAACCCGATCGCCAACCTTAAGCTGCACCTCTACGCCATGCGGAATGCCCCGACCCGGCTGGAATATCACCTGACCGCCCTGGAAGCCCAGACGCGCCGCCTGGAAAGTCTGGTCAACGACCTGCGCATGCTCTCCCAGCTTGACCGGGGCGCGATGCAGTTCCACATGGAACCGCTCGACCTGGGCGCGCTAATCGAAGAAGTGGTGGTCACCCATGCGGCCCAGGCGGAAAGCAAGCAGCAGACGGTCCACCTGGAGATCGCCGATCACCTGCCGCCCGTTCTGGGGGATCGCTCCAAGCTGGAACGGGTGATCGCCAACCTGTTCGCCAACGCCGTCAACTACACCCCCATCGGCGGCGAGATCGGAGTGGACGTTGTCCAGGACGAAACCCAGGTGCGCCTGACCGTGTCGGATACCGGGATCGGAATCGAAGCCGAAGACCAGGCCCGCATTTTTGAGCGCTTCTACCGCAGCGACAGCGCCAAACTGAGCGGGATCGAGGGGACCGGGTTGGGCCTCTCCATCGTGAAGGAGATCGTGGACACGCACAAAGGCCGCGTCACGGTGGAAAGCACCCCCGGCCAGGGCAGCACCTTCAGCGTTTATCTGCCGTCCGCCCAGGCACGGTAAGGCCAAGCTATGGATCCGATGTTGAAGCGGCTGGACGGGCTGGTGGTCAAACAGCAGAGCGGATTCTTCTGGGTGGAAACCCCGCAAGGGGAGTTCATCAGCCAGATTCGCGGGCGGATCAAGGAAGAAGCCTCCCGCAAAGTTCGCAAGGAAGAGGAAGACCGCACCGACCTGTGCACTATCGGCGATCGGGTCACGATCGAAGTCCAGGCCGATGGCAGCGCCGTGATCGAGCGCGTCCATCCTCGCGCCCAGGTGCTCTCCCGCGCCAGCCAGCAGGGTGGCCGGGGGACGGCCGCCCAGGGCCGCGAGCAAATCCTGATCGCCAACGTGGACCAGGCCGTGTTCGTGTTCGCCGCCACCCACCCCGACCCCAACCCGCGCGCGCTGGACCGGCTGCTGGTCGCCGCCGAAAAGGGCAAAATCCCACTGATCCGGATCGTGGTCAACAAGATCGACCTGGCCGGCCAGGTCATCGACGGCGAGCCGGCGCCCTCCCGAGAGGCGATCGAGGCAGTCTTCGAGCGCTATCCCCCGATCGGCTACCCGGTGCTGTACACCAGCACCCGCAGCGGGGAGGGGATCGAGACCCTGCGCGAACTGCTCGGCGGGCATATCTCGGTCTTCAGCGGGCCTTCGGGGGTCGGCAAGACCAGCCTGCTCAACGCCATCCAGGCCGGGCTGGGGCTGCGCGTCAACGCGGTCAGCGAAGCCACCACCAAAGGCCGCCATACCACCGTCCACCGCGAGCTGTTCCGGCTGGACAGCGGCGGCTACGTGGCCGACACGCCCGGCATCCGGGGGATCGCCATCTGGGACGTCGAGCCGATGGAGCTGGAAGCCTACTTCATCGACATCGCCCCGTTCGTGAAGGACTGCCAGTTCGCGGACTGCACGCATAGCCACGAGCCGGGCTGCGCCGTGCGCGAGGCCGTCCGGCGCGGGGACATCCACCTCGAGCGCTACAAGAGTTTCCTGCGGCTGCGCTACGAGATCGAGAACAGCTACGAGGATTGGGTTTAGAAAAGCAATGTTGAATGTTGAGTTTTGAATTTTGAATTAGGGGTTGGCCGTGGGCGTGATCGGCCGCGCCCGGCGAGCGTTTTGTAGGGACGAGGCAGTGCCTCGTCCCCAGGCAGTGCCTCGTCCTCCAGCCCGCGTCGAACGGCCAACCATGCCGGACACGCCTCGTCATGCATGATGGGCGCGCCGCCAGCCGATAGGGTGGCTATGATCGTCCGCCATACACCATGTTCAAAGTCAGGAACCATCCCATGCCCGTTTATCTGGCCGTGATCCCCGGCTACAACGAAGAAGCCCACATCGGCGCGACCGTGACTCGCGCCCGCGCCACCCTGCCCGTCCTGGTGGTCGATGACGGCTCCCGCGACCAGACGGCCGCCCGCGCCGAAGCGGCCGGCGCGACGGTGATCCGCCAGGTGCCCAACCAGGGCAAGGGCGCGGCCCTGCGGGCGGGCTTCCGGCGCGCGCTGGACGAGGGCGCGGCGGCCATCGTCATGCTCGACGCCGACGGCCAGCACGACCCGGACGAGATTCCGGCCTTCCTGGCCGCCTACGAGGCGACCCAACCCGATCTGATCATTGGCGCGCGGGACTACCACCAGATGCCCCCGGTGCGCCGCCTGAGCAACACCCTGGGCCGCTGGCTGTTCTCCTGGGCGCTGGGCCAGCCCGTGCCGGATAACCAGTCCGGCTACCGGCTGCTCAGCCGGCGGATGATGGAGGCCGTGCTGGCGAGCGACGAGCAGGGCTTCGAGTTCGAGGTGGAGATGATCACGGTCTGCGTGCTGCGCGGCTACCGGCTCGGCTGGGTGCCGATCAAAACGATCTACGCCGACGAGCGCAGCCACATCCGCCCCCTGCACCACGCCCGCGAGTTCGCCCGGATCGTCCTGCAAACCCGCCGCCGCGTCCAGGCGGCCCGCAAGCAGCCATCCCCACCGACGGGATGACTTCCGGGCAATCGTTCTTCCGCCTTTCAATTCAAAATTAAGAATTGAGAATTAATAATTCACCTTACCCCACCCCCAACAGGGCCAGCACCACGCTCAGCGTGACCAGGCTGGCCGCCGTGCTGACCAGGATCGTCCCCGCCACAAACTCCTCATCCGCGTTGAACTGGGCGGCCAGGGCGCTGGAAATCACGGCGGTGGGCATGGCCGATTCGACGATCGACACGCTGCGCGTCACCCCGGTCAGGCCGAACAGGGCGGTCATCCCCACGGCAACCAGCGGGGCGACCACCAGCCGCAGCCCGGACGCCAGCACGACCGGGCCAATCCGGCGGCGCAGGGAAGAGACTTTCGCCAGTTGAAGGCCGAGCATGATCAGCATGCCCGGCACGGCCGCCTGGCCCAGCAGGTGCACGGCGCGGGCGACCGGCGTCGGCAGGGCCACGCCGCCGAAGTTGAGCGCCAGCCCCAGCAGGAGGGCATACACCAGCGGCACGCGGAACACGTTCAGGGCCGCCTCCCGGCCGGAGGCCTCCCCGCGCGAGGCCAGGAAAACCCCCAGGGTATTGGCGACGACCGTGGTCATCACATAGTAGACCATCGCCCGCGCCAACCCCTCCGCCCCAAAGGCGAACTCATTCAGCGGCAGCCCGTAGTTGCCCGCGTTGATCAGGATCGAGGTCATGATGAACACGCTCGCCAGCTTGCGGTCGAAGCCGAAGAGGCGGGTCGTCCCCCAGGCCAGCAGCGCCACCACCCCGGCCACGGCAAAGACCACGGCCGCGATCTGCCCGATCTCGCCGGGGTTGAGGGCCGAGGTGGAAATCCCATCCAGCACCAGCGCCGGGGAGAAGACATACACGATCAGGGTGGCGATCGTGCGCGAATCGAGCGCGAGCCGGCGCGAGACCAGCGCCGCCAGGCCAACCACGAGGAACACGGGCAGGACGACGTTGTAGGCAACATTGAGCACGGTCATAGGATGGGCGTTCCTGGGTCGCAAGCGCAGAGAAAATTCCGCGCGGGATTGTACCACGATCGCCCCGGACTCCGGCGGCTCTGGCCCGGCCGCCATGACGAAGGAAGCAGAATCAAAAGGAGCGCCGCGCGGCGCTCCTTGTTTGAGACAGTGTCATTCCGAAGGGCCAGCTTAGGCCTCGTCCTCGGTGTCCTCGTCATCCCAGGTGACGATCCAGATGCAGGCCCCGGCCACCAGGGCCGTGACCACGATCAGGGCGATCCACTGACCGGCCAGCAGGCCCACGTCGCGCGCCTCGATGGCGAGCAGGATCACCATGCCCAGGGCCAGCACGATCCACGCGCTCAGGCGCGGATGCGCGGTCGCCCAGGCTGCTCCAGGGAGCTGCTTCAAACGCTCGATCATCGATCCTCCAGCCTAAAGCGGTTTCAAGACGCGCTCAGCGCGCAGTTTCTTGGCATAAATCACGGTCCCATCCGGCTGGCTCTCGCGGATGGCTTCCCGCCAGGCCGGGACCTTGATCTCCTCGACGACCTGTTTCTCGTACCCCAGGGCGCGGAACGCCTCGAGGACGGCCTCGGTCGTCGCCGGGGGCAGGAAGAAATAGCCGACCTCGCTCTGGAGTTCCTTGGAGGCGGCTTCCACCGCGTCGATCAGGCCGGTGATGACGGGCGCCTGGGCCGCGTCCGGCCGGATCAGGAACTCGTCCACGCGGGTGATCAGGTTCTCCACCTGGAAACCCACCAGGGCGACGTTCTGCTCGTTGGCCTCGGCCAGCAGGTAGCTCTTCTGGCCGAAGGCGTACATGATCTCCAGGCGGTCGGAAGGCTTGCCGGAAAGCTGGCTCTTGAGGGCGGCGACGACGTCCGCATTGTGCGGCGAGCCGCGCTTGATGACGACCTGGGTGATCTCCATCATGCCGGTGACGGCCGGTTGGGCTTCGACCGCGATCGTCGCCACCGGCTCCTCGGCCTCGGCGGCCTGGTGGCCGAGCGTGCTCAGCAGCTTATTCCACTCGGCCTGGACGACGCCCCACGCCTGTTCCGGCGAGCCGTTGTTGTCGATCACGAGGCTGGCCCGATCGAGCTTGGCCTGCTGGGGATTCTGCAGGTCGATGCGCTTGCGGGCTTCCCACTCGGAGAGGCCGGCCTTCATCAGGCGGGCCACCTGGTTGGCCGGGGTGCAGTCCACGACCCAGATGGCGTCCACCGCGTCGGCGAAGGCGCCCTCCAGCAGGTCGACCGCTTCGACAACCACGATATTCTGCCCGGCCCGGCCGATCAGGGTATCGATGGCCCGGCCGATAATCGGCTGGGTCAGCGCCTGCTGGCGCTGCAAAGCTTCGGGGTGAGAAAACGCGACCGCCGCCAGCTTGGCGCGATCCACGCGTTTTTCGCCGTCAAGAATCCACGTCCCAAAGGTCTCGACGACGGGCCGGTAGGCCGGCGCACCGGGAGCCATCGCCTGGTAGGCCAGACCACCCGCATCGATGGTATAGGCCCCCAGGTGCTCCAGCATGCGGCGCACCAGGCTCTTGCCCATCGCCAGATTACCCGTCAGGCCGATGACGTATTTGTTTGGCCAGCGACCCACTGTCGTCCCTCCCGGTCAATAGTTCCGGATCATTACACAGCGGATTGTATCTTGGGGTGCGTTTAAGAGCAACCCACCCGAAAAGCAGGGGTCAGCCATCAGCTAATCAGCTAACAGCGACCACAAAAATCGGGCTGAAGTCCCCTGCCTCGTGCCGCTTGTCTCCGCTTTTCCCCTACCGGGCGGCCACACGCGCCGCGTCGGCCACCAGCGTCCCGACGTCCTCGCCGCGCACGGCGGCTTCCAGCATGCCGGGGGCCCAGAAATCGAGCACGATGATCGGCATCTTGTGTTCCATGCACAGGGTGAAGGCCGTCAGGTCCATGATCTCCAGCTTGCGCTCCAGGCAGGACTCGTAAGTCAGCGCGTCGAAGCGGGTCGCGGTCGGGTCCTTCTTGGGATCGGCGGTGTAGACTCCGTCGACCTTGGTGGCCTTGACGATCAGGTCGGCATCGATCTCGGCCGCGCGCAGGGCGGCGGCGGTATCGGTGGTGAAGTACGGGCTACCCGTGCCCCCGGCCAGGATGACCACGCGCCCCTTCTCCAGGTGGCGGATGGCCCGCAGCCGGATGTACGGCTCGGCGACCCGGTTCATCTCGATCGCGGTCTGGACGCGAGTCGTGATCCCGATCCGCACCATTGCGTCCTGCAGGGCCAGGCCGTTCATGACCGTGGCGATCATGCCCATATGGTCGGCGGTGCTCTGGTCCATGCCACGCGCTACGCCGACGGCACCGCGCCACAGGTTGCCTGCCCCGATCACGATCGCCACCTGCACGCCGAGGTCGACCACGGCCTTGACGCGCTGGGCGATGAACGCCGCCTGATCCGGGTCGATGCCCATGCCGCCGTTGGACGGGGACAGGGCTTCGCCGCTCAGCTTGAGCAAAATACGCCGGTAGATCGAATTCTGGTTGGTCTGGGTCATCGAATTCTTCTCCCATCGTCTCCACGCGGGGCTGCCTGCCGGACCGTCCGACAACAAAAAGGGGGATTAGCGATCTAATCCCCCTCCAACCATCCATATCAAACCCAGGTCTCCCACCGGAGAGCAACACGGCCTTTGGGACCCGGCTGCATCATGGCGGCTTACGCTTCCTCGCCGGTTTCGATGTTCTCGCCCAGCTCGTAGCGCACGAAGCGCGCGATCTGGATGTTCTCGCCCACGTCGGCAATCAGCTCCTGAACGAGCTGGGAGATGGTCTTGCCCTCTTCCATGAGATATTCCTGCTCCAGCAGGACGATATCCTGGTAGAACTTCGCCATCCGGCCCTCGGCGATCTTGTCGACCATGTTGGCCGGCTTGCCCTCTTCCAGGGCGCGGGCGCGCTGGATGGCCACTTCGGCTTCGATGACCGAGGCCGGGACATCCTCGCGCCGGACGTACTTGGGGCTGAGGTTGGCGATGTGCAGGGCCAGGCCATGCGCCAGGCTCTGGAACTTCTCGGTCTTGGCGACGAAGTCCGTCTCGCAGTTCAGTTCCAGCATCACGCCCACGCGATGATTGTGGTGCTGGTAGATCTCGATCAGGCCTTCGTTGGTGGCGCGGCCGGCCTTCTTGGCCGCCTTGGCCAGACCTTTTTCGCGCAGGTAAGTCGCGGCTTTTTCCAGATCGCCATCGAACTCGGCCAGCGCCTTCTTGCAATCCAACGGTCCCACGCCGGTCATGTCGCGCAGGTCCTTGACCATCTTGGCCGTGATTTCCATCAGAGTTGTCCCTCTCGTGAGACTCGCCACAAACGGACGCCCGGACGATTAGGCCTCGTCGGCGTCTTCATCTTCTTCGAACAGGTCGGATGCGCCCTTGAGCTTGGCCAGGGTCGCCGCGCCGAGATACGCCTCGTCGTCCTCTTCCTCTTCCCGATCGGTGAAGGGGCCGGTTTCCTCAACGACGCCCTGGTCGTCCAGGTAGGCCTTGCGCATGTCGCGGCCTTCCAGCACGGCGTCGGCGATCGTCTTGGTCAGCATCCGGATGGCGCGGATCGCGTCGTCGTTGCCCGCGATCACATAGTCGACCGAGTCGGGATCGCAGTTGGTATCGACCACGGCGATGACCGGGATATTGAGCGTGTTGGCTTCCTTGATGGCGGTCGCTTCACGGCTCACGTCGATGACGAAGACCAGGTCCGGCAGGCCGCGCATCTCGCGGATACCGCCCAGGCGGTCCTGGAGTCCGTCCACCTTGCGCTGGAGAAGGAGGGCTTCCTTCTTCTTGAGCTTGTCCCAGATGCCCTCGTCGCGCTGGCGCTCCAGCGTCTTCAGGGCTTCGATCCGCTCGCGGATGGTGCGCCAGTTGGTCAGCGTGCCGCCCAGCCAGCGGTTGTTGATGTAGGGCATCTCGCAGCGCATGGCTTCCTGCATGATGGTTTCCTGCGCCTGGCGCTTGGTGCCCACGAAGAGCACGACGCCGCCGCGGGCGACCTTGTCACGGACCACTTCGCAGACGTCTTCAAGCTGCTTGACGGTCTGCTGCAGGTCGATGATGTGGATGCCATTGCGCTCGGTGAAGATGTAGGGCTTCATCTTGGGGTTCCAGCGACGGGCGCGATGCCCGAAGTGAACACCCGTCTCCAACAAAGCCCGCATGGAGACATCTACCATGATTTGGAATTCCTCCTGAACAAGTTGTGTTTGGCGTTCACACCCCTCAGCCCAAACCCTCATCCCGCGGCGCGGGACACACAGGTTCAGTCCGGGTGTGTGTGATGTGGCCGCCCGGCGCGAGGCAGGCAAACCTGCCGGGCCAGCGACCCGACGGGGTATTCTAGCCGATCCGAGCGGGGGATTCAAGAGTGCGTTGGGAGAACGCACGGCAACGCCGAAACCAATCTCACCGCGAAAGGCGCGACCTCACCCCCCGGCCCCCTCCCCGCAAGCGGCGAGGGGGAGCAATGCCCCGCGAAAATCATGGATTGTGGCCTACTGAACTTACAAAAACGGCGGTGCAGAGAGGCTTTCTCAAAATTGTCTTCCTCCGCGTCCTCTGCGTTCTCCGCAGTGAGATGCCTTTCCTCAGTCTGGCCGTTGTTGGGCACGGATACGAGCCAGGGCCACGCGGGCAGCCTCCTGCACATCGGGGGCCGCGTCCTGCAGGGCGGCTTCGAGCGCGTCCAGGGCGTAGCTGTTGCCCAGCCAGCCGAGCGCGACCGCCGCCTTGCGCCGCACGTCGGCCTCGGAATCGCCCAGTGCGGCGACCAGGGGCCGCGCGGCCCGTCCCACCCGGGTCAGGCCGAGGGCCATCACCGCCGCGCCGCGCACGCCGGGATCGGGATCGTCCAGCAGGGGGCGCAGGGCCGGGATCGCCTTCGAGCCACAGCGGCCCAGGGCGGCGGCCGCCCTCCCCCGGACGCCCGCGTCCGGCTCGGTCAGCAGCGCGATCAGGCCCGGAATCGCTTCCTCGCGCACCCGGCTCAACTGACGCACCGCTTCATCGTGCTGGGCGGGACTGCGCGCCGGGTCGCGCAGCATGGCGAGCAGGTCAGCGGCATCGGGACGAGAGGCGGGCATGATCGATCCTCCGGGCAACGGCGCATGATAACCTCAACCGAACAGGAAATGGCGCTCGTCGAAGCGGCGCAGGCCCTCGGCCTCGGCCTGGGCGCGCGCCTGGGCCAGCTCGGCCACGCTCACCGGGCGGCTGAGCGGCCCCAGGTCTTCCGTG